>NZ_JBEYJD010000127.1:0-1014 GCF_040636125.1 Streptomyces sp. NPDC006733 | reverse complement strand
TGAACCGCACCGTGTTCGATAGAGACTCGATTCCGTGAAAGGATTGAGTCATGGCACGTCCTTCCTCCTATCCCGTTGAGCTGCGCAAACGAGCGGTCCGTATGGTCGCCGAGGTACGTAGTGACTATCCGAACGAGTCGGCCGCACTGCGATCGGTCGCCCAGAAGCTGGGCATCGGTTCGGCCGAGACCCTGCGGAACTGGGTGAAGCGCGACGAGATCGACTCCGGGCAGCGGCCGGGGACGACTACGGAGGAGTCCGCGCAGATCAAGGCGATGAAGAAGGAGATCGCCGAACTGAAGCGGGCGAACGACATCTTGAAAGCCGCGGCAAGTTTCTTCGCGGCCGAGCTCGACCGGCCACACACACGCTCGTAGCGTTCATCGACGAGCACCGGGCCCGCTTCGGCGGTGTCGAGCCGATCTGCCGCGTACTCACCGAGCACGACTGCAAGATCGCCCCCTCCACCTATTACGCCCACCACAAACGACTCCAGGCCCCGGCGGCCCGCACGGTTCGCGATGCCGAGCTGAAGCCGCTCATCCGGCAGATCTTCGAGGCCAACTACCGTGTCTACGGGGCCAGGAAGGTCTGGCGTGAGCTGCACCGCCAGGGCCACATCGTGGCCCGGTGCACCGTCGAACGACTCATGCGGGAACTCGGTGTCTCCGGCGCGGTTCGCGGGAAGAAGATCATCACCACGATCCCGGACAGTTCCGTCGAGCGGGCGCCGGACCTGCTGGACCGCAACTTCGTCGCGCCGGCCCCGAACCGCTGCTGGGTCGCGGACTTCACTCACATCAGCACCTGGTCGGGAGTGGTCTACGTTGCTTTCGTGGTGGACACCTTCTCCCGCCGGATAGTCGGCTGGTCCGCTGCCACGTCGAAGGAGACCAGGCTCGTTCTGGACGCCCTGGACATGGCTCTGTGGCAACGCGACCGTGATGAACACCCGCACCAGGTAGGTGAGTTGATCCATCATTCCGATGCCGGGTCGCAAGGCGGATTCAACTG
>NZ_JBEYJD010000126.1:0-1026 GCF_040636125.1 Streptomyces sp. NPDC006733 | reverse complement strand
TTGCCGTGCATCGGGTCGGTCACCCACGCGACCTGCGCACCCGACGCGGTGACCTTCTCCACCAGCACCGGCAGCTTGTCACGGACCTTGTCCGCACCCATCCGCACGATGAACGTCAGCCGCCCCGGCTCCCGCTCCGGATCCAGCCGGTCGACGTACGTCAACGCCTCCTCCGGCGTCGTCGTCGGACCCAGCTTGATCCCGATCGGATTGCGGATCTTCGACGCGAACTCGACGTGCGCCCCGTCCAACTGCCGGGTGCGCTCCCCGATCCACACCATGTGCCCCGAGGTGTCGTACAACGCCCCGGTCCGCGAATCCACCCGCGTCAGCGACGACTCGTAGTCCAGCAGCAGCGCCTCGTGCGAGGCGTAGAACTCCACCGTCCGGAACTCCGCCGGATCCGTCCCGCACGCCGCCATGAAGTTCAGCGCGTTGTCGATCTCCCGCGCCAACGCCTCGTAGCGCTGCCCCGACGGCGAGGACTTCACGAAGTCCTGGTTCCACGCGTGCACCTGCCGCAGATCCGCGTACCCACCGGTGGTGAACGCCCGCACCAGATTCAACGTCGACGCCGACGCGTGGTACATCCGCTTCAGCCGCTCCGGATCCGGCACCCGCTCCTTCTCGGTGAACGCGAACCCGTTGACCGAGTCCCCCCGGTACGTCGGCAGCGTCACCCCGTCCCGCGTCTCGGTCGGCTTCGAACGCGGCTTGGAGTACTGACCGGCGATCCGGCCCACCTTCACCACCGGCACCGACGCCGCGTACGTGAGCACCGCACCCATCTGCAGCAGCGTCTTGAGCTTGTTGCGGATCTGATCCGCCGACACCGCGTCGAACGCCTCCGCACAGTCCCCGCCCTGCAACAGGAACGCCTCACCCCGCGCCACCGCCGCCAACCGGGAACGCAACTGATCGCACTCCCCGGCGAACACCAGCGGCGGATACGACTGAAGCTCCGCGAGCACAGTGCGCAACGCCTCAGAGTCGGGGTACTCGGGCTGCTGCGCCGCGGGAAGGGAT
>NZ_JBEYJD010000125.1:0-1161 GCF_040636125.1 Streptomyces sp. NPDC006733 | reverse complement strand
TACTGACCTTCCAAGCGTAAAGTCGTCATGGCGGGATCGTGGCTGGTCGGAGGCGGGTGCCGGTGAGGCATCCGTCGATGATGTCGCTGCGGTACTGGATTTCGCGTAGGCCGCGGCGGACTGTGCGGATCAGGTGCGCGGGGTCGGTGAAGGCGGTATTCGCCAGCCGACCGCCTCGTAGTGCGGACCAGATGCCTTCGACAGGGTTGAGGTCGGGTGCGTACGCGGGCAGTTGGAAGACGGTCAGCCAGTCCTGTTCGGCGATGAAAGCGCGCATGCCGGACGTCAGATGCGTGTTCAGATTGTCCCAGACGACCACCAGGGGTCCGCCGAGTTGCTGGTGAGCCGCTTGCAGGAGGTCGCGGTAGTCGGTCCAGGCGAAACTCTTGCGGCCGTCGCGGCGGGTATCGGGCCGCGGCCGGTAGATCAGCCGGGACCGCTCTCCGGCTTTGTAGCAGGCCAGGGCGGCGATCGACAGGCGCCGGCGGGACCGGCCGCGGACCGTGATGACGGGTGTGTGGCCGCGCCGGGACCACGTGCGGGCGGTCGGCGGCGTCATCGTGAACCCGGCCTCGTCTTCGAACACCAGCCATGCCCCGAGCGCCGCCGCTACCGTTCCACCTGCGGCCACGTGTCCTTTACCCAACCCACGACCGTCGTCTCGTCCCGTTCCATCGCCCGCCGAGCCGGCACCTGGCACGACCAGCCGTGCCGCTTGAGCAGCACCGCGACCCCCTGGATCGAGTAGCTCTTGTGGAACCGGCGCCCGATCAGGGTCTTGATACGCGACAGCGTCCACTTCTGATCCGGCCAGCCATGGGCGACCGGACCCTTGTCCAACTCCCGCTCGAGCACCGCGAACAGCTCATCACTCAGCAGCGGCAACGACGCCGGCCCCTTCGAGGCCAAAGCCCCAAGGCCACCGTCGGACCACGCCCGCCGCCACCGCTGGACCGACCGCACATGCACCCTCAACCGCCGGGCGATCTCCGCACTGTCCTCACCGTGAGCAAAGCCCTCGGCCGCCTCCGCACGCAACCGCTCCCGGAACACCCTCCGCTCAGCGGTCAACCCACCACCTTGCGCATACCTCATGAAAACGGCATACCGCGAGGATCAAGACCTGTCACCACCACCGACATCACAAGTAGAAGGTCAGTA
>NZ_JBEYJD010000124.1:0-1215 GCF_040636125.1 Streptomyces sp. NPDC006733 | reverse complement strand
CCCTAGTGCTGCATTCCTCAACTTATGGGTATAAATGGCGGGTTGAGGAGTGCGCTGGGGGTGGATGGTGCCGACATTATTGCGGGCTCGGCCTGCTTCGGGTCCGGATGAGGCGTTGATGATCGACCGGCTGACGAGAGCTCGGAAGGCACCGGCTGACCTGGTGCTCAGAGCACAGATCATTGTTCTGAGCTGGGACGGTCTGCGGGTGGCGGCGATCGCCGTGGAGCTGGGGTGTCATGCGAAGACGGTGCGGTGGTGGCTGCACCGTTTCAATGAGCTGGGGGTGGAAGGGCTGGAGGACCGGCCGGTCGCGGGCCGACCGCGCCGGATTACCGAGGCCGAGAGGTCCCGGATCATCGCACTGGTCAGACAGGAGCCACCGGGACGCCTGACCAGGCACGAGGACGGCGAACTGGCGGCACAGGACGAGTCAGGGGCACCGCAGTGGACACTCGACACCCTGGCGGAGGCGGCCCGCCGCGGCGGCATCGAAGTGGGCCGGTCCCAGGTCCGCAGAATCCTGGTGGCCGAAGGCGTCCGATGGCGCCGCACCCGTACCTGGATCCGGTCGAAGGACCAGGATTTCGAGGGAAAAGGACGCGGGTCGTCGGCCTCTACACCTGCCCGCCCGCCGACGCGACGGTCATCTGCGTCGACGAGCTCGGACCGGTAATCCCGCGCACCTTCCCGCCGGCGCCGGGCTGGTCGCCGGACGGACATCGCATCAAAGCAGAGCTCGACTACGGCCGCGGACCGGAGAAAACCTGGGTCTACGGCGGCCTCCGCGTCCGCGACGGACAGCAGGTCACCATGACCGCCCCGTCTCGCAATAGTGCCTTCTACCAGCAGTTCCTCCAACGCCTCGAGGAAGCCAACCCTGCGGGCGACATCTATGTGGTGACCGACAACCTGTCCTCGCACAACAGCCTCTCGACCCGAACCTGGCTCGAGGACCACCCCCGTATCCGCCACGTCTTCATACCCGTCAGCGCTTGCTGGCTCAACCTCCAAGAAGGCTGGTGGCGCATCTTCCGCAAAGCCGCACTCGCTGGCCAAAGTTTCGCCGGACCCGACGAAATCACGCACGCCACCGAACTCGCGACATTCCAACTCAACGCCCGCGCCGGACCCTGGATCTGGGGCCGTCCCACACCACCCACCCGACACCTCCGCAGACGATATGTCTACTGCATATAAGGAATTCAGCACTAG
>NZ_JBEYJD010000123.1:0-1440 GCF_040636125.1 Streptomyces sp. NPDC006733 | reverse complement strand
CCCGATGCCCCTCGACGGTGACCGCGACCGCCATGTAGACGGGCCGGTTGGCGACGTGTCCGTCCCTGACCTTCACGTTCACGCAGTCGATGAAGGCGACCGGGTAGACGCCTTGAGTTCCATCGGTGGTTGCGAACGTTTCCGGAGAGGGATGTTCGGTTGCCCAGATACGCGCCCAACAGGATGCCAAGCTCGGTGAAGAAGAGGTACTTCGAGTTGGTGAGGGAAGGCCGCAAGGGTGCGGCAGCCGCCCGGGCAGTGGGGGTGTCCACCAGCTGTGGCTCCAAGTGGTTCCTGGAAGCTGGAGGCATGATCGTTCCAGACCCAGGCCCGATATCACCACGTTTCCTCACCCAGGACGACCGCATCGCGATAGCCGACGGCCTGCACGCGAAACGGAACGTGAAGGACATCGCCCTCTCCGTCGGCAAGAGCTTCCAGAGTGTCTACCGGGAGATCGAGCGAGGTAGCAGGCCCGGCGTCGGCTACCAGCCCTGGTGGGCCCACAACCAGGCCCTTCTGCGCAGACGCCGTCCCAAGGACGAGAGGTTGCGCAGCTCAGAGCCTTTGCGGACTCTCGTTCGGGAGAAGCTCACCGACAGGTGGTCGCCCCAGCAGATCTCACGCTTCCTCGCCCGCACTCATGCGGGTGATCCGGCGATGCGGGCCTGCGCTGAGACGATCTACCGGGCCCTGTTTGCGGGCATGCTGGGCAGCCGCCCCGGCAAGATCCGCACCGGCCGCACCCGCCGCAAGAAACAGCGGAGAGGCGTCCCGACACCGAACAAGATCAAGAACATGACACTGATCCACCAACGGCCTGCCGAGGTCAACGACCGTGCAGTTCCGGGACATTGGGAAGGCGACCTCATCATCGGACGAGGCCAGGGTTCAGCGATCGGCACCCTGGTCGAGCGGACCACCCGCTACGTCCAACTCATCCACCTGCCCGACGGTTGGAAGGCCCCGCAGGTCCGCAACGCGATCGTCACGCAGACCGCCCACATACCGGCTCAGATGCGGAAAACCCTGACATGGGACCAGGGCCGGGAGCTGACATTGCACGAGGAGATCGAAGCTTTCACGGGCTTTCGGATCTACTTCTGCGACCCTCACTCGCCCTGGCAGCGCGGGACGAACGAAAACACCAACGGCCTGCTGCGGCAGTACTTCCCCAAGGGCACGGACCTGTCCGTCCACACCGTCCGAGACCTTCGAGAAGTCGCCCGGCAACTGAACCGCCGGCCTCGCCTCGTCCTCGGCGACAAAACACCCGCCGAAGCCATGAAAGGATGGCTCACACCACCAATGACCAGCTAATTCGCAACCACCGCTGGAAACCGCCCGCTGTCCAGGGGACGGTTCTGCCATTCGGTCATGCCGCCATCACACTGTCGGTGATCGTGGAGATCGTCGACTTGGAGATGTCCGCCCCGTAGA
>NZ_JBEYJD010000122.1:0-1447 GCF_040636125.1 Streptomyces sp. NPDC006733 | reverse complement strand
TGCGCGATGGGGTGGGACGAGAAGAAGGTGCCGGAGCTGCCTGCGGGTGCGCGACGGCAGTGGGCGGCGGATCGGGCGATGCGGCCGTCGATGCGTTCGCCAGGGCGGCCGGAGCCGTCTCGTGCGGTGCAGCGCCACTTCTGGCGGCGGATCGCGTCGGGAGTGACCACGGCGGAGGCCGCGGTGGTTGTGGGCGTTTCATGTCCGGTCGCAACACGGTGGTTCCGTCACGCTGGCGGCATGCCACCGATCAGCCTGGACGAGCCCACCGGCCGCTACCTGTCCTTCGCTGAGCGTGAGGAGATAGCGCTCCTGCGCGTCCAGGAGCTCGGCGTGCGCGAGATCGCCCGCAGGATCGGCCGCGACCCGGGCACCGTCTCCCGCGAGCTGCGCCGCAACGCGGCGACCCGGAGCGGCACGTCGGTCTACCGTGCTCTGGTGGCGCAGTGGAAGGCGCAGCAGGCCACGAAGCGCCCGAAAACCGCGAAGCTCGCAGGCAATGACAGGTTACGCGAGTATGTGCAGGAGCGGCTCGCCGGCAGTGTCCATCGACCCGACGGCACGATCGTCACAGGGCCCCAGACACGCCCATGGAAGGGGTTGAACAAGCCGCATCGACAAGACAGGCGATGGGCGACGGCGTGGAGTCCGGAACAGATCTCGCACCGACTTCGTGCCGACTTCCCCGATGATGAGTCCATGCGCATCAGCCACGAAGCCATCTACCAGGCGCTGTTCATCGAAGGCCGTGGCGCGCTCAAGCGGGAACTTGTCGCATGTCTGCGCACCGGCCGGGCGCTGCGGACTCCCCGTGCCCGGTCGCAGAACAAGCCGCAGGGGCACGTCACCGCGGACGTCGTCCTCAGCGAACGGCCCGCCGAGGCTGCGGACCGCGCGGTCCCCGGACATTGGGAGGGCGATTTGATCATCGGGACGGGCCGCTCCGCGATCGGCACACTCGTCGAGCGCAGTAGCCGCTCCACTCTCCTGGTGCACCTGCCCCGGCTCGAGGGCTGGGGCGAGAATCCGCCCGTGAAGAACGGCCCTTCGCTCGGAGGCTACGGCGCGATCGCGATGAACACAGCGCTCACCACGTCGATGACGCAGCTGCCCGAGCAACTACGCAAGACCCTCACCTGGGACCGCGGAAAGGAACTTTCGGGCCATGCTCAGTTTGCCCTCGATACCGGGACGAAGGTGTTCTTCGCCGATCCCCACTCGCCCTGGCAACGACCGACAAACGAGAACACGAACGGGCTGCTGCGTCAGTACTTCCCGAAAGGCACTGATCTCTCCCGTTGGTCGTCCACGGACCTCGAAGCCGTCGCCATGGCAATCAACAACCGGCCCCGCAAGATCCTCGGCTGGCGGACACCGGCCGAGATCTTCGAAGAGCAGCTACGCTCACTGCAACAACCCGGTGTTGCAACGACTGGTTGAACTCGCC
>NZ_JBEYJD010000121.1:0-1571 GCF_040636125.1 Streptomyces sp. NPDC006733 | reverse complement strand
GCCCGAACCAATGAAAGGTGGGAGGAGGGACCGACCAGGGGTTCATCGAGAACTGGCCAGAGCGACGGCATCAATCTGCCAGGCACCTCGTGCTGCAGGGCTGTTGCAAAGTCGTTTTGATCTCGTAGGTGCGCTGGTCATGGCGGTGTGACGGTGTCCGGCGGAGGCGCTACGAACGCAACGAAGCTCCCGTTGATGCGGGTGACCTTGCCAAGTCGCCTGCGCCAACAGGAGCTTCGATGTGCCGTCAGTCTGCCAGCATCTGTCTGATCAAGTCGCCTTCGCGTCAGCACCGCGGGCTCGTGCGTCTGCCGGAGCGGCTGGCCACGCTGGCTGACCCGCGCCATCGGCGGGGGAAGCGTCACCCGTTCGTGAGCGTGCTGCTGATCGCCTGCTCGGCCGTGCTGTGCGGGGCACGCTCGTTCGCGGCGATCGGCCAGTGGGCCAGGGCGGCACCGCAAGATGCCCTGGCCCGTCTTGGTGCCCGTACCGAGACCGTGTTCAACGTCCGCCTCGCGCCGAGCGCGGCGACCATCCGCCGCGTCCTGAACGCCGTCTGCCCGGGCGGGCTCGCGGACCTGCTCGGCGCCGACCCCGCCGGAGCCGACACCCTGGCCGTCGACGGCAAGACCGCCCGCGGCTCGCGCACCACCACCAAAGCGGCCGCGCACTTGCTGGCCGCGATGACCGGCACCGGACTGACCGTCACCCAACTGCGGGTCCCGGACAAAACGAACGAGATCACCTGCTTCGCCGCTCTGCTGGAACCATTCGACCTGGCCGGCGTGACGGTGACCGCCGACGCGCTGCACACCCAGCGCGAGCACGCCCGTTTCCTGGTGGAGGAGAAGCAGGCGCACTACCTGCTGGTGGTCAAGGCCAACCAGCCCCGCCTGCATCACCAGCTGCGGTCGCTGCCGTGGGGAAAGGTCACCGCGCGGCGTTACGACCGCGAGGAGGGACACGGGCGCAAAGAGACGCGGGTGACTCGCGTCCTCACCGTGGGCGGCCTCGGCCTGGACTTCCCGCACGCAGTGCAGGCAGCACGCATTCTGCGCCACCGCACCGACCTGAAATCCGGGAAAGTCAGCCGCGAGACCGTCTACGCGCTCACTGACCTCAGTGCCCGGCAGGCATCCCCGCAGCGGATCGGGCATCTGGCCAGGTCACAGTGGGTGATCGAGAACCGGCTGCACTTCGTGCGCGACACCACCTTCGCCGAGGACGCCTCCAAGATCCGCACCGGACACGGGCCGGACAACATGGCGACCCTGCGCAGTTTCGCGATCAACCACATGCGAGCGGTGGGCCAAACGAACATCGCGGCCAGCCTCCGCGAGATGTCATATGACTGTTTCCGACGACCGCTCGATCTCCTCGGCCTCGCCTGACCGGCAACGATCCAAGATCAAAAGACTTTGCAACAGCCCTGCTCGTGCTGTTCCTGCTTCGGGTTTTCCCGGCTGATACCGAGCGCCCGGCCTTAAGCCCTGATATTTCTGCGTGTGATTGCGCCTGGGGGGCATGAGGACTACGCTTTCCCGCCAAAGACGGGGCGCATATGCCACCAC
>NZ_JBEYJD010000119.1:0-2150 GCF_040636125.1 Streptomyces sp. NPDC006733 | reverse complement strand
GCACCCCGGGAAGGTGTTCCGCGTCCGCGATCTGCACGAGCACCTTGGCCTGCCCACCGACGAGCCCTCGATCAACGTCACCCGCTCCCGCCTGGCATGACTCGTCCGCCAGGGATTCCTCACCCAGCCCGGACGAGGCCGATACCCGAGACGGACTTAACGTCCTCTCAGATCAACGCGGACGGATCCCGAGCCCAGTCCCAGGGGATCAAGTCGTCCACCCGGGTCGCCACCGGCATCTACTGCGTGACGTTCGACGACGCCACCAGGATCAACGTCAGCCGCAGCGCCCTGGTCGCCACCCTGGTCACGTCCGGTGGTCCGCAGTACGCGATCAACCTGCGCACCTCTCCGTCGCCTGAATGCGCGAACGCGGCCGACACGGTGACCGTCTACACCGGCGAACGCAATCTGCAGGTCGACGCGCCCTTCATGCTGCTCATCCCCTGACCTTCCCGCCGCACAAGCCCACAGCTGCCCACCGGCATCATCCGGCCGCGTTCCATCCGGAGTTTCGCCTAGATCCATGGCCGGGCCGGAAGCAGCAGCCCACCTCACCCGGGGCCGAGCAGGTGTGTGGCGGCAGGACCAGTTCAGTAGGGTGATCCGCATGGACATGCGCAGGATCGTGGCCGTGCTGGCCGAGGAAGCTGGACAGCAGCTCCACGACCAGGTGTGGGAGTTGACCTCAAGCGACCGCGCTCTCGCCCTGACCACCGGGACCAGCCTGCGCGACGTGGTCGGACCGCCCGACGTGCAAGAAGCCCTGCCGCAGATCACCCGGCTCGAACACCTAAGGGAAGCACTGGCCGTCCTGGCGGTCTCCCTCGCGCGCACCCACGGCCGCCTGGCCTGGTTCATGTCCGGTGCCCTGAACGCCCTGGAACCCGTCCTGCGGTGGCGGGCGATGCCCGCCGACCACGGTGGAACGTTCGGCACCGTCCTGGCGGACCCCGAGCAGTACACCGAAGCGGAAGACGCCGTCCGCCTGCTCCAGGACACTCTGACGCGGATCACCACCCCGTAGATCGACCCGCGCGCCAGGCAGGACCCCATGCCAGCGGCAGCGGGCCGTTTTGGCCGGCGGTCGTGCCCGGTGCGGGCTGCCGGAGCACCGGGCTGCCGGGGCACCTGGGCGGGCGCGCAGCGGTATCAGTCGCGGACTGGGACCAGGCGCGGTGGCGCCAAGTCGGCCCAGACCTGTTTGCCGTCTCCATGAGGACGTACACCCCACGCTGTGGCCAGCTTCGCCACGATGCGCAGCCCATGACCCCCCACCCGGGCCGGATCCGGAGCCTGCTGTACCGGCTCCCGCCGGGAGCCATCGCTCACCGCGATCCGCAACCGGTCCACCTCCAGCACCAACGACAGCGCGATCCGACCGCCCACATGCCGTTGCGCATTGGTCACCAGCTCCGACACCACCAACGCCACCGCCGCCGGATCTGGCCGCCAGGCCTCCCACCGAAACCGCTCCACCTGCTCCAACGCCCACCGCCGTGCCGCACCCGCCCCACCACCAGGCAACACCAACGCCATGAACCGCTCAACCATCACCGATCATCGCCGTACCCACTCCCTCACCATCACCTCACCAAACGGCGCACCGAGACACACCGCTTCTTCTCGCCTGCCCGCTCCCCACCTATTCAGCAGCCGCGCCCATCACGCGCCCCAGCGGGCCGGGGTCATGAAGCGGCCAGCACAGGCCCTTGGACTTGTTGAAGGAGGGCAAGGGGCTTTTTCTGTGACGGGCCGAAAAGACTGGGGCCGACCTGCGGATCACAGGTGTGCCCGACCGGACGCCGTCAGCGCAAATGGGGCGAGGTGCGCCCAACGAGGTGGCACCGCAGGCCGGAGGTAGGACCAGCGCGCCGATCATCGTGCACCGGCTGTAACCTTCCGGCGGTCGCCACGTCGGCCGGCCCGGCCGATCGGGCCGTAACAACTAGCTCGGCCGGCCGTGGAACAAGCAATCAATGCCCCACGCAGCGGGACCCCTGGAGATAGCTGTCGGGGTCCCGTCCGGCCGCGGCTGGCAGGTCCCCTAACAGCGGGTCTGTACCGTGAGCGGTGTAACTCCTGAGCTGGAAGCGACAGTTGATGACTGACGTGACGGTTGACATTGAGGCCGGGGAGGCCGCTGTGGG
>NZ_JBEYJD010000118.1:0-2201 GCF_040636125.1 Streptomyces sp. NPDC006733 | reverse complement strand
TCTCGTGACTGCGTGCCTTTTGAAGAATGAGCCTGCGAGTTTGCGGTGTGTGGCGAGGTTAACCCGTGTGGGGTAGCCGTAGCGAAAGCGAGTCCGAATAGGGCGAATGAGTCGCGCGCCCAAGACCCGAAGCGGAGTGATCTAGCCATGGGCAGGTTGAAGCGGAGGTAAGACTTCGTGGAGGACCGAACCCACCAGGGTTGAAAACCTGGGGGATGACCTGTGGTTAGGGGTGAAAGGCCAATCAAACTCCGTGATAGCTGGTTCTCCCCGAAATGCATTTAGGTGCAGCGTCGCGTGTTTCTTGCCGGAGGTAGAGCACTGGATAGGCGATGGGCCCTACCGGGTTACTGACCTTAGCCAAACTCCGAATGCCGGTAAGTGAGAGCGCGGCAGTGAGACTGTGGGGGATAAGCTCCATGGTCGAGAGGGAAACAGCCCAGAGCATCGACTAAGGCCCCTAAGCGTACGCTAAGTGGGAAAGGATGTGGAGTCGCAGAGACAACCAGGAGGTTGGCTTAGAAGCAGCCATCCTTGAAAGAGTGCGTAATAGCTCACTGGTCAAGTGATTCCGCGCCGACAATGTAGCGGGGCTCAAGCGTACCGCCGAAGTCGTGTCATTCCCGTGTGAAGCCCTAACGGGTGCGGGGATGGGTAGGGGAGCGTCGTGTGCCGGGTGAAGCGGCGGCGGAAGCCAGTCGTGGACGGTACACGAGTGAGAATGCAGGCATGAGTAGCGATACACACGTGGGAAACGTGTGCGCCGATTGACTAAGGGTTCCTGGGTCAAGCTGATCTGCCCAGGGTAAGTCGGGACCTAAGGCGAGGCCGACAGGCGTAGTCGATGGACAACCGGTTGATATTCCGGTACCCGCTTTGAAACGCCCAGTATCGAACCCTCTGATGCTAAGGCCGTGAAGCCGTCCTGGAGCCTTCGGGCAAAGGGGAGTGGTGGAGCCGCCGATCCAAGGTGGTAGTAGGTAAGCGATGGGGTGACGCAGGAAGGTAGTCCAGCCCGGGCGGTGGTTGTCCCGGGGTAAGGGTGTAGGACGTTGCGTAGGCAAATCCGCGCAACACATAGTCTGAGACCTGATGCCGAGCCGATTGTGGTGAAGTGGATGATCCTATGCTGTCGAGAAAAGCCTCTAGCGAGTTTCATGGCGGCCCGTACCCTAAACCGACTCAGGTGGTCAGGTAGAGAATACCGAGGCGTTCGGGTGAACTATGGTTAAGGAACTCGGCAAAATGCCCCCGTAACTTCGGGAGAAGGGGGGCCACAACTGGTGAGGGGACTTGCTTCCTGAGCTGGGGGTGGCCGCAGAGACCAGCGAGAAGCGACTGTTTACTAAAAACACAGGTCCGTGCGAAGCCGTAAGGCGATGTATACGGACTGACGCCTGCCCGGTGCTGGAACGTTAAGGGGACCGGTTAGTCACATTTCGGTGTGGCGAAGCTGAGAACTTAAGCGCCAGTAAACGGCGGTGGTAACTATAACCATCCTAAGGTAGCGAAATTCCTTGTCGGGTAAGTTCCGACCTGCACGAATGGCGTAACGACTTCTCGACTGTCTCAACCATAGGCCCGGTGAAATTGCACTACGAGTAAAGATGCTCGTTTCGCGCAGCAGGACGGAAAGACCCCGGGACCTTTACTATAGCTTGATATTGGTGTTCGGTTCGGCTTGTGTAGGATAGGTGGGAGACTGTGAAGCTATGGCGCCAGCCATGGTGGAGTCGTCGTTGAAATACCACTCTGGTCGTGCTGGATGTCTAACCTCGGTCCGTGATCCGGATCAGGGACAGTGTCTGGTGGGTAGTTTAACTGGGGCGGTTGCCTCCTAAAGAGTAACGGAGGCGCCCAAAGGTTCCCTCAGCCTGGTTGGCAATCAGGTGTTGAGTGTAAGTGCACAAGGGAGCTTGACTGTGAGACTGACGGGTCGAGCAGGGACGAAAGTCGGGACTAGTGATCCGGCGGTGGCTTGTGGAAGCGCCGTCGCTCAACGGATAAAAGGTACCCCGGGGATAACAGGCTGATCTTCCCCAAGAGTCCATATCGACGGGATGGTTTGGCACCTCGATGTCGGCTCGTCGCATCCTGGGGCTGGAGTCGGTCCCAAGGGTTGGGCTGTTCGCCCATTAAAGCGGTACGCGAGCTGGGTTTAGAACGTCGTGAGACAGTTCGGTCCCTATCCGCTGCGCGCG
>NZ_JBEYJD010000117.1:0-2826 GCF_040636125.1 Streptomyces sp. NPDC006733 | reverse complement strand
GCGGCCTCCCCGGCCTCAATGTCAACCGTCACGTCAGTCATCAACTGTCGCTTCCAGCTCAGGAGTTACACCGCTCACGGTACAGACCCCTGGCCGCGGCTGGCAGGTCCCCTAACAGCCGGGGTCGCCCGGCCTGATCTTCAGGATTACCCGGTACGAGGCGCACTTCTTGGTCCACATGTTCCGGAGGTTGTCGTTGCCTTCCTCGGTGTCCGCGTACTCCGGCTGGTAGGTGAAGCCGTCGGCCTCGATGTGCCGAAGCTGCGCCGCGTTGTAGCTGGCCATCAGCGCGGGGTCATTGCAGAGCTGGTGGCGGTTGGCGTTGCTGAGCGTCGGGACGCCAAACAGATCGATCCGTGCTTCCTCGAAGGGCTTCTTCTCCGCCTCGGGCGTGCCGTACCAGCCGGGGTAGCGGTGGAGCTCGGTTTCGAGCTGCTGCCATCGGTCGGTGTCGAAGTCGTCGCTGGTGCACATGTAGTCGCGCCACACAACGATGGACGGCTCCTTGATGATCTCGTCGTACTGGCGGAAGGACACTCCACCGGGCGCGGGGAGGTAGACCAGCGGGTAGATCCCCGCGGGCGGGTCGGCTGCGGCGGGCAGAGCGGTGCCGGTCAGGCAGGCGACGGCGGCCACCGCGGTGACCGTGATCGCCCGGCGGGTACGCGTGCGGAGCATCAAGACCCTGATTCCTTCTGGGGCGCCCACCACAGGTGCGGTCGGCGTTCGTAGCGCGCGGGTCGCACCAGCACTGGCACAAACCACCGCAGACAACCCATTCGATCATGAAGATCTGCTCACCAGACGCAACCGCATCCAGGTTCAGCACTATGGCCGGTAACAGCGACACCCCATCCGCGCCCCGGCGTACGCACCCCCGCACCGCAGGAGGCCAGCCCGGCCGCAGACTTCCCCGCAGACCAACCCCGCACCGGCCTCTCCTCCGCGTCCCTCCTGCGGGGCCACGACGCGCGGGAGAGCCTTGCCAGGGGTGGCCGGCTGGTCGGGGCGGGTGCGGGGTGGGCCTGTGACCGCGGATCACGCCGCGGGCGCCACGTGCTACGCGAAGACCGTCGAGTCCTACCGGGCCGCCGTCACGCTCGCATCGCTCCTGATGTGGGTGTGACATTTGGGGACACCGCCTAGCGGGCCGCCCGGCGGTTGCGGGCGACCAGGCGGGTCACGATGTTGCGCAGGGTAGAGATCGTGGCGTCGATGTTGTCGGCATCGGTGACCACCTCCTCCAGCAAGCCGCTCCAGAGCTCCCGCAGGCGGTGGAGGTTCTCGTGGGCCTTCTCCGTGGGATACAGGCGCACCCGTCGCGCATCGTGCTCGTCGGTGTCGCGTCGCACCAGGCCCGCCTGCTCCAGACTGCGGACCGCCCGGCTGAAGTTGCTGGAGATCATCTGGGTGGCTTCGGCGGCTTCCTTGGCCGTCGTGCCCGGGTGGCGGTCGATATAGCGCATCACTGCGCCCTGCAGCGGCGTCCCTGGCGCGACCTCGCCCTCCTTCGATGCCCCGATGTGGCGGCCGACCGCCAGGATCCGGTCGGCGAGCTCGAACAGTCGCGCCGTCTGCTCCGCGTCCATGGGTCAGGACCTCGGTCTTCCCCCTCCGATTGCTGTCAGTTGACAGCTACATTAGGTCGCTCTGATTTTGCTGTCACCTGACAGGTAAAGCGGTAGGGCGTCACCGACACGCCGCCCAAACCAAGGACCCCTCGCATGACACTCGTCGCCATCGAAGAACACTGGATCGCCCCGGCCCTCACGTCCGCCGTTCAGGCCTGCCGCGGCCTGACCAGAGCCTGGCCTTCAACGAGCTGAGCGACCATCAGCAGCGCCTGGAGGACCGGGGCGCGGGCCGGATCGCCACGATGGACGCCCAGGGCAGCAATCTCACCATCCTCGCCCTGACCCCGCCCGGAACCCACTCTCTCCCTCCCGCGCAGGCCCGGCAGGTGAGCCGTGCCGCGAACGACACGGCCAGCGCCGCCGTCGCCCCGCACCCGACGCGATTTCGCGCACTGTCGACCCTGCCCATGTCCTGCCCGGAGCGCGTCATCGAGGAGCTCGTGCGCGCCAAGGACCTGGGCCACGTCGGCACGATGGTCTACGGCCGCTCCAGCGACCGTCTTCTCGACGACCCAGCCTACGAAGCGTTCTTCGCCGCTGCGGCAGACCTCGGGCAGCCGGTCCTCCTCCACCCACCCATCCCCTCGGACGCGGTGCGTGACGCCTCCTACCGGGGGCTCGGCGAGCTGACCGATCTCGGCCTGGCCACCTTCGGATGGGGCTGGCACCTCGACACCGCGACCGCGGCGCTGCGGCTCATCCTGCGCGGCACCTTCGACCGCCACCCTGAGCTGCAGATCGTCCTCGAACACTGAGGCGAGATGTTGCTGTTCTGGCTCGACCGGGCTGACAGCCTCGCCGGCCTGCAACGGCCCGTCTCGCAGTACATCCGGACCAACTTCCACATCACCGCCTCCGGCATGCTCAACCCCGCACTGCTCCACCACGCCCTGACCGTCACCACCGCCGACCGGCTGATCTTCTCCACCGACTACCCGTTCCAGCAACCGACTCAGGACGAGATCACCGCGTTCCTCGACCACTTCTCGCCCGACAAGGACCGGCAGAAATTCTCCTCCGCCAACGCCGCAACGCTCTTTGGCCTCGCTCTCTGATCATCGCCAGGCGTTCCCCCCGGAAGACGGGGTCCATCAGCAACGGCGGGCTCTGGGCCGAGAAGAGCGAGACCGTCGCCGGTCGGCGAGCGTCACTCGTTCAACCCTATCGGGCGGCCAGAGCGGGGAAGCGAAGG
>NZ_JBEYJD010000116.1:0-3492 GCF_040636125.1 Streptomyces sp. NPDC006733 | reverse complement strand
CCACAGCGGCCTCCCCGGCCTCAATGTCAACCGTCACGTCAGTCATCAACTGTCGCTTCCAGCTCAGGAGTTACACCGCTCACGGTACAGACCCCTGGCCAGCGTCCATCGGGCGCTGCCGGGGCCAGATGACCGACCTGTCAACGTAGAGGTGTGCAGATGATGAAACTCCCCCGTGCTTTGTCCGCTTCCGTTATTCTCTTCGCACTGGGAACGCTGCAGGGGCTTACTGAGCTCGGCGTTTCGAGGTGACGACTGGTCGGGGCCGAGGCTGGCCGCTGCGTCGCCTTGGTCCTCTTCGGGCAGGACTCTCCCTTGGCCCAGTGCGTCATTCCGACAGCGGACGGCGGTTGGATACGAAAAGGTCTGCGCCTCTTCGAGGAGCTCGGTAACCTACGTGCATGGAATGTTTCGCCTCCCGTCGGCTGCGCCACTGAGGGCTCGCTCGCCGCCCCTTCGCCGCGAGCGAGCCCGTCGATGCCTGTTCCTCCGGTTGTCGACTCCTCAGTGAGAGGCGCATTCCATGATCATTCGCAGCTTCGAGCCGCGTGACCTTCCGCGACTGACCGAGCTCGCCATCGAGACCTTCGGGCCGTTCTACGAGGACTCCTTCCGGCCCCTGGTCGGCGAGGTCATCTTTACCCGGCAGCACGGCCAATGGCGCGAGGACTACCGCACTCTCCTCGCGACACTGCACGTCCCGGAGCACAACAAGCACGCCGCCGTCGCTGACCTCGACGGAGTGATCGCGGGCTATGTGGGCTGGGAGATTGACCCTGTCCGCGAGCACGGGACCATCAGCATCCTCGCCGTCGACGCACATCACCGCCGTGACCATCTGGCAACCGAGCTGTGCGAGCACGCCTTCGGCCACATGCGTGCGCACGGAGCCATGTACGCCGAAATCGGAACCGGCGGTGACGAGTTCCATGCTCCGGGCAGGGCTTTGTACGAAAGCCTCGGGTGCATCAAGTTGCCCGTGGCGGTGTACTTCCGCGAACTGTAGCCCCGTTGACCGGAACGCCGACCGTGCCACAGGGTGTGGTCGGCGTTTCAAGGCACCCGCGGCAGATCGAGGCAGAGGCCGGTCCCGGCGAGGAAGCCGTCCAGGACGGCTGGTCGATACTGCAGGCGTTTGAGCCGGTTGCGAACCAGGGCTTCGAGCCGGTCGAGGGCGACGGAGGCGAGATTGGCCAGACTGCGTTTGACGTGGGCCCACAGCCCCTCTACCGGGTTCAGCTCGGGCGAGTAGGCCGGCAGCAGGAAGACCGTCAGCCAGTCTCGCTGGTCGATCAGGTCGCGCATCGTGCGTGAGACGTGGGTGTTCAGCCGGTCCCACACCAGCACGATCGGGGCCTTGACCTGGTGGTGCACGCCGTCGATGAGCTGGATGTAGTCGCGCTCGTCCATGCTGCGGCGCTGGTCCTTGCCCCCGCGGTGCACCCGTAGTCGGTGACACATGCGCGTGCGGCAGCCGGGACGGAAGGCGATGAGGCCGGCGACGGACAGGCGCCCGGAACGGCGGCCGCTGACCGTCACGACCGGCGTGACACCCCGGCGCCCCCAGGTGCGTCCGCGGGGCGGCCTGCGGGTGAAGCCCGCTTCGTCCTCGAAGCAGATCCATCCCAAGCAGGCCGCCCGTGCGCTTTTACCTCCTCCCAGGTCGCCTCCTTCCATACCTGGACGGCCTGCTCGTCGCGTTCGGCCGTACGTCTCACGGGCATCTGCGGGGTGAAGCCGACTCGGTGCATGAGGCGGTTGGCTCCGGAGACGCTGTAGGAGACGTGGAACTTCCGGCCGATCAACGTGGCGACGCGGGCGGCGGTCCACACCTGGTCCTCGTCCCAGCCGTGAGCGGCCGGTCCCTGGTCGAGGTAATCCGCCAGCTTCTCCAGGCAGCGCGGGGAGAGCTTGCACCGCCGACCGCTGGGTCCGCGCGTGACAAGCGCCGCCGTTCCCGCGTCTTTCCACGCCCGATGCCACAGATACGCCGATTTACGGCTCACCCGCAGCCGCCGGGCGACCTCTGGGGGACTTATCCCCTGGGCAAACAGCTCAGCGGCCTCGAACCGAACCGACTCCCGGCGTCGACGCACCCCGGGCGTCAGCCCGCCCCCATCTGCATAGCGCACACACCACGATCTACAGGCCCAGGGTCCGGCGGCAGCGAAACCAACGAACCGTCACCCCAAAGAGCCGACCTCAGTATCTACCTCGTGGAGTTCCTCGCCAGCGGGGACCGCATGAATGGATTTATCGAGACTGCTGCCGCTGAACTCTTTGTTGCGTGGGCTGTGGCCGGAACGCATTTCCTTCGTGAGCGCAAGTCTGGAGCAGCGAGCGGAACGCGCGCCTAATTCCCCGGTGTGCCGACCGAAAAAGCACTAGCTGTGACGGATGAGGAAGAATGAGGAACGCAGCCGGCGGGCCGATCTGGCCTGTGGCGGGGTTCGCTATCGCCGGTTGCGCCCCGCATAGCCGAACCAACGACGGCTCCACCGCATCCGGCGCCCCGCATCGACACGCCCGGAGTGATGCCCTCACTGCCCGCCACTGACCGTGCGATTGGCATTGACTTCTGACACGCCTCAGCATCGTCCGCGCCGGGGCCCTTCGCCGTCCTCGTCCTGGGCGGCGCGCTCCGGCGGTGCCGGTAAGCGTCACGAGCGGGGATTGCCTTGCGGCAGCGAGAGGCGGGGCCGGCCGTGTGACCAGCGTCGGCAGTCAGCGGAGGTCGATCGGAGCGATCGAGCACGCGCACCGATCGACTGACGCCGCCTCAACCAATGTGCTTCCTCGTCAGATCCGCCACTTCGCCCTGGACGGGGAGGGTTTCCCCGCCCAGGGCCGTATCCGTGGGCATCCCACTCGGCGTCACGCTGTGTCCGTACACCCTGGTCGACCAGACGGGCGTGTGCTCCGTCTGATCAACGGCAACCGCCTCCCCGGCCAGCCTCCGACCACCCCCGCGATGCTCCACCAGTTCCTGGACGGCCGCTCGCGCGTGGACGCACTGCGAGGAAGCCCCGGACTGCCGAGGTGCTACTCCATCAGGCGGTCGACACCCTGGCACGGCGCCCCCTCTAGAGATCTTTAAGGGTGTGCGTTACGTGGGGTCGTGACAGCTGTCGTGGGCCGCGCTATGCCGGAGGGATGAGGTATCCCGATGGTGGAGGGCTGACGGCTCACGAGCGGGTTCGGCGTGAGCGGGTCAGGTTGGCGGCCGCCGATCTGATCGAGGCCGGGGCCAGTGACCGGGAGGTGGCCCGGCAATTCAGAGTGACGCGTATGTCGGCGAACCGGTGGCGGCGGGCGTTGGCTTCGGGCGGGCGGCGGGCCCTGGTCTCCAAGGGCCCCGGTGGTGCCCGCTGCAAGCTCGATGCGGGTCAAGTGCGTGTACTGGAAGCGGTGTTGGATGCCGGCCCGGCCGTTGTCGGCTGGCCTGACCAGTGCTGGACTCTGGCGAGGATCGCCGAGATCGTGCGACGTCGG
>NZ_JBEYJD010000115.1:0-4857 GCF_040636125.1 Streptomyces sp. NPDC006733 | reverse complement strand
TGTCCGTCTCCGAGGGCTCCTCGATCGCCGTACTCGCCCACCCCGAGTGCGACATCGGCCTCGTCGGCTACGAGATGGCCCTGCTCGTCGACCGGGCGGGGACCGTGCTCACCCCCGACCTGCGCTCCGAACTCCAAGGCAGTCTGATGCACTGACCGCCCTGACCCTGCTTTTCCGCACGATGTGTACTTCCTGCACCGAGACCGTTTTGCCCGGACACGGAGGACCCTCATGACCCCGCCACCCGCCTCGCCGGGCCCGTACGGCGCGTCCCACCACGCGCCGTACGGGGATGAAGGCGACCAGCCGCTGGTGCGGCCGTACGCCATGACCGGTGGCCGTACCCGGCCCCGCTACCAGCTCGCCATCGAGGCACTGGTCAGCACCACGGCCGATGCGGGCCAGTACCAGGGGTTGCTCCCCGAACACCAGCGGATCTGCCACCTCTGCCGGGAGATCAAGTCGGTCGCGGAGATCTCCGCGCTGCTGGGATTCCCGCTCGGTGTGGCCCGCATTCTCGTGGCCGACCTCGCAGAGGCCGGCATGGTCGCTATTCACCAGCCGGGCAGTGGCGAGGCCGGCGGACAGCCTGATGTGACACTGCTCGAAAGGGTGCTCAGTGGACTTCGCAAGCTCTAGACCGCAACCGCAGGCGGCTTACGGCCCGCCTGTGGCCCGGTCCACCACCTCGGCCAAGATCGTGGTGGC
This sequence comes from Streptomyces sp. NPDC006733, assembly GCF_040636125.1. NCBI lineage: Bacteria > Bacillati > Actinomycetota > Actinomycetes > Kitasatosporales > Streptomycetaceae > Streptomyces > Streptomyces sp. NPDC006733. The sequence goes on along the minus strand of NZ_JBEYJD010000115.1, from coordinate 4,149 downwards.
GGGCGGCTTCGGCGTGGGCAAGACCACGTTCGTCGGCGCGGTCTCGGAGATCAACCCGCTGCGCACGGAGGCCGTCATGACCTCCGCGTCGGCAGGGATCGACGACCTCAGCCACGTCCAGGACAAGACGACCACCACGGTGGCGATGGACTTCGGCCGTATCACCCTCGATGACGACCTGATCCTGTACCTCTTCGGTACGCCGGGCCAGGACCGCTTCTGGTTCATGTGGGACGACCTGGTGCGCGGCGCGATCGGCGCCGTGGTCCTGGTGGACACCAGACGGCTGGCGGACTGCTTCCCGGCCGTGGACTACTTCGAGAACAGCGGCCTGCCGTTCGTCGTCGCCCTCAACGGATTCGAGGGCCACCAGCCCTACCGGCCGGAGGAGGTGCGCGAGGCCCTGCAGATCGGGCCGGAGGCACCGATCATCACCACGGACGCCCGGCACCGCGGAGAGGCGAAGAGCGCTCTGATCACGCTCGTGGAGCACGCGTTGCTGGCGCGACTCAAGTAAGCCTTCGTGGTTGTCAGTTGTACCGAGGACCGGCTGTGTCATTTGACACGGCCGGTTCTTGCGTTCATAACGTTTCGACAGAGAATCGGCGGGCTGCGACCACCCCCCGCGCTCGATCGGTTCCGTTGCGGTGATACCAGCCGTGCGGAATGGACCCGCAAAGAGCTTATGCCCTATTTATGTCCGCGTGTTCGACTGTTCGTTGCAGTTTGTACGACGTTTGGCTAGTACCCCCATGACGTGCTGAAATTCGCAGAACCCGAGAGTAGTAACGGCACTTTGCTGTGTTGTCGCCGAGAGGTTGTTGGTCAAGTGAGGGACACGAGGCGAGCAGAGCCGGGCTCCCCGGAAGGCCCCCGGGGCAATTTCACGCCGCCCCAGCGGTACGACGGCGTGCCCGACGCGACCGCTGTCGCCACCCCGGAGCCGGCCGGCTCCGGCAGCCGTTTCGCGGTGCGCAACTGGCGGGTGGCCACGAGGCTGAACGCCATCCTCCTGATCCCCGTCGTCGTCGCCCTCATCATGGGTGGCTTCACCGTGCAGAACTCGGTGCACACCTGGCAGGAGGCGGACGCCGCCAAGCGCACCGCCAATCTGGTGCGCGCCGCCGCCGGCTACAGCCACGCCTTGATCAACGAACGTGACGTGACCGTCGTTCCCCTCCTCCAGGGCAAGCGCAGCGATCCGGTCGTGACGGGCGCCTACGCGGCCACCGACGCCGCCGCCCAGGCCTTCGACGATGCCGTCGACCAGATGCCCGACTCGGCCTCGCTGCAGCGCCGCGTGGAGGGTTTCCGCGTCAAGGAGCCCATGCTGCAGGTCATCCGCAAGGCGGCCTACACCCGGCAGCTGCCCGACAAGCAGACCGAAGAGAAGTACGTCGAGGTCCAGCACCCGCTGATGGAGCTCGCCAACGAGCTGAGCCTGGGCACCGGCAACATCACCAGCTACGGCCGTACCCTCTACGCGATCTCGCTGTCCAAGGCCGCCGAGTCGCTGACCCGCTCCATCGGTATGCACATCCTGGTCGAGGGCCAGGTGCCGCCCCGGGAGAAGAAGCTCCAGCAGACCGCCCTCACCTCGTACCTCTACCTCCAGGGCATCGCGCTCCAGGAGTACAGCGGCGGCGGAACCCCCGCCGACGCCCAGAATCTGAAGGACGCGCAGGCCGCGGCCGAGAAGAAGGGCGCCGAGCAGCTCAAGGCCGCCGCCGAGCAGGCCGAGCAGGCCGGGCAGACCTTCGTGAAGCCGCCGACCATCGAGAAGATGGTCACGGAGATCGCCTCGGACAAGTCGGCCAAGGAGCTGCGGGCCGAGGGCATCACCCCGGAGAGCTGGTTCGCCAGCAACACGCTGGCCTTCGACGCGTACCGGACGGTCGAGCAGAACCTCGCCGACACCGCCGTGAACGACGCCGAGAGCATCTCCTCCAGCGCCAAGACCGACGCGATCATGAACGCGGCCATCGTCGTGCTCGCCCTGATCCTGGCCTTCATCGTCGCGGGCATGATGGCCCGCAACATGAGCCGCAGCATGCGCAAGCTGCGCAACGCCGCCTTCGACGTCGCCGAGCAGCGGCTGCCGGGGCTGGTCGACCAGCTCTCGCGCACCGACCCGGGCCGGGTGGACACCACCGTCGTCCCGATCCCGATCACCAGCCACGACGAGATCGGTGAGGTCGCCCGCGCGTTCGACCAAGTGCACCGCGAGGCGGTCCGGCTCGCCGCCGAGCAGGCCCTGCTGCGGGGCAACGTCAACGCGATCTTCACCAACCTCTCGCGCCGGAACCAGGGCCTCATCCAGCGGCAGCTCACGCTGATCACCGAGCTGGAGAACAACGAGGCGGACCCGGACCAGCTCGAGAACCTCTTCAAGATGGACCACCTCGCCACCCGCATGCGCCGCAACGGCGAGAACCTGCTGGTCCTCGCCGGCGAGGAGCCCGGCCGCCGCTGGAACCAGCCGGTCCCGCTCGTCGACGTGCTGCGCGCCGCGGCCTCCGAGGTGGAGGCGTACGAGCGCATCGAGCTGGTCGGCATACCCGAGACGGACATCCACGGCACCGCCGTGACCGACCTCGTGCACCTGCTGGCCGAGCTGCTGGAGAACGCCACCACGTTCTCCTCGCCGCAGACCAAGGTGCGGGTGACCGCCACCCGGCTGCCGGACGGCCGCGTCATGATCGAGATCCACGACAAGGGCATCGGCCTGACCGCCGAGGACTTCGCCGACATCAACCACAAGCTGGCCGACCCGCCGACCGTGGACGTGGCGATCTCCCAGCGCATGGGCCTGTTCGTGGTCGGCCGCCTCGCCGACCGGCACGGCGTCCGCGTCCAGCTGCGCCCCTCGGGCGAGCAGGCCGGCACCACCTCGCTGGTCATGCTCCCCGAGGTGATCACGCACGGTGGCGGCGGCGAGGAGCACCTGCCCGAGGAGGACGACACGGACTTCTCCGTGTCGCGCATCGTCCCCGAGCACTCGACCGCCGAGTTCGGCTACCAGCCGACCGCCGCCGAGCTGGGCTTCGACGACTCCCAGTACGAGCGGTCCGACCAGTCCGCGTTCACCGTCGGCGGCGCCCCGGCGCAGCTCGACCCCGTCGGCCGCTCGCTGCTGCGCGAGGAGCGCCGTGCGCAGCTGGAGGCGTCGGCCACGGAACGTCCCGAGGACGTCGCGATGTTCGGCGACGACCACCTCCCGCAGCAGCGGGGGCAGCAGAGCCCGCAGGGGTACGAGCCGCAGTACGACGGCGGCTACGCCGAGGGTCAGGACTTCCAGGGACAGGGTTACCCGGCCCAGGACTTCCAGGGGCAGGAATTCGCCGGAGCGGACTTCGGCGGGCAGCCGGAGTACAGCGGGCAGGACGAGTACGGCGCACAGCCGTCCTACCAGCAGCAGGGGTCCTACGAGCCGGACTGGCAGCAGGACTTCCCCGCCCAGCCCGCCTCTTCGGGACCTTCCGCCCCACCCGTACTGGACGACTGGGCGCAGCCCATCGCCCACCAGGACCAGCAGGCGCCGGATTCCGTTCCCGCGACGCCCTTCGGGGCGCCGGAGAGCGTAGGCTCCCCCTCGCTGACGGATGCCGGCCTGCCACGCCGCGACCGGCAGTGGCCGCAGCCGGACCAGGCGGCGGCGGAACCGGTCGCCCAGCCGGTCCCCCAGCCCGATCCCGAGCCCGAACAGGCACCGGAAGAGGCCGAGACCGACTGGCGTTCCCAGAACGACCAGCACTGGCAGCGGGCCGAACAGGTCCGCGAACCCAAGGCGGGTGGGGTGACACCCTCCGGCCTGCCCCGTCGAGTGCCCAAGGCCAACCTGGTCGCGGGTACCGCACAGCAGACTCCGCAGGGCGGCCCACAGGTCTCCCGCGCGCCGGAGGATGTCCGCGGCCGGTTGAGTAACCTGCGCCGTGGTGTCCAGCAGGGACGCACTGCGGGAACTGACACGAACGGCCAGGCCTCCGACAATCACCACGGTGGCCCTCAGAACCAGGAGCGTTAGTTGAGTCCGATGAGCCAGGCGGCACAGAACCTGAACTGGTTGATCACCAACTTCGTGGACAACACCCCCGGGGTGTCCCACACGGTGGTGGTCTCCGCCGACGGCCTGCTGCTCGCGATGTCCGA
>NZ_JBEYJD010000114.1:0-5071 GCF_040636125.1 Streptomyces sp. NPDC006733 | reverse complement strand
CAAGATCCTCGGCTGGCGGACACCGGCCGAGATCTTCGAAGAGCAGCTACGCTCACTGCAACAACCCGGTGTTGCAACGACTGGTTGAACTCGCCTTCGGTCTGACTCTCGGTTTCAGAAAGCGGGCCCTGTCCTGTAGCGGTCAATTGCCGTGCTCGGTTCGCTGCACCAGGCGCGCGAAGCCGCGAAGGCCCGCGGCGAGGCCGGCACCCGCAAGACCAAGCGCCGCCCCCGCACCATGACGGTCCGGGGCGAGGGCCGGGAGCCTACCGGGCTCGCCGCCGTGCTCCAGGGCCTGATGGCCGACCGTGCCTGGGACGTCCCGGCCGCGGGTGGAAGCATCCTGGACCAGTTGCCGGACATCGCGGCCGCCCTCTCACCGAAACTGGCCGCCCACGTCTGCGCGGTCGCGTTCCACGCACAGACGGGGCGGCTGGACCTGCGCCCGGACTCATCGGCGTACGCCACCCAGCTGCGCCTGATCAACACCCGGATCGTCGCAGCGGCGAACGACACGGTCGGCACCCAGGCGGTGCGCACCATCCGCGTCCTGACCGTGCGCGCGACGGACCCGTCGCCCCAGGAACCAGCCACCACCCCGAAGACGGCCGCGCCCGAGGCTGCGGTGAAGACCAGGCAGGAGGCATCACCCCGCTTCCGCCAGGCGCTCGCCGCGCACCAAGCCGCCGCGCCCGCCCAGCGGCAGGACCCGGGGATCACCGAAGCTGTCGAGCGGCAGACCCGGGCGATGCGCGAGCTAAGCCGCAGGACGTTTCCGGAGACGGAGGCTGCTGTCGACAATGCGCCGGATCCGATCAGCGCTGCCCATCTCCAGCGGCGCCGTGAAGCCGCCGCCACCGAGGCAACCGCCCTCCGGCGGGCCCGCGCGGAACGTGCCGCCCGGCAGGCCGGGACCGCTGCCTTGGTCCCCGCCGCGCCCCTTCCACTGCGCACCACCGCATGACGGGGCGCGCGGGCCCGGGGCTACGGCACGGGCAGCCCGAGGCCGGACAGGAAGACCGCGTGCTCGGAGATGTGGAAGCGGGAGGCCATCCCCCCGGGTCATTTCCGTGACGGGCTTAGTTTGCCGATCGGTGCCCGGATAGGGAAGGCGTCCCCGCGCCGAAGATCGCTCCGGGCAACCGCGGTCGGCTTCACCGCGAAGGCGCGGCGGCCGGCACTTCCCGGACAACTTCCCCGGTGGTCCGCCCTACCTGTCAGATCGCCGGACAGCGCGCGGTGGACCTGGCGATGATCGAGGCGGCATCCGGGCCATGGGGCGATAGGGACGGCGATCATGCTGGAGAAGCTCAACGAACAGACCGAGCACGGGTATGTGCTTCTGCAGGCCGCAGCGGCTGAGGGGGCGCTGGGTGACATCGAAGCGGCCTACCGAAGAGCGGATGCCCTGGCAGCGCTGGGCACCGAGGCTCTGACAACGCTTGCCCGGGTCGCCAGTGACTTCGTCTGCCGCCTGTCGCTGGCGAGTGGCCCCGCCTGGACGACCAGCCAGGACGACGAGGGCAATCACATCAACATCGAGGACCGCTCCCCGGAGCAACGGGTCTTCACTCGCCGGATGATGGCCGCCTGGTCGGCAGGCGACACCCCAACCTTCGAGGCATTGCTCAACGGGGCCTGCGACGATCCGCAACGCCGCCAGCCCTACCTACGGGACTTGTTCCAGTTCACCGTCGATGAGGCCGAAGTACACGGCAGACGGGCTGGACGGCCGTTCACCGTGGTCCGGCAGATGAACAAGTCCATCCTCAAGGAGGGACTACACAAGGACGACTGGAACCGGTCGTAAGCACAGGTCGCAGCACACGTCGGGTCCTTCCGTGGAGAGGCAGGGAGGGACGCCGGTCCCGTGTCACGGGCTCAGCGGGCGAACGCTTCGTTCAGGCTGATGCGGTAGCCGTCCTCTTCCATCAGCACGACGGTGACGCCGAACGGGTCGGGGTGGTCCAGCTCGATCGGGGGTGAAGGAGAAGTTCGCCGCGGCCTGGATCGGCGGCTCCAGCTTGCCGCGGGGGACGGCCTCCAGTTCGGGGCGACCGACGCCCAGCCCTCGGCCCGCGGGACAGGAGCTGCTCGCTGCAGGGAAAACTGATGCAGGACGTGCCCGCCTGGGGTGGCGAGCACCGACCAACCCGTTCCACACCTGTGCTTCCCCCGGAACCCCCTCCGTCTGCTGATCCGCTCATCGCACCCTGCCATGGGGGCCGAGATCGTGTCAGCGGGATGATCAGCCAGCTCTCGGCCGGATGCTGCCGGGAGGAGCCGGTCTCGCGCGATAGCCGACTGGCGGGCGCCGATGCCGCTGTGCTGCACAAGAAACGCAACATCGTCGAGCGGGCCATCAAGCGCACGGCGGCGATACCGGCGCGCGTGACTGCTGTTCAAGATCCGTTGCAAAATCTGTTGCGCAGTCCGTTGCGAGATCCGTTGCGTACCTCTCTGCAGGGCTGTTGAGTCACCGCGGGTCAGCCACCATTCTTCGGGTACCTGGGGCGCTGACTTCCCCTCTGCTGTGCCCCCTTGTTTTTGTTCCTGGTTGTTGATGTGTGTGGGTGGTGGCGGGCGGTCGGGGAACAGGTGTGGCGCTGCGCTGGCTGGGTGGTGGGCGTCGGCCGGTGGCCGCCGCGTCGACCGGGGTTGCCGGGGCCCGCCTGGTCAGCTGAGGACTTGTACCTCACCGTCATCGACGGTGAACGTGCTCTGCCGGGTCTCGGTGAACTGCCCGCCCCCGCCCGGCCCGCCTGCCACCGTCCAATCGATCGTCCGGGTCATGGTGGCGGTGCCCCGGGCAGCTGCCCGTGCGGAGGTGGCGGCTCTGCTGGACCTGAGTGGGAGGGTGGGCGGTATCGACGGTGCCGGGCCCGGCCACTAGATTTCCGAATGGAGGTTCGAATGCTCATGTTACAAAAGGTGACCGGAAGCATACGAATATCGAGCTGCTCGCCCCGATTCCCCCGCGGGGCAGGCATCGTTGGGCACCACAGCGCACGGTCCGTATCGCGACGGCGCGAAAGTCGTGCACGACAGGAGGAAAACGGTGAGTGACCGCAGCGCCATCGAGTGGACCGAGGCGACCTGGAACCCCACCACCGGGTGCGACAGGGTCTCTTCCGGCTGCGACAACTGCTATGCCCTGGCGCTGGCGAAACGGCTCAAGGCGATGGGCGCGGCGAAGTACCAGAACGACGGCGACCCGCGGACGTCCGGACCCGGGTTCGATGTGACGCTCCATACGGACTCACTGCACGTTCCCTACCGGTGGAAGACACCGCGGGTGGTGTTCGTCAACTCCATGTCGGACCTGTTTCACGCTCGGGTCCCACTGGACTTCGTCCGCCAAGTCTTCAAGGTCATGGCCGACACTCCGCAGCACACCTACCAAGTCCTGACCAAGCGCGCGCGGCGGCTGCGCCAGATCGCGCCGAAGCTGGACTGGCCGACCAATCTCTGGATGGGCGTTTCCGTCGAAACCGAGGCCGAGCTGCCGCGCATCGACGACCTGCGTCAGGTGCCCGCCGCCGTACGGTTCCTGTCCTGCGAGCCTCTGCTGGGCCCGCTGCCCGGCCTCGACCTGGACGGCATCCACTGGGTCATCGTCGGCGGAGAGTCCGGCCCCAACCATCGGACGCTGAACGAGGCCTGGGTGACGCAGATCCGCGAAACCTGTCAGGACGCCGACGTAGCCTTCTTCTTCAAACAGTGGGGCGGACGCACTCCCAAAGCCGGTGGCCGCCTCCTGGAGGGCCGCACCTGGGACCAGATGCCGCTGCCTGTCCCCGCCTGACCCGTACGCACACGACGCGGCCGGGCCCATAGAGCGAGGCCCGGCCGTACGGGCGTCATGCCAGGAGAAGACCAGGGGTGACGGTGATTTCGCGGGTCCGCTTCACACCGACTCCGGTGCTGGGTGTCTTGCCCTGTTGGTGAAGGAGCCGCACTGCTTGACGTGCCACCGGCTCGGTCACCTGCCCGTAAAACGATCCGAAGATCTCCAGCGTGTGGTCGACCAGTTTCACCGGACGCCGGGACCGGATCAGCAGCTTCTCCAGGTTGGCCGCGATCTCCGGCAGGGCTCGGGCCTCGACTTCCTTCGGGTCCGGGGCCAGGGAGAACAAGGCGTCCTCCTCCCGCTCCTCCAACTCCTTCCACCACTCGGCCCTCGCCCGGGCGACCGTGTCGCCGAACACCCACAAGCCGTACGGGCTGCGCGTCGCGAACACCAGCCGGTACACGGCGCGCTGGCGCGGCGAATGCGATACCGGAACCGACTGCACCACCATCCCCGTGTGCTGCTCCAGCCGGCGGGCGTACTCGGCCGCTACTGCCTCGATGGCGTCCTCGGCCGCACCGTTCCTGCCGCGGGATGCGACCGCGTCGGCGAAGTACTCCCGCCACCACGTTCCACCGCACACGTCGTCGAACCGCTGCAGCGATCGTTCATTGCCCTTGGGGGAGCGGACGTGGCCACCCAGGCGCCACACCGCCATCATGCTGAAGTTCATCAGCAGCTCCGTCGCCGGGCGTTTCTGCGGGCGCTTGCGGGCGAGCACCTCCACCAGGCGGTTCTGCGGCAGGACAAGCCCGCACGGGTCCAGGAATAGGAACAGCGGCTCCCGTACCGCCCGTTCGACGACCTGGTCCAGGACGCTGTCGACCTCGCCGCGGTGGGCGTGCGCCCGGACCCCTCTGAACCGGTACTGCTGGACCACCTCGCTCAGCCGGTCGTACGACTTCGCCTGGGCCTCACAGAAGAAGCACTCCAGGGTGAGCCCCGCCTTGGCCCGCAGGTGCGAGGCGACCCTCAGGGCGATCTCGCCCGAGGCTGGCTCACCGTTTTCGTAGCGGCCCTCGCCCGCGTAACCGTCCAGGTAGACCACCCGCTGGTCGTGGGACTGCGTACCCGTCATCCCGCCGAACTGCGGCAGATACCGTCGCAGCAAGTCGTGCTTGAACACTGAACCGCACCGTGTTCGATAGAGACTCGATTCCGTGAAAGGATTGAGTCATGGCACGTCCTTCCTCCTATCCCGTTGAGCTGCGCAAACGAGCG
>NZ_JBEYJD010000113.1:0-5264 GCF_040636125.1 Streptomyces sp. NPDC006733 | reverse complement strand
CGGGGGCCCCCCCCCCGCCCAAGAACCGCACCTATACCCGCTCCAATAATACCCCGCGCCACACCACGGGGGCCGCCCGGCGACTGCCGGGCGGCCCCCTTCGACGTACCGGGTGTCAGGCGCTCTTCTGCTCGCCCTTGCCGATGATGCGCGGCTCGCGCGGCACCAGGGTCGGGTTGACGTTCGAGTGCACGACCTCGTCGGTGATGACGACTCGGGCGACGTCCTTGCGGGACGGCACCTCGTACATCACGGACATCAGCACCTCCTCCATGATGGCGCGCAGCCCGCGCGCGCCGGTCTGGCGGAGGATCGCCTGGTCGGCGATGGCTTCCAGCGCGCTGTGCTCGAACTCCAGCTCCACACCGTCGAGTTCGAAGAGCTTCTGGTACTGCTTCACCAGCGCGTTCTTCGGCTCCACGAGGATCTGCAGCAGCGCCTCACGGTCCAGGTTGTGCACGGAGGTGATGACCGGCAGGCGGCCGATGAACTCGGGGATCATCCCGAACTTCACCAGGTCCTCCGGCATGATCTCCTGGAACTGGTTCGCGGCCTGGATCTCGCGCTTGGAGCGGATCGTCGCGCCGAAGCCGATGCCCTTGGCGCCGGCCCGTGACTCGATGATCTTCTCCAGGCCCGCGAAGGCACCGCCCACGATGAACAGCACGTTCGTGGTGTCGATCTGGATGAACTCCTGGTGCGGGTGCTTGCGCCCGCCCTGCGGCGGCACCGACGCCGTCGTGCCCTCGAGGATCTTCAGCAGCGCCTGCTGCACGCCCTCGCCGGACACGTCGCGGGTGATCGACGGGTTCTCGCTCTTGCGGGCGACCTTGTCGATCTCGTCGATGTAGATGATCCCGGTCTCGGCCTTCTTGACGTCGTAGTCGGCCGCCTGGATCAGCTTGAGCAGGATGTTCTCGACGTCCTCGCCGACGTAGCCCGCCTCGGTGAGCGCGGTGGCGTCGGCGATCGCGAACGGCACGTTCAGCATCCGGGCGAGGGTCTGCGCGAGCAGCGTCTTGCCGGAGCCGGTGGGGCCGAGGAGCAGGATGTTGGACTTGGCGAGCTCGATGGCGTCGTCATGGCCCCGGCCGCCGCTGTTCTCGCCGGCCTGCACCCGCTTGTAGTGGTTGTAGACCGCGACCGAGAGGGCCTTCTTCGCCGGCTCCTGGCCGACGACGTAGCTCTCCAGGAACTCGTAGATCTCCCGGGGCTTGGGCAGGTCCTCCCAGCGGACTTCGGAGGACTCGGCCAGCTCCTCCTCGATGATCTCGTTGCAGAGATCGATGCACTCATCGCAGATGTACACACCAGGCCCTGCGATGAGCTTCTTCACCTGCTTCTGGCTCTTGCCGCAGAACGAGCACTTGAGCAGGTCGCCGCCGTCACCGATGCGTGCCACGAGGTGTTTCCCCTTCGCCTGGGATCCGCCTAGTCCAACGGAACCTGGTGCTTCTCTCATCGACGGTACCTTGCCGCGCCCCCCGTGCGGGCCCCCCTTGGACCTACTCAGTCCAAGGAGGGCGGTAACGCTTCCGCACTACAGTGCCCCGCAGGGGTACCGCGACCTGCGCGTCAGACCGACGCGGAGGTCTTGCGGGTGGAGACGATCTGGTCGACGAGACCGTATGCGAGGGCCTCCTCGGCGGTCAGGATCTTGTCGCGCTCGATGTCCTCGCGGATCTGCTCGATCGGCGTGGTGGAGTGCTTGGAGAGCATCTCCTCCAGCTGCGCGCGCATCCGGATGATCTCGTTGGCCGCGATCTCCAGGTCGGAGACCTGGCCCCGGCCGGTCTCGCTGTACGGCTGGTGGATCAGGATCCGGGCGTTCGGCAGCGCCATCCGCTTGCCGGGGCTGCCGGCCGCGAGCAGCACGGCCGCGGCGGAGGCCGCCTGGCCCATGCAGACCGTCTGGATGTCCGGCTTCACGAACTGCATGGTGTCGTAGATGGCCGTGAGGGCCGTGAACGAGCCACCGGGCGAGTTGATGTAGACGGAGATGTCGCGGTCCGGGTCCATCGACTCCAGGCACAGCAGCTGCGCCATGACGTCGTTGGCCGACGCGTCGTCGATCTGCACGCCGAGGAAGATGACGCGCTCCTCGAAGAGCTTCGCGTACGGGTCGTACTCGCGCACGCCCTGCGAGGTGCGCTCGACGAAGCGCGGGATGATGTAGCGGGCCTCGGCGCCGAGCACACCGGGCGCCTCGGCCATCGTGCGCTCGTAGAGGCCGCTACCGGGGAAATTCAGGGAGTTCACTTTCACCGTCCTGGTGATGAGCAGTGGGCTGGGCGGGTTCGGCGGAGGGGTCCTGAGGTGCTCAGGCAGCCCCGGTGCCGCCACCGCCCGGAACGCCGGAGGCGGTGAGCATGACCCCGTCCAGCAGGCCGTACGCGGTGGCCTCCTCGGCGGAGAACCAGCGGTCGCGGTCGGAGTCCTTGGTGATCTGCTCGACGCTCTGGCCGCTGTGCTGCGCGATGAGCTCGGCCATCCGCCGCTTGGTGTGCAGCAGCTGCTCGGCCTGGATCTTGATGTCCGTGGCGGAGCCGCCCAGACCCGCGGAGGGCTGGTGCATCAGGATCCGGGTGTTCGGCAGCGCGAAGCGCTTGCCGGGGGTGCCCGCGGTGAGCAGGAACTGGCCCATCGAGGCGGCGAGGCCCATGGCGATCGTCACGACGTCGTTCTTGATGAACTGCATCGTGTCGTAGATCGCCATGCCGGCCGTCACGGAGCCGCCGGGCGAGTTGATGTAGAGGTAGATGTCCTTGTCCGGGTCAGCGGCGAGGAGAAGCAGCTGCGCGGTGATCTTGTTGGCGATATCGTCGTCGACCGCCTGGCCGAGGAAGATGATCCGCTCGTTGAGCAGTCGGTTGTAGACCTGGTCGCCGAGTCCACCGATGGTCGGCTCGCCGGCGGCGGAAGGCATCGGAGTCGTCACGTATCCACCTGCTCGTTGTCGGACGGCCCGGGGCCGTCTCAGCGTCTTCGTCTTCGCGTCTTCGCGTCTTTTCTGGCGGCCGGGGAGCCAGTCCCCCGCCATCCTTCCTTGGACCCTAACGCGCAGGTGGGGCCCAGCAATCCCCTACGCGAAACTGTTCGCTGTGAGCGCAGGCTCACCACCCGGGTAAGCAAAACGGGCCCGAACGCGGCTTCGCGTCCGGGCCCGTCGTGCGAACGGGTCAGGCCTTGTCGGAGGTCGCCTCGTCGGCGGTCTCGTCGGCGGCGGCGTCCTCGTCGGAACCGGCCTCCACCGTCACGGCACCCTCGTCCTCGACCTCGTCGTCCAGGTCGACCGGCTCACCGTTGGTGTCGGTGACCTTGGCGGCCTCGACGACGACGGCGAGCGCCTTGCCGCGGGCGACCTCGCCGACGAGCATCGGCACCTGGCCGCCTTCGACGACGGCCTGGGCGAACTGGTCCGGGCTCATGCCCGAGGAGGCGGCACGGCGCATGAGGTGCTCGGTGAGCTCCTCCTGGTTGACCGACAGCTGCTCCTTGGAGACGAGCTCGTCCAGGATGAACTGGGTCTTGATGCCCTTGGTGGCCTGCGCGCCGAGCTCCGCGTCGTGCTCCTCGGCGGTCTTGCCCTCGCGCTCCAGGTAGCTGTCCCAGTCCAGGCCCAGGGCCGGGAACTGGTGGTGCTCCAGGTTGTGCTTGCGGGTCTGGATCTCGTCCGCCAGGAGCTTCTCCGGCATCGGGACCTCGACCAGCTCCAGGAGGGCGTCGAGCACCTTCTCCTGGGCCTGGGTGGCCTGGTCGTAGCGCTTCATGTTCTCCAGGCGCTTGACGCTGTCCGCGCGCAGCTCCTCGAGGGTGTCGAACTCGCTCGCCAGCTGGGCGAAGTCGTCGTCCAGCGCGGGCAGCTCGCGGGCCTGGACGGACGTCACGTCCACCTTGACCGAGGAGGTCTTGCCGGCGGCGGAGCCGCCCTTGAGCTCGGACTCGAAGGTGGCGGTGCCGCCGGCCTCGAGGCCGGTGACGGCCTCGTCGATGCCTTCGAGCAGCTGGCCGGAGCCGATGGTGTAGCTGACGCCCTGGGCGACGCCGTCCTCGAGGACCTCGCCGTCCACGGACGCCTCGAGGTCCAGGACCACGACGTCGCCCTCGGCGGCGGCGCGCTCGACCGGCGTGGTCGAGGCGAAGCGCTCGCGGAGCTGCTCCAGCGACTTGTCCACGTCCTCGTCCGACACCTCGAGGGCGTCGACGGTGACCTCGATGCCGGAGTAGTCCGGGATCTCGATCGCCGGACGGATGTCGACCTCGGCGGTGAACTTGAGGTCCTGGCCGTCGTTGAACTCGGTGATGTCGACGTCGGGCTGGCCGAGGACGTTCAGCTCACCCTCGCTGACAGCCTCCGTGTAGAACTTCGGGAGTGCGTCGTTGATGGCCTCTTCGAGGACCGAGCCGCGACCGAACCGCTGGTCGATGACGCGCGCGGGGATCTTGCCCTTACGGAAGCCCGGCACCGTGACCTGCTGGTTGATCTTCTTGTAGGCCGCGTCGAGGCTGGGCTTGAGCTCCTCGAAGGGCACCTCGACAGTGAGTCGAACCCGGGTCGGGTTCAGAGTCTCGACGGCGCTCTTCACGGTTGGGTCTCCTTGGGGCTGACATCAGGGGCTTCAGAAATCGCGCCAACACCCGGTTCCCACCATGAGAGCGGAACCGGCGGCCGACGAGACGTACTACTCGGGGACTGCGCCCCTACGTCGCCCCGTATACAGGCGCCATTGCATAGTACCGGTACGACGGGCACGCCCGTCCCGCTCGGCAAAGTCATCTGGTCGGGGTGGCCGGATTCGAACCGACGGCCTTCCGCTCCCAAAGCGGACGCGCTACCAAGCTGCGCCACACCCCGCTGGTGCGAGACGTAGGCTACATGGCCTGGTACGCGCGGGCGGCCAATATTCCGTCGCGACTTCAACTGAATTCCGGCCGCGCCCCGCGCCCGGATCAACCGGTGTGCGGCGGGGGCGTACGAGCCGCTACGATGCGGTGTGCCAGAATCTGTGGCGCTGCGGGCGTAGCTCAATGGTAGAGCCCTAGTCTTCCAAACTAGCTACGCGGGTTCGATTCCCGTCGCCCGCTCTGTACGGCTCCGGCCCGTGCCCGAGGACCTCCGTCCCGGTCACGGGCCGGACGCGTTTTTCGGCCGTTCCCGTCGGGTTGCCTGGCCTAGGGAGTGTCTTCACATCGGCGTCGTCCGCCCGGAGGGCGGGGTCGGCGGGGTCTGGTGCGTGCGATCGCAAGGCGGAGGAGGGAGTCCA
>NZ_JBEYJD010000112.1:0-5324 GCF_040636125.1 Streptomyces sp. NPDC006733 | reverse complement strand
GGCTTGGTCCTTTGTGCTGCCTGGTAGCGCATCCGTCACGGAAGTCGCCGAGAGCTGTCCGCTCGCGCAGGACACGGTCGGCCGGGGCTGCTCGCCGCCGTACGCCGGTGGGGGGCTCAGCTGTAGATGCCTATCTCGTGGAGGGAGTAGCCCCATGCGGTGCCGCGCGCGGTGAGCTGGAGCCGTACGTGGCGGGCGGTGGTGTTGACCGCGAGGGTGTCGACATCGCCGTCACCGGCGGTGGTCTGGTACACCGAGCGCCACGTGGCGCCGTCGTCGGAGACCTGGACTTCGTAGGACTTCGCGAAGGCCGGGTCCCACACCAGCTGTAGGGTCCGCAGCGGCTTGGCGGAGCCCAGGTCGACCTGGATCCACTGCGGGTCGCTCCAGTCGCTGGCCCAGCGGGTGGCTTCCTTGCCGTCGACCGCCAGGGCCGGGGCGCAGGGGCAGTCGCCGTAGGCGGCCTGGAAGGAGGAGGCGGTGGCGGGGCGGTTGAGCGCCAGGTTGGTGCCGTTGACAGGCGGGGCGACGACCTTGACGGACTTGGTCTCGATGCCGGCGTTGCCGTGCCCGTCCTCGGACTGGATGTAGACCTTCCACACGCCGAGCTTCTGGGGGGCGGTGACGGCGAAGGTGCCGTTGCCGGTGGAGCGCCACGTCGCCTCGACGAGCCGCTTGTCACCGCTGGCGTAGTTTCCGGAAAGGAAGATCTTGTTGGTGATCGCGTCCCCGTCGGGATCGCGGATGTCGGCGCGGACGGTGAACTCCCTGCCGGCTCCGGCCGCACTCGCCGGGGTGACGGTCATGTTGCTGATCACCGGCGGGGTGTTGTTTCCGGCGGTGGAGCCGGTGTACGCCTTCTTCACGGCGTAGTAGGAGAGGCGCTTGAGCCCGTCGGGGATCAGGTTGAACCAGACGCCGCCGAAGTCGTGCTCCGTGCCGTAGTGGAAGAGGGTGGCGCCGAGGGCCACGCCCTGGTGGCCGGTGACGCAGTTCCAGGCTCGGGTGTAGCCGTCGGCCTTCGCCACGTCGGTGGGCTCGTCGGGAATGCCGTTGGCGTCATTCGGCACCTCCCACTCTCCGGCCGGGCCCGTCTCGGTGACGATGTACGGCTTGTTGTAGCCGCCGTCGAGCCAGTCCTGGCGGATCTTGCAGACGTTGTTGTACGAGTTCATCGCGTACAGGTCGAGGTCCGGCGCGTTGCGCTTGTAGTAGGGCCAGGCACCGGTCCAGGCATCGGTGGAGGTGACCGGGTGGTCGGGGTCAATGCTGTGGATCTTCTTGGCCACGTCGTTGACGAAGGAGGTGTACGCGTTGCGCTGCGCCTCCAGTTCCGTGCCGCTGTAGCAGTTCTGGAGCCCGAGCACCGACTCGTTCCCGACGTTCCACATCAGCGTCGCCGGGTGGCTCTTGTACGTGTCGACCCATTTGGCGAACTCGGTCAGCGAGCTGCTCTTGTAGGCCGCGTCGGTCACGTAGTTGACACAGCCGCCGGCCCCCGGGCCGCCGCCGGGCTGGAGCCAGAACCCGTTGATCACCCGGATGCCGTTGGCAGCGGCGGAGTCCAGGAGAGGCTTGGTGCTGCCGTCGGTGCCCCAGGTGCGGATGGTGTTGACACCCATGGACTTCACGTCCGGCAGATACTTCGACGCGTCTGCCACCGAGGGGCCCCAGGTCAGGCCCTTGACGACGTACGGCTGGCCGCCCGCGGTGAGCCGCCAGTTGCCCTGCGAGCCCTCGACCTTCACGGCGCCGGTGCCGCCGCCGGGGGGCGTGGTGCCCCCGTCGGAGCCGTACACCTGGAACTCCCACAGCGAGTACCCGTACCCGCCGGCTCGGAGGACCCCCTGCATGCGCACGTACCGGCCGGTGCCGGAGACGGCGATGTCATCGGTGCCGCCGTCACCGCCGGTGACGCTCTTGATCGTGCGCCACCCGCCGGTGCCGGTGTCGGAGACCTGGATGTCGTAACTCTTGCCGTACGCCGACTCCCAGTTCAAAACGACGCGGCTGAGGTCGTGCGAGGCGCCGAGGTCGACCTGGAGCCATTCGCCCTCCCGCCACTGACTGGCCCAGCGGGTGCCGGCGTTGCCGTCGACGGCGGCCGCGGCGGCGAGGCCGTCGCCCTCCTGTGAGGACGCGGTGGCGGGCTTGCCCTGCGAGAGCAGGACCTCGGCGGCGGCCGCGGCGCCGGCGGTCACGCTGGCGTCAGCGGCCTGGGCCACGGGCGCCACGGCCGCGGCGCCGAGGGTCGTGGCGAGCAGGGCGGTGAGCGCGGCGAAGGTGGGGAGTGCGGCGCGGGTGGGTCCCCGGCGTGGTGCCGAGGAGGGGGATCTGAACATGTCGGCTCCTTGCGGAAGGGCACACCGGGCCGTGCGGGCGCACGACCGTGGGGGTTCGGCCCGGCGGACGGGGATGGGCGCGGCGGGCCTCGACAGCCCGCCGGCGTGCGCGATGCTCGGCCGTACGACTCTCGGCGGCTACCGAGCCGACGTACGGCTTTGCGGGCCCTTCGGGCCGGGCTGCGGCGGGGCGCCGGCTCCCGGCCCGAAGGGGTGAAGGGGGAGGATCTCGTCCTGCCGGCGGGCCCTTGCGACTCCGGGGGCAGCTACTGGGCCGGGGTGACGCCTGCTGGACGCGCCGCCGCGCCGATCAGGCCCGTGTCGGCGCGAAGAGGTGCTGATTCTCATGGCGACGCCGCCGGTATACCGCCATCAGGCATGGACCGTCTCCTCGAAATCCAACGTGCGGAGCGCCCTATGGGAGAGCGCTCTCCGGAACCATGCCCTCCTCGGCACGCGGGGTCAAGACATCTGTCCCTTCCGGTGCGGCTCGATCCGCGCATGAACCCGGGAGCAGTGCCTGGGGCGAGGAAGGCGACGTCCGGCAGCACCCGGCGACGCGCGGGGTCTGCGTCGATCGCCGCCGATCGACCACCCCCCGGTCCGGCCCTTCCGCCCGCACTGCGCGGATCGCGTGCCCGGGACGACCGATACGCAACCCCCTCGGGGGCTGTTGCCATCGATTTGCCGGATCGGCCATCTATTCCGACGCCCGGGTCCACGCGTCCGTCCAGGCCACACGGCGTTTGGCAGGAATGGGCGAGCGCCGCACCACGCATCGGGCGGTAACAAGCTGTTGACACGCTCTTGTTGGGAGCGGAACACTCCGCAACACGGAGAGCGCTCTCCCGCTCAACGGGCTGTCGTGGCGCCCGCCTCGACACCCCGTCAGCCCCCCCATGTAGCGACATCAAGCAGGAGGTCTCCATGGCACGACGGAGGATCCGAACGATCCCCGGGCTGCTCATTGCCCTGTCACTGGCAGCGACCGGGCTCGGCATCGGCGGCGTCGCGATGACCACCGGGAGCGCGACCGCGTCCCCCGCGCCCGACGCGGCCGCCGCACACGCGGAGCACGTGGCCAAGGCCGGGTACGCGATGCCCGGCATGCCGGGCATGCCGCTGTCGACCAAGGCGTCGGGCGACGACCCGGACGGCGACGGCTACATCATGGCGAATCCGCCGGTCACGGGCGTGGCCCCGTCCACGTACGACCCCCCGCACGCCTACTTCCACGAGTTCCAGGCCCAGTGCGCTCCCACGAAGACCGCACCGGACGACCCGATCGTCTACCCGGGGCAGGCCGGCGCCTCGCACGACCACACGTTCATGGGCAACACCGGCACGAACGCGAACTCCACGACGGCCTCGCTGGAGTCCGGGAACACCGCGTGCCTCGCGGTGGGCGACAAGTCCGCCTACTGGATGCCCAGCCTGTTCAAGGGCACCCAGAAGATCCTGCCGATCGGCACGCAGACGATCTACTACAAGTCGGCCATCAACGACTACACCAGCGTGCGCCCCTTCCCCAAGGGTCTGCGCTTCGTGGTCGGCAGTCCGATGCAGTCCCAGGACGAGTTCCAGCACCTCAAGGGCACGGTCGAGGGCTGGGAGTGCGGGACGAGCTACCACAACTGGAACTTCCCCGCGACCTGCCCGAACACCCCTGACACCCAGCTCAACATCCGCCTGCAGTCTCCGAGCTGCTGGGACGGCATCCACCTGGACACGCCGGACCACAAGAGCCACATGGCCTACACCGTCGCATCGGGCAACAACCAGAACGTCTGCCCGGCCGACCACCCGGTCGCCCTGCCGATGATCGAGTTCAAGATGGCCTGGCCGGTCAACGGCGACATGTCGCAGATACACCTGTCCAGTGGCGCCGGCTACTCCTTCCACTACGACTTCTTCAACGCCTGGGACGCCCGGACGCTGGCCGCGATGGTCACGCACTGCGTCAACGGCGGTCTCCAGTGCGACTCGCGCGGCTACGACCAGTCGCAGCCCGGCAAGGGCGCGGTGCTCAACCAGAACTACCAGCTCCCGTAAGCCCGGAGCACACGCCCTCCCGCGGACCGAGTGCACTGCGGTTTCGCGGGAGAGCGCTCTCCATCCCCCAGACCTGTCCCCCCACCCCACAGGTGATCCATGGACTCCCCCGCGACACCCGCGACCCGCACCTCCGGTTGCTCCGGGCGCGCCACTCCCGACAGCGCCTTCGCAGCCGCTCCAGCCCCGGTCATGCCCACAGGGCAAACCCGCAGGGACGGCCAAGCGCCCCAACGCCCCGCGCGCGGCGATCGCGGCGGCTGCCGGCAGCCTCATCGTCGCCCAGGCTCCCGCCGCACACGCGCACGGAAGCACTTCGGCGCGCGGCACGCGATACAGCTACTCGCGGTCCGCGTTCGGCTGCCGCACGTGATGCGCGCGCAGCGGCGCGGAAAGGAGACGGTCTCGTGGTGACCGCGCGCCTGGATCGGGCGCAGCCCTATGCGCTCAGCCTGTTCCGTATCGTCGTCGGACTGCCCTTCGCCTGTCACGGGATGGCATCACTGTTCGGAGTCCTGGGAAGGCCCGAGCTGTCGGCGGACGAGTGGCCAGGCTGGTACGCGGCCGTGATCCAGTTGGTCGGTGGTGTCCTGGTGCTGCTCGGACTCGCCACCCGGCCGGCCGCGTTGGTCGGCTCGGGGTCGATGGCGTACGCGTACTCCGACGTCCACCAGAGACATGCGCTGCTGCCGATCCAAAACGGCGGCGAGGCGGCGGTGTTCTTCTGCTGGGCGCTGCTGCTGATCGTCTTCGCCGGCCCCGGCGCGCTGGCCCTGGACCGGCTGCTGGCTCGCCGCACCGTGCCGTGGCGCCGGACGCCCGAGGTGCCCGACGAGAACCGGACGGCGATCCCGGCCTGACAACCGCACCGTGGCCGCCCCGCCGGGGGGCGGGGGGGGGGGCCCCCGGCGGGGGGGGAGGGGAGGCGGC
>NZ_JBEYJD010000111.1:0-5456 GCF_040636125.1 Streptomyces sp. NPDC006733 | reverse complement strand
CCGCCGCTCCCGGCTCGGGCGCCCGCGACGGCGGCCCACCGGACGTATCCGGTGGGCCGCCGTCGTGACGCTGTGCGGTCTGTCAGCCGCGCGGGGTGTCGTAGTACCCGCCGACCTGCTGGTGGTAGCCCGCGTCGCCGAGGTGCTTGTCCTTGTCGAACTCGGGCGCGTCCTTGATCTCGTCCTTGGTGCGCGCCACGAACACGGTCCTGTTCTCGTGGTCGACGCGGGCGACCGTGCCTGCCGGAAGCAGTACGGACTTACCGAAGATCCACACACCGGTGTCGACCACCAGATACGCGGCGCCGACCTCGTCGGAGTGCTTGTCGACCTTGCCGATGTGGCCATCGGTCGCCTCGACCTTGTACCCCGTGATGTCCGCCCCCGCCTGGTAGCCGGAAGCCGGCCCGTAACCCCAGATGCTGTCGCTCATCGTGCGCGTCCTTCCCTCGCCGTCACGGAAGCCCGGAATGGGCCGATCGTCAGGAAGCCTCCAGCGCTTCCCGGAAGATCGGCTACCCGCCCGAACTGTCCCCACACGGGGGTCGTTTCGGCCATCCGCGAGGTACGTCAGGCCGCGGTGGTCATGTCCTGGGCGGACGCGCCGCAGTGGCGGTGCGCGATGCGCAGCGCGTCGGCGATGTTCCGCGTGCCCGTGGAGACGCACAGGGTGTAGGTGGCGTCCTCCAGCCGGCGGCGGTCCTCGGAGGTCGCGGCCCCTGCGGCTTCGCGGGCCTGCAGTTCCTCGTAGCGGTCGATCAGCCGCTGCAGCGTGGCGGGGTGGGGCATCAGCATGACGGTGTCTCCTTCAGCGCCGAGTTCTTCGCTCATCAGGTGTCCCGGACCAGAGATCGACGGGACGGGAGAACAAGGCGCCGTCGCCCGGCCCCGGCATGGCAGCCGCCGGTCGGCGGCTCCCAGGAGCGTGTTCCCCGAGTCACGTCTACCCAGCTCCGCGAGCAGCACACAACCCATCGAGGTGGCGAGCTGCCGTGAGATTGTCTATTGTGGCCACGATAGTTTTTCGTGCACCATGAGAGCAGCCCTGGACCCGGGGGCGCGGCACTGCCTCGCCGGACCCCGCGGATCCGGGAGGCGAGGATTGCCGGTGTGCGGTCCGGTGATCGGGGTATGTGGCGCCCCAGTTGCCGAACCGAACGAACAGGATGAGGAGCAGTCATGACGATCACCACGGCCGCACAGAGCGCCGTCACCGCTCCGGCGTCGCACCAGGAGCCGCTGCCGTGGATCGAGGACGCGGGAAAGGTCGCTCCGGCCGACGCGCGGGAGCTGTCGAAGCTGTTCTTCGACCGCCTGCAGTCCCTCGAGGAGGGCACCCGGGAGTACCAGTACGCCCGTAACACACTCATCGAACTCAACATGGCCGTGGTCGCGTTCGTCGCGCGGCGCTTCCGCAACCGCTCGGAGCCGCGCGAGGACATCATCCAGGTCGGCACGATCGGCCTGATCAAGGCCATCGACCGGTTCGAGCTGAGCCGCGAGGTCGAGTTCACGACCTTCGCCATCCCCTACATCTCCGGCGAGATCAAGCGGTTCTTCCGCGACACCAGCTGGGCCGTCCACGTCCCGCGCCGGCTGCAGGAGCTGCGGCTCGAGCTCGCGAAGGCCACCGAAGCGCTGTCCGACCGGCTGGAGCGGGAGCCGACCGTCCAGGAGCTCGCCGCGTTCCTGGACATCACGCCGGAGGAGGTCACCGAGGGCCTGGTCGCGTCCAACGGCTACACCGCCGGAACCCTGGACCTGCCGCTCGGCGGTGACGACAGCAGCGACAGCGACAGTCTGCTCGCCGACCGCATCGGCGACGTGGACCCGGCCCTGGAGGGAGTGGAGAACCTCCTCGCCCTCAAGCCGCTGATCGCCGCCCTGCCCGAGCGGGACCGGCAGATCCTGAACATGCGCTTCGGCCAGGAGATGACCCAGTCGCAGATCGGCGCCGAACTCGGCGTGAGTCAGATGCACGTCTCCCGCCTGCTGAACCGCACCCTCAGCCACCTGCGCGCCCATCTGACGGCGACGGCCTGAGCGCGGGTGACGGCTCCGCCGCCCCGCGCGGAGCCGTCACCGGCACGCTGTGTACACCTCGACGTCCCGGGTAGTCGGCGACCGACCGCCCCGCCCCGGGATGCAGCCGCCCGGTGGGCGGGTCAGAGTGGAACGGTGCGCCGCGGTCTCTCCCGGCCCTACGCCCGCACGCCACTCTCCGGCCGAGCGCGGCGCACGGCCCCGACGTCGAGGAGCACGGATGCCGGAAACGACCTACCCAGCGGCTGCGGCACCGACCGCGGGCCCGCCACCGCACGGTGCGGCCCCCACCGGGTTCACCCCCGAGGCCGCACGGCAGGAGACGGCACAGGAGTTCTCCCGGCTGGTCGCGTCGCTCGCGGCGGGCGACCTGGAGTTCCCGCTGCCCGGATCGGGCCGTACCGGTGACCGCTTCGCCGCCCTGTGCTCCGTCGCCGAGCGCGACCTGTGCCTGGCCCGGTTGGCCGAAGGGCACGCGGACGCCCTCGCCATCCTCAGCGAGTTGGACGGTCCCGTGCCGGGGCCGGCCGAGCGGTGGGGGGTGTGGGCCGCGGAGCCTCCGGGTGGCGGTGTGACCGCGACCCGGGTCGGCGAGGGGTGGCAGCTCGACGGCCTCAAGCAGTACTGCTCGGGGGCGCACAGCTGCACCCACGCCCTGGTGACCGCCACGGCCGGGGACGAGCGCCGGCTGTTCGCGGTGGCGGTACGGGCCCCCGGGTGCAGCCCGGTCGCCGACACGTGGCAGGCCATCGGCATGGCCGGCAGCGACACCCCCGACGTGCGCTTCCAGGCGGTCCCCGCGGTGGCCGTCGGGGAGCCGCGCGAGTACCTGACGCGCCCCGGCTTCCAGCACGGCGGCATCGGCGTGGCCGCGTGCTGGTACGGCGGCGCCCGTGCGGTGGCCGCGACGCTGCGCCGGGCGGCGGCCGGGCGCGGACCCGATCCGCACACCGACGCGCACCTCGGACACATCGACATGCAGCTGCACGCCGCCCAGACGGTGCTGGAGCGGGCCGCCGCCGAGATCG
The DNA here is from genome assembly GCF_040636125.1 of Streptomyces sp. NPDC006733. Classification (NCBI taxonomy): domain Bacteria; kingdom Bacillati; phylum Actinomycetota; class Actinomycetes; order Kitasatosporales; family Streptomycetaceae; genus Streptomyces; species Streptomyces sp. NPDC006733. Next base: position 2,385 of record NZ_JBEYJD010000111.1, on the reverse strand, counting down.
ACCAGGATCCGCTGGACCTCGCGGGCGGCGCCCGAGTGCGCAGCCTGCGGGTGCGGGCCCTGGTCGAGGCGGTCTGCACGGAGGTACTGACCCGGGTGGGGCGGGCCACCGGCGCCGGGCCGCTCTGCCACGACGTGCGCCACGCCCGGAACGTCGCCGACCTGACCGTGTACATCCGCCAGCACCACGCCGAGCGGAACCTGGCCGAGCTGGGCGCGCTCGTCGCCCGTCCGGAGGACGCCCGATGACGCCGCCCGGCAGCCCGGCCGCCGCGAACGCGATCGACGCGCCCGGAACGGACGAGGCCCTGTGGCGGGCCTGGCCGACTCTGCGCGCGCTGCCCGCGGTGGACCTGCCGACCGGCGGCCGCGTCGTGGTCGTCGCCGCCCACCCCGACGACGAGGTGCTGGGCTTCGGCGGCTCGATCAGCCTGCTCGCCGCCGCGGGGACGGAGCTGACGGTGGTGTCCGTCACCGACGGGGAACGGTCGCACCCGGGCAGCAAGGTCGTCAGCCCGTCCTCGCTGGCCGCCCTGCGGGCTGCCGAGACCCGCGAGGCCCTCGACGAGCTGGGAGCGGAGCAGGCCCGGGTGGTCCGCCTCGGCGTGCCCGACACCGAAGTGGCCGCCAACGAGGCCCCGGTGGCCGCCGCACTCGGCGGCCTCCTGGACGGTGCCGCCCTGTGCGTGGCGCCCTGGACCGGCGACCTGCACGCCGACCACGAGGCGGCGGGACGGGCGGCCCTGCGGGCGGCCGCCGCGGCGCGGGTGCCGTGCCTGCTGTACCCGGTGTGGATGTGGCACTGGGCCCGGCCGGACGACCCGCGCGTGCCGTGGGAGAGCGCCGCCCGCATCGCCCTTCCGGCGGCCACCGCGGCCCGCAAGGCCGCCGCGGTGGAACGGTTCGCCAGCCAGATCCGCCCGCTCGGGCCGGCCCCCGAGGACGCCGCCATCCTGCCGCCCGACGAGACAGCCCACCACCTGCGCGATCTGGAGGTCGTCTTCCGTTGAGCACCGCCGCGTCCTACTTCGACGACATGTACCGCGACTCCCAGGACCCGTGGAGCCTGGCGAGCCGCTGGTACGAGCAGCGCAAGTACGACCTCACCGTGGCCGCCCTCCCCCGGCCCCGCTACCGCTCCGCCTTCGAACCCGCCTGCTCGGTGGGCGAGCTGACCGCGCGGCTGGCGGAGCGGTGCGACGCCGTCCTGGCGTGCGACCGGGTCGCGAGCGCGGTCGCCTCCGCCACCCGGCGTACGGCGGGCCTGCCCCAGGTGACCGTCCGGCAGCTGACGCTGCCCGACCAGTGGCCCGAGGGGACGTTCGACCTCATCGTGCTGTCGGAACTCCTCTACTACTTCGACACCCACGACCTGACCCGGCTGCTGGACCGCACGGTCGAGGCCCTGGAGCCGGACGGCACCCTCGTCACCGTCCACTGGAACCATCCCGTGGCGGAGCACGCGAGGACCGGCGACGACCTGGCCGTCGTCCTGGCCGACATCCCGGAACTGGCACTGCTGGCGCACCATCGCGAGGACGACTTCGTCCTGCAGGTGTTCGGCCGCGTCCATGCCGACGGCGGCCGCCCGAGGTCGCCCGCCGCGGACGAGGGCCTGGTATGACCGCCGCCGTCGCCGTCGTCGTTCCGGCCCACAACGAGCAGCTGCTGCTGCCGCGCGCCCTCAACGCGCTGGAGGTGGCCCGCCGCCATCCGGCCCTCACCGGGGTGCGGATCGTGACCGTGGTCGCGGCCGACAGCTGCCGCGACCGGACGGCGGCGCTGGCCCGCGCGGCCGGGGTGGAGGCCGTGGAGGTCAGCGGCAGGAACCCGGGCGCCGCCCGCGCGGCGGGGGTCGCGCACGCGCTGACCGTGCTCGGCACGCGGCCGGCCGACATCTGGATCGCGACGACCGACGCGGACAGCGCCGTCCCGCCGGACTGGCTGGCACGGCAGGTGGGCCATGCCGCCGAAGGCTGGGAGGCGGTCGTCGGCACCGTACGGGTGGAGAGCTGGCCGCCGCACGCGGCGGCGCTCGCGGCCCGGTTCGAGGAGCTGTACGAGGCCTCCCGGCCCGAGACCGGCCTGCCCTGGGAGCATCCGCACGTCCACGGCGCCAACCTGGGCGTCGCCGCGGCCGCCTACCTGCGCGTCGGCGGCTTCCCGTCGCTGACCGTCGGCGAGGACCGGGAGCTCGTCGCGGCCCTCGAACGCGGCGCCCACCGGATCCTGCGCACGGCGGACTGCACAGTCGTCACCTCGGCCCGCCTGCGCGCCCGGGCCAAGGGCGGCTTCGGCGACTTCCTGACCGGGCTGGCGCTGCCGGAGACGGCTCGGGCCGAATCAGCCGGCTGACACCCCGGCGCGGCGGACGCCCGGGGCGGGC
>NZ_JBEYJD010000110.1:0-6919 GCF_040636125.1 Streptomyces sp. NPDC006733 | reverse complement strand
GCCCCCACGCGGGCGGGCCCGCCCCCCGCGCCCCACCCCACCCCCCACCCCGGCGCCGCGCCCCCCCGCCCCCCCCCCGCCCCCCCCTCGCGGGGGGGGGCGCCGCCCCCCCGGCGGCGAGGGACGCAAAGGCGGGAGCGGCGGCACGTCACCCCGGGCGGGGTGGCACCTCACCGACCCGTGCGGAGCGGGGCGGTGCTGCTGCGCTCGACCAGGCTGGTCGCCAGGTCCACCCGCAGGGTGCTGGGGCGGTTCCCGCGGGCCAGGTCGATCACCATGCGGGTGGCGACCTCGGCCATCTCGGTCAGCGGCTGGCGCACGGTGGTCAGCGGCGGACCGACCCACCGCGCGAGGGGAAGGTCGTCGAAACCGACCACGCTCAGCTCCTCGGGGATGCGCAGGCCCTGCTCGCGGGCGGCCTCGTACAGCCCCAGCGCCTGCAGGTCGTTCCCGGTGAACACCGCGGTCGGGCGGTCGGGCAGGCGCAGCAGTTCGAGGCCGGCGCTGTAGCCGGCCTCGTGGTGGAAGTCCCCTTCGCGGACCAGCTCGGGATCGAAGACGACGCCGGCCGTCTCCAGGGCCGCCCGGTAGCCGTCGACCCGCGCGCGGCTGCACATCATCCGGCTGGGGCCGGCGATCACGCCGATCCGCCGGTGGCCCAGTTCCAACAGGTGACGGGTGGCGGCCAGGCCGCCGTGCCAGTTGGTGGCGCCCACCGCGGGCACGTCCTGGCCGGGGTCGCCGGCCGGGTCCATCACGACGAAGGGGATCTTGCGGCTGGTGAGCTGTGCCTGCTGGTCCCTGTCCAGCCCGGAGAGCACCAGCACCACCCCGGTCGGACGGCGGGCGAGCACGCCCTCCATCCAGGACTGCCCCAGGCTCAGGCGCCCGGAGGACTCGGAGAGCACCACCGACAGGCCCTCCTCGCGGACGACGTTCTCGACCCCGCGGATGACCTCCATCGCCCAGGAGCTCTCCAGCTCGTGGAAGACCAGTTCCAGCAGCTGCGCGGACTGGTGGCCGCGGCGCCGCTGGTAGCCGTGCCGGCGCAGCAGCGCCTCGACCTTCTCGCGGGTCGCGGGCGCCACGTCCGTTCGGCCGTTCAGAACCTTCGAAACAGTCGGGGCCGACACTCCCGCCTCGCGGGCGATCTCGGCCAGCGTCGCCGCCACCGTCACAGGGACCACCTCGGTCGATCGTTGCTGCGGATCCTTGCCGTCGAAGAGTTCACGGCACGGATGGTAGTCCCTGGGCCCAGCTGCTGGTTCCCGAGGCGTGACGGTCCAGACCCTTGACGGCTTCTGGTGGCCTGCATAGATTCCCCCTCGACATTCGAGATTTTCATCGAAACTTTCGATCGAGGTAGGCCATGAGACACCATCTGTCCGCTGTTCGCAATGGCGCGTCCCGGAACAGGCTCGGCGCCGTCGCCGCAGCGTCCGCCCTCCTGCTCGGCGCCGCGGCCTGCGGTTCCGGCAGCGGCTCTTCCTCGGCCGACTCCGGGACCATCCACGTGCTGGTCTACGGCGACGCCACCAACAAGGTCGAGAAGCAGCTCGTCGAGAGCTTCAACAAGACCTCCAAGGTCAAGGTCGTCCTGGACACCATCCCGGGCGCGGACTACCAGACGAAGCTGCAGACGATCATCAACACGTCGCACGCCCCGGACGTGTTCTTCAACTGGGGCGGCGGCAGCATCGCCCCCTTCGTCAAGGCCGACCTGCTCCAGCCGCTCGACGACTTCATCGCGAAGGACCCCGGGCTCAAGGCGAACTTCCTGCCCTCGGTGTTCAACACCGCGGTCATCAACGGCAAGTCCTACGGCGTTCCCATGCGCGGCACCCAGCCCGTCCTGCTGTTCAACAACAAGAAGGTGCTCAGCGAGAACGGCCTGACCCCGCCGACCACCTGGGAGCAGCTGCTGGCCGACGTGCAGACCCTCAAGGCCAAGGGCGTCACCCCGATCGCCCTCGGCGGCGCCGACCAGTGGCCGACCCTGATGTGGTTCGAGTACGTCTTCGACCGCGTGGCCGGTCCCGGCCTGTTCCAGAAGGCCCTGGGCGGCGACACCGCCGCCTGGGCGAGCCCGGAGAGCAAGAAGTCGCTCGGGATGCTCAAGCAGCTCATCGACGCCGGCGCCTTCGGCCGCACCTTCGACTCCGTCAAGTTCACCGACGGCGGATCCCCGGCCCTGCTGGCCAAGGGCAAGGCGGCCTTCGAGCTGATGGGCTCCTGGGAGTACTCCACCCACAACGACGCCAACCCCGAGTTCGCCAAGAACGGCCTGGGCTACAGCGCCTTCCCGACCATAGCGGGCGGCACGGGCGACCCGAAGAACCTCGTCGGCAACACCAACAACTTCTACTCGGTGCTGAAGAAGACCAAGCACCCCGAGGCCGTCGCGGCCTTCCTCAAGGTCATGTACTCGGACGAGTTCGTGAAGGCGCAGCTGGAGATCGGGAACCTGCCGACGACCACCAACACCGCGCAGTTCCTCGCCACCTCCAGCACCCCGGCCTACTCCACCTTCCAGTTCGATCTGGTCAAGGCGGCGCCCTCGTTCCAGCTCTCCTGGGACCAGGCGTACCCGCCGTCGGCGACCACCAAGATGCACACGGCCGTGCAGGAGTTCTTCGACGGCAAGACCGACGCGGACGGCTTCATCAAGGCCATGCAGGGCCTGCCCACCTCGTGAGTTCGGACGCAGACATGACCGGCAACACCACCACCCGCTCCGCTCCCCGACGGGCGGTCCGCAGCAGCGCTGCGGTCGCCCGCCCGGGCATCGCCTGGGCGCTGCCCGCAACGCTCTTCTTCGTCCTGTTCGCCATCGTCCCGCTCGTCCTGGTCGCCGTGCTCTCCTTCGCCCGCTGGGACGGGCTGGGCGCGCCGGAGTTCGCGGGCATGGCGAACTGGACGGCGCTGCTGCACGACGACGTCATGATCAACAGCCTGTGGCTCAGCTTCGCGCTCACCGTCCTCGGCGTCGCGATCCAGACGCCCCTCAGCATCCTGCTGGGAGTCTGGGCGGCCGGGCACCAGCGCAACCGGGCGATCCTGTCCGCGATCTACTTCGTCCCCCTCCTACTGTCGGCCACCGCCGTCTCCGTGCTGTGGCGGGCCCTGCTCGACCCGAACTTCGGCGTACCGGCCGAGGCGGAGTGGCTGTTCGGCGACGGCAACCTGTTCGGCTCGCAGAGCGGCGCCATCGGCGTGCTGGCCTTCGTCGGCGCCTGGCAGTGGACCCCGCTGCACACCCTGATCTACCAGGGCGGTGCCCGCGCGATCCCGCAGGTGCTCTACCAGGCCGCCGCCATCGACGGCGCCGGCACCGTACGGCAGTTCTTCCACATCACCCTGCCGCAGCTGCGCAACACCATCATCACCTCGACGATCCTGATGGTGGTCGGCGGACTCACCACCTTCGACACCGTGCTGATCCTGACCCAGGGCGGCCCCGGAACGGACACCACCATCAGCGCCTTCTACATGTACCAGCAGGCCTTCAAGGGCTTCGACTTCGGCGGCGCGTCCGCCATCGCCCTGGTCCTCGTGGTCGCCTCCACCGTGATCTCACTCGTCCTGGTCCGGCTGTCCGGCTACGACAAGATGCGCAGCACCTCGGAGGGGATCTGATGCGCAGACGCCCCAACTACCTGGCCGGGCTGGGCTCGCTGCTCTGGCTCTTCCTGGTCGGGTTCCCGCTGTACATCCTGCTGCTGTCCACGCTGCGCACGCAGTCGGACTACTCGACCGCCGGCCCCCTGGAGTTCCCCTCCCACCTCACCTTCCAGAACTACCTCGACGACTTCACCAACGGCTTCGGGCAGGACTTCGCGAACACCCTGATCGTCACGGCGTCCGTGGTCGGCATCGTGCTGCTGCTGGTGCCGCCGCTGGCCTACGCCATCGTCAGGAGCGGCAACCGGGCGATGTCCCTGGTCTTCCGGACCTTCCTGCTCGGCCTCGCCATCCCGGCCCAGGCCGTGATCGTGCCGATGTTCTACGTCATCAGCAAAGCCGGGCTCTACGACAACCTCATCGGCGTCATCCTGCCCACCGCCGCGTTCTCCCTGCCCATCTGCACGCTGATCCTGACGGGCGCGATGCGGGAGATCACCACCGAGCTCTACGAAGCCATGGCCATGGACGGTGCACCGCCCTGGCGCGTCTTCCTGCAACTCGTATTGCCCCTGTCCCGAGGCGGGGTGTCGACCATCGTGGTGTTCTCCGCCCTGCAGGCGTGGAACGGCTTCCTCTTCCCCCTGGTCCTGACCCAGTCCGACTCAACCAAGGTGATCACCCTGGGCCTCTACAACTTCCAGACCGAACACGGCGTCGACGTCCCCGGGCTGCTCAGCGCCGTCGTGCTGTCGATGCTGCCGATTCTGATCGTCTACCTGTGCGCCCGGCGCACCTTGGTACAGGGCCTGATGGGAGTCGGCGGCAAGTGACGAACGACCTGAACGTGGCAGTGGACACCGATCCCGGCACCCCCGTCTGGCAGGACACCTCACTCGACGACGCCACCCGCGTCGACGCCCTGATCCGCGCGATGACGCTGCCCGAGAAGCTCGCCCAGCTGGCGGGCGTCTGGGTGGGCGCCTCGAACGAGGGCGGCGACGTCGCCCCGCACCAGCACGACCTGGAGGAGCAGACCGACCTCGACGCGCTGCTGCCGCAGGGCCTGGGACAGCTGACCCGGCCCTTCGGCACCGTCCCGGTCGACCCCGCGCTCGGCGCCGTGTCCCTGCTGCGCACCCAGCGCCGCATCGCGGCCGCGAACCGCTTCCGCATCCCCGCCCTGGCCCACGAGGAGTGCCTGGCCGGGTTCGCCGCCTGGGGGGCGACCGCCTATCCGGTCCCGCTGTCCTGGGGCGCCACCTTCAACCCCGGGCTGGTGCGCTCGATGGCGGCGGCGATCGGGCGCGACATGCGCTCCGTCGGCGTGCACCAGGGGCTCGCCCCCGTCCTGGACGTGGTCCGCGACGCCCGCTGGGGGCGCGTGGAGGAGACCATCGGCGAAGACCCCTACCTGGTCGGCACCGTGGCCACCGCCTACGTGCAGGGCCTGGAAGGGGCCGGGATCGTCGCCACGCTCAAGCACTTCGCCGGCTACTCGGCGTCGCGCGCGGGACGCAACCTCGCGCCCGTCAGCATGGGCACCCGCGAGCGGGCCGACGTGATCCTGCCGCCGTTCGAGATGGCGCTGCGGGAGGGCCGCCCGCGGTCGGTCATGCACGCCTACACCGACACCGACGGCATCCCCTCCGCCGCCGACGAGGAACTGCTCACCGGACTGCTCCGGGTGACCTGGGGGTTCACCGGCACCGTCGTCGCCGACTACTTCGGCATCGCCTTCCTGAAGACCCTGCACGGTGTCGCCGGGGACTGGTCGGGGGCCGCCGCACTGGCCCTCACCAGCGGGGTGGACGTGGAACTGCCCACGCTGAAGACCTTCGGACAGCCACTGCACGACGCGGTGACCGCCGGGACCGTGCCCGTCCGGCTGGTCGACCGGGCGCTGCGCCGCGTGCTGCTGCAGAAAGCGCAGCTGGGACTGCTGGACCCGGACTGGGATCCGGTGCCGGCCGGGCTGGCGGGGGCCGACCTGTCGGACCCGGAAGCGCTGCGCGGCACCCTCGATCTCGATCCCCCCGAGAACCGGGAACTGGCCGCGGCCGTGGCCGAGCAGGCCGTAGTGCTCCTGCACAACGACGGCATCCTGCCGCTCGCCCGCCCCCGGCGCATCGCTCTGATCGGCCCCAACGCGGACACCGCGCACGCGCTGCTCGGCTGCTACGCGTTCCCGGTCCACGTCGGCGGCCAGCACCCCGACGTCCCGCTCGGCATCGAGCTGCCGACGCTGGCGCAGGAGCTGGCGGCGGAGTTCCCGCACAGCGAGCTGGTCACCGCGCCGGGGGCGACGGTCGACGGGACCGACACCTCCGGCTTCGCCGAGGCGATCGAGCTGGCGCGCGGCGCGGACGTCGTGGTGCTCGCCCTCGGGGACCGGGCCGGGCTCTTCGGCCGGGGCACCAGCGGTGAGGGCTGCGACGCCGAGTCGCTCCAGCTGCCGGGCGTGCAGCAGCAGTTGCTCGACGCCCTGCTCGACGACGGGACGCCGGTGGTGGTCACCTTGCTGGCGGGGCGCCCCTACGCGCTGGGCCGCGCGGTGGACGAGGCGGCCGGGATCGTGCAGTCCTTCTTCCCGGGCGAGGCCGGGGCCCGGGCCGTCGCCGGGGTGCTCAGCGGGCGGGTCAACCCGTCGGGCAGGCTGCCGGTCAGTGTGCCCAGCCGCCCCGGCGTGCAACCGTCCACGTATCTCGCGGCGCGGCTGGCCCAGGCCGGTGAGGTCTCCAGCACCGATCCGACCGCGGCCTACGGCTTCGGCCACGGCCTGACGTACACCCGGTTCGCCTACTCCGCGCTCGACGTCGAGGAGGACAGCACCGGCACCGACGGAGCGTTCAGGTTCGCCTTCGGGCTGACGAACACGGGCGACCGTGAGGGGACCGAGGTCGTCCAGGTCTACTTGCACGACCCGGTGGCCTCGGTGGTGCAGCCGGTACAGCGACTGATCGGGTACCGGAGGGTCGCGCTCGGCCCGGGCGAGTCGGTGCGGATCGGGGTCACCGTTCCGGCCGACCTCGCGTCCTTCACCGGGCGCGACGGGCACCGCATCGTCGAGCCCGGAGCGTTGGAGGTGAGCGTCGCCGCCTCCAGCACCGACTTCCGGCTGAGCGTCCCGCTCACCCTCACCGGGCCGGTCCGCCCGCTGGACCACACCCGTCGCCTGCACGCGACGTTCACCGTGGCCTGAGGACCGTCCGGCCGCCGGTCCGGCCCCGGACAGGCCGAGGAGACCAGCCCGACATGAACGCACCGGTCGACGCACCGACAGCCCTGCTCGTCATGG
>NZ_JBEYJD010000109.1:0-7215 GCF_040636125.1 Streptomyces sp. NPDC006733 | reverse complement strand
GCCCCGGCCCAGGCCGGGGGGCGGGTGGAGGTATATGTGGCGAGCGCGGGCGACCGGGGGGGGCCGCTGGGCCCGGGGGGGCCCGCCCCCCCCCCCGACCGGCCTTCGTGCGGGGTTACTTGGGGCTCTCCGCCGCCTCCCTGAGCTTGGCCGCGAGCGGCGGGGGCATCGGCTCGTGGCGGGCGTACGCGCGGCTGAAGCGGCCGGTGCCGTGCGACAGCGACCGGAGGTCCACCGCGTACCGGCCGATCTCTATCTCCGGCACCTCGGCCCGGACCAGGGTGCGCCCCGGCCCGGCCGGTTCGGTGCCCAGCACCCGCCCGCGCCGCCCGGACAGGTCGCTCATCACGGGGCCGACGAAGTCGTCGGAGACCATCACCCCGACCTCGGCGACCGGCTCCAGCAGGTCGATCCTGGCGCCGGCGGCGGCCTCCCGCATGGCGAGCGCCCCGGCGGTCTGGAACGCGGCGTCGGAGGAGTCCACCGAGTGCGCCTTGCCGTCGACCAGGGTCACCCGGATGTCCACCACCGGGTGGCCGAGGGCTACGCCCCGGGCGGCCTGCGCGCGGACGCCCTTCTCCACCGACGGTATGAACTGGCGCGGTACCGCGCCGCCGATCACCTTGTCGACGAACTCGATGCCGGAGCCGGTCGGCAGCGGCTCGACCTGGATCTCGCAGATCGCGAACTGGCCGTGCCCGCCGGACTGCTTGACGTGCCGGCCGCGCGCGCTGACCTTCTCGCCGAACGTCTCGCGCAGCGACACCCGGTGCGGCACGGCGTCCACCTGGACCCCGTAGCGGCTGCGCAGCCGCTCCAGCGCCACGTCCACATGCGCCTCGCCCAGGCACCACAGGACGACCTGCCGGGTGTCGGGGTTCTGCTCCAGGCGCATCGTCGGGTCCTCGGCGACCAGCCGCGACAGGCCCTGCGAGAGCTTGTCCTCGTCGGCCTTGCTGTGCGCCTGGATGGCCACCGGCAGCAGCGGGTCGGGCATCACCCACGGCTCCATGAGCAGCGGCCGGTCCCGGGCCGAGAGCGTGTCGCCGGTCTCGGCGCGGGTCAGTTTGGCGACGCAGGCCAGGTCGCCCGCGACGCAGCTCGTCACGCCGCGCTGCTGCTTGCCGAACGGCGAGGAGAGCGCGCCCACCCGCTCGTCCACGTCGTGGTCCGCGTGCCCGCGGTCCTCCAGGCCGTGTCCCGACACGTGGACCGTCTCGTCCGGCCGCAGCGTCCCGGAGAAGACCCGCACCAGGCTGATCCGCCCCACGTACGGGTCGGAGGAGGTCTTCACCACCTCCGCGGCGAGCGGCCCGGCCGGGTCGCACGTCAGCGGCGGGCACGGGCCGCCCTGCGGGGTGCTCACCGGCGGCGCCTCGCGCTCCAGCGGGGTCGGGAAGCCGCCCGTGACCAGTTCCAGCAGCTCCAGGGTGCCGAGCCCCTCCCGGGCGCCCTCGGCCGCCGGGGCGGCGGCCAGCACCGGGTGGAACCTGCCCCGGGCGACCGCCCGCTCCAGGTCCTCGGTGAGGGTCTTGAGGTCCAGTTCCTCGCCGTCGAGGTAGCGGTCCATCAGGGTCTCGTCCTCGCTCTCGGCGATGATCCCCTCGATGAGCCGGTTGCGGGCCTGTTCGATCAGCGGCAACTCGTCGGGCTCCGGGTCCCGTTCGGTCCGCTCGCCCGTGGAGTAGTCGAAGACCCGCTGCGAGAGCAGGCCGATCAGGCCGGTCACCGGGGCGTGCCCGTCGGTGACCTGGGCGCCGCGCGCACCGTGCAGCGGCAGGTACAGCGGCAGCAGCGCGTCGGGGGAGTCGCCGCCGAGGACCCGCGCGCACAGCGCCGTCATCTCGTCGAAGTCGGAGCGGGCCGCCTCCAGGTGCGTGACCACCACCGCCCGCGGCATCCCGACGGCCGCGCACTCGTCCCACAGCAGCCGCGTCGCACCGCCCACGCCCGCCGCGTCCTGCGCGGCCGAGACGACGAAGAGGGCCGCGTCCGCCGCCCGCAGACCGGCCCTCAACTCCCCGACGAAGTCGGCGTATCCGGGAGTGTCCAACAAATTGATCTTGATGTCGCCCCAGTGGACCGGCACCAGGGACAGCTGCACCGACCGCTGCTGCCGCTGTTCGATCTCGTCGTGGTCGGAGATCGATCCGCCGTCCTCCACCCGCCCCGCCCGGTTCACCGCGCCGGTGGCCAGCGCCAGTGCCTCGACGAGGGTGGTCTTGCCCGCTCCGCTGTGGCCGACCAGCACCACATTGCGCACCTTCTCGGGCCGGCCGGCCGCCGGTGCCCTTCCGGCGGCTCCTGGATGTACGTCTCTCCTGTCGGCTGCTCCACCCACGGGTCTCGCCTCCATGTCCGTCTTTGCATGGGGGACCGCGCCCTCTTCGGGGGCACGAGCGCGCAGCGTCACGGGAGACCGCACCGGAGGTGCCCCGACGGGGTACAAAGGGAGGTTTTCCGGCGACGCCCGCGGTCCTTCGACCTTCCCACGGCGGTCACGGTGCGTCCATACGTCGTACGGCCCGGGGTCCCGGCGGGTGCCTCACGCATACGGACGACGCGGGCTGGCTACGATGGGCCGTCCAGTGGCCGACCGGGCCAGCCGACATCCACCGATCCATCCGGGAAGGCCATGCTGAACAAGTACGCGCGTGCATTCTTCACGCGTGTCCTCACGCCGTTCGCCTCGTTCCTGCTCCGCATCGGGGTCACCCCCGACGCGGTGACCCTCATCGGCACCGGGGGAGTGATGGCGGGTGCGCTGGTCTTCTACCCCCGGGGCGAGTTCTTCTGGGGCACCGTCGTCATCACCCTGTTCGTCTTCTCCGACCTCGTCGACGGGAACATGGCGCGGCAGTCCGGGGTCTCCAGCCGATGGGGCGCCTTCCTCGACTCCACCCTCGACCGGGTCGCCGACTCGGCCGTCTTCGGCGGGCTCGCGCTCTGGTACGCCGGGGGCGGCGACGACCTCGTGCTCTGCGCCGTGACGCTGTTCTGCCTCGCCAGCGGCCAGGTGGTGTCCTACACCAAGGCCCGCGGGGAGGCCATCGGCCTGCCGGTGAACGTCAACGGGCTGGTCGAGCGCGCCGAGCGGCTCGTGATCACCCTCGTCCTGTGCGGTCTGGCCGGGCTGCACAAGTTCGGCGTCCCCTACATCGAGTGGCTGCTGCCGATCGCCCTGTGGGTCGTCGCCGCGGGCAGCCTCGTGACGCTCATCCAGCGGGTCGTCACCGTGCGCCGCGAGGCGGCGGAGGCCGACGCGGCCGACGCCGTCGCCGGTGCGAACGGGGGCGGCGCCGCGTGAAGGACCGGCTGACCGACGGGCTGTACGGGCTGGGCTGGGGAGCGGTGAAGAAGCTCCCGGAACCGGCGGCGAACGCCCTCGGCCGGCGGATCGCCGACGCGGTCTGGCGGCGGCGCGGCAAGGGCGTGCTCCGGCTGGAGGCCAACCTGGCCCGTGTCGTGCCGGACGCGGACGACGCCCGGCTGCGCGAGCTGTCCCGGGCCGGGATGCGCTCCTACCTGCGGTACTGGATGGAGTCCTTCCGGATGCCCGCCTGGGACCGGGAACGCTTCCGCACCGATGTCCGCATCCAGGACGCGCACTTCCTCGAGGACGGGCTGGCGGCCGGCCGCGGCGTCGTCATCGCCCTGCCCCACATGGGCAACTACGACCTGGCCGGGGCCTGGGTGACCACCAAGATAGGGGTCCCCTTCACGACGGTCGCGGAGCGCCTGAAGCCCGAGACCCTCTACGACCGCTTCGTGGCCTACCGCGAGGGGCTCGGCATGGAGGTGCTGCCGCACACCGGCGGCGCCGCCTTCGGCACCCTCGCCCGCCGGCTGCGCGCCGGCGGCCTGATCTGCCTGGTCGCCGACCGGGACCTGTCCGCCTCGGGCATCGAGGTCAAGTTCTTCGGCGAGGCCACACGGATGCCCGCCGGGCCCGCGCTGCTCGCGCAGCAGACCGGCGCCCTGCTGCTGCCGGTGACCCTCTGGTACGACGGCCCGCTCATGCGCGGCCGGGTCCACCCGCCCGTCGACGTCCCGGAACTCGGGGACCGGACCGAGAAGGCCGCCGTCATGACGCAGGACCTGGCCGACGCCTTCGCCTCCGGGATCGCCGAGCACCCCGCCGACTGGCACATGCTCCAACGGCTGTGGCTCGCCGATCTCGAGGCGCGCCCGAACAGTTCCGGAACGGAGAAGCCTTGAGGATCGGGATCGTCTGCCCGTACTCCTGGGATGTCCCCGGAGGCGTCCAGTTCCACATCCGCGACCTCGCGGAGCATCTGATCAAGCTCGGCCACGAGGTCTCCGTGCTCGCGCCCGCCGACGACGAGACGCCGCTGCCGCCCTACGTCGTCTCCGCGGGCCGGGCCGTGCCCGTCCCGTACAACGGCTCGGTGGCCCGGCTCAACTTCGGCTTCCTGTCCGCCGCCCGGGTGCGCCGCTGGCTGCACGACGGCGGCTTCGACGTCATCCACATCCACGAGCCGACCTCGCCGTCCCTGGGCCTGCTGGCCTGCTGGGCGGCCCAGGGGCCGATCGTGGCGACCTTCCACACCTCCAACCCGCGATCCCGGGCCATGATCGCCGCCTATCCGATCCTGCAGCCCGCGCTGGAGAAGATCAGCGCGCGCATCGCGGTGAGCGAGTACGCCCGGCGCACCCTGGTGGAGCACCTCGGCGGCGACGCGGTGGTCATCCCCAACGGCGTGGACGTCGACTTCTTCGCCGGCGCCGAGGCGGAGCCGAAGTGGCAGACCGCGGGCGCGCCCGGCACCGCCGCGGACGGCGCCCGGCGGCCGGGCGGCACGATCGGGTTCATCGGCCGGATCGACGAGCCGCGCAAGGGCCTGCCCGCCCTCATGCGGGCCTTCCCGAAGATCCTCGCCGAACGCCCGGACACCCGGCTGCTGGTCGCCGGGAAGGGCGACGAGAAGGAGGCCGTCGAGGCCCTGCCGGAACACCTGCGCGGCCAGGTGGAGTTCCTCGGCATGGTCAGCGACCGGGACAAGGCCCGGCTGCTGCGCAGCGTCGACCTGTACGTGGCGCCCAACACCGGCGGCGAGAGCTTCGGCATCATCCTCGTCGAGGCGATGTCGGCGGGCGCCCCCGTGCTCGCCAGCGATCTGGACGCCTTCCGCCAGGTCCTGGACGGGGGAGCGGCGGGCGAGCTGTTCCCGGTCGAGGACGCCGACGCGCTGGCGGCCGACGCCGTGCGGCTGCTCGGCGATCCCAAGCGGCTGCAGGAGCTGCGGGAGCTGGGCAGCCGGCATGTGCGCCGCTTCGACTGGAGCACCGTCGGCGCCGACATCCTCGCCGTCTACGAGACGGTGACCGAGGGCGCCACCGCGGTCGCCGCCGACGAGCGGGTGGGCCTGCGGGCCCGCCTGGGACTGGCCCGGGACTGAACCACCCGGGGCGACGGTAGCCTTGCCGCCCGTGACCACCTTCATCTGGGTCGCGGTGGCTGTCGTCGCCATCGGCCTGTACCTGAGCTGGACCGCGGGCCGCCTTGACCGGCTGCACGCCCGTATCGACGCCGCCCGTGCCGCCCTGGACGCGCAGCTGCTGCGCCGCGCCTCGGTGGCCCAGGAGCTCGCGACGTCCGGGGTGCTGGACCCGGCGGCGTCCATCGTCCTCTACCAGTCCGCGCACGCCGCCCGGCAGAGCGAGGACGAGCACCGCGAGGTGGCCGAGAGCGAGCTGAGCCAGGCGCTGCGCGCGGTCTTCGCCGAGCCGGACGCCGTCGACGCGGTGCTGGCCGCGCCCGGCGGGGAGGCGACCGTCGGCGAGCTGACCCAGGCCGTCCGCCGGGTGCCGATGGCCCGGCGCTTCCACAACGACGCGGTCCGGGCCGCGCGGGCGGTGCGCCGGCACCGGGTGGTGCGCTGGTTCAAGCTGGCCGGCCACGCCCCCTTCCCGCTGGCCTTCGAGATGGACGACGAGCCACCGACGGCGTTCACGGCGGACGGCGCGGCAGGCCACTGACCCCGGATTGGCTCTTTTCCGGTCAGGTGGACCGGTTCACGATGGCTACGTCGCACCATTCGTCATCGAGTGAGGTCATACCGTGTCCACCACCCCCGCCACCGCCCAGAACCCCGAGACCGGCACCGCGCGCGTCAAGCGCGGGATGGCCGAGCAGCTCAAGGGCGGCGTGATCATGGACGTCGTCAACGCCGAGCAGGCGAAGATCGCCGAGGACGCCGGCGCCGTCGCGGTCATGGCCCTGGAGCGGGTGCCCGCCGACATCCGCAAGGACGGCGGCGTGGCCCGTATGTCCGACCCGGACATGATCGACGGCATCATCAACGCGGTCTCCATCCCCGTCATGGCGAAGTCCCGCATCGGCCACTTCGTCGAGGCCCAGGTCCTGCAGGCGCTCGGTGTCGACTACATCGACGAGTCCGAGGTCCTGACCCCGGCCGACGAGGTCAACCACAGCGACAAGTGGGCGTTCACCACCCCCTTCGTCTGCGGCGCCACCAACCTGGGCGAGGCCCTGCGCCGCATCGCCGAGGGCGCGGCCATGATCCGCTCCAAGGGCGAGGCCGGCACCGGCAACGTCGTCGAGGCCGTGCGCCACATGCGCCAGATCCGCACCGACATCCGCCGCCTCGGCACCCTGGACGAGACCGAGCTCTTCGTCGCCGCGAAGAACCTCCAGGCGCCGTACGAGCTGGTCAAGGAGGTCGCGGGCCTCGGCAAGCTGCCCGTCGTGCTCTTCAGCGCCGGCGGTGTGGCCACCCCGGCGGACGCCGCGCTGATGATGCAGCTCGGCGCCGAGGGCGTCTTCGTCGGCTCCGGCATCTTCAAGTCCGGCGACCCGGCGCAGCGCGCCGCCGCCATCGTGAAGGCCACCACCTTCTACGACGACCCCAAGGTCATCGCGGAGGTCTCGCGCGGCCTGGGCGAGGCCATGGTCGGCATCAACTGCGACACGCTCCCCGAGTCCGAGCGCTACGCCAACCGCGGCTGGTAACCGGACCGTGAGCGCCATACCCACCATCGGCGTGCTCGCCCTCCAGGGCGATGTGCGCGAACACCTCGCGGCGCTCACCGCCGCCGGGGGCGCCGCCCGGGCCCGGGGGCATCGGTGGGGCGCGCGCCACCTCGGCCCGGGCACCGCTAACCATCGGCCGGGGGTGCGGTGGCCGGCCCCCGCGACGGGCGACCGGTGGGGTGCGCGGTCGCAGGCGCTCT
>NZ_JBEYJD010000108.1:0-7299 GCF_040636125.1 Streptomyces sp. NPDC006733 | reverse complement strand
GGACCACCACGCCGATGATCAGGCCCATGACGTCCACGGCGAGCCCACGCTTGCGGCCGGGCGTCTTCTTGTTCGCGTCCAGTCCCGTCGTCTTCTTCGGCACCCCGGCCGCCACGCGGACGGACTGGGTGTCGATGATCACCAGGGACGGGTCCTCAAATCGTCTGAACCGCTCCCGCACCTGGCAGCGCAGAATCTCCTGGATCCGCTGGTCGAGGCTGTCCTGGCGCCACAGGGTGAAGTAGTAGAACACTGCCGACCAGGCCGGTAAATCATGCGGCAGGAGCCGCCACTGACAGCCCGTCCGGTTCTGGTAGAGCAGCGTGTTCAGCACTTCACGCAGGTCACAGGAGCCCGGGTCCCCAGTTGCCGACCGAGCGACCCGCTCCTGTTTCCACGCGGTGATCAGTGGTTCGATCAACGCCCACTGCTCGTCGGACAAGTCAGTTGAGTACGGCATTCTGTCCATGCCCGCGACCTCACCATGCTCACGACATGATGGTCAGCGCGAACAGTCCTAACCCCACGATCGGGCGACACCAGATCATCAGGAACGGGACTTAACGCCCTCTGACACGGCGGCAACAGGGAGCAGCAACGCGGTAGTAGGCAACGTGCGGCGCTGTGAGGCTGCACACCCGTTCTCTCGGGCGGGGCACCGTGCAGTCCGCGCCGTCCGGCGGTACGAGTCCGCTGCGCTTCCCCGTACCGCCTCCCCGCGTGCCGGGCCTCCGCTGCGCTGCGGCCCGGACCGAGCGCTGCGCGCTCTCACGCGCTGCGGGAGGTGGCAGCCGGTCCCGGCGCGCTGCGCGCCCCGGCCCCTCGCTCCGCGCTGCCAACTCCCTTGTCCCCGACGCTTCGCGCCAGGGGAGTGACGACACGCCCCGCACGCTGCCCCGCCCGAGAGGCACGAAATGGCATCTGACGTGGGAAAACAAAGCCGCGAAAGGCCCACACTTCACTCCGATTTGTGATGCTTGGATGGTATAGTTGTCTTGTTGGTCGGCGGTGGCAGTCGACCACGAACCGAAAGCACACCCTCCGATTCAAAGGGGACATCTATGCCCGCGACCGCCATGGCAGTGGAGACCTTCGCACTGTGGGTCTCGCCCACCGGTAGGTTCCGCTTGCTCCACTGGGACACCGTCGCCACTCCGGACGACGCGCTGTGTTGCACCACCGCGCGGCCGATTGACCTCACCACCCAGCTGATCATGTGGGTCGACGAGGACGCCCTCCTGCTCAACCAGCCGCTGAACGGCCCCGCCTGCGCGCTCCTGAGCACCTACCAAGCTTTGCCCAGCCCGTACTTCGGGGACATCGTCTTCACCGGCTCCACGGACGCCCAGGGCAACATCCTCGGACTGACCCAAGACCAGGCCTTCATGCTGGTTGACCGCTATCTCCAGCGGCCCGCGCTCCTGCCCCGGCCGCGACGCACCACATGAGCGCCCCCGCCACCCAGACGTTCACGGTCATCGGGCTGCGCATGGACGTCGACTTGAGCGAACTGCTCATCGCCGCGGTTCTGCCCGGCCCGGTCGCCGACGACATCGTCTGCCTGCGCAGCAGCGAGGACGAGTTCACCCGGTGGGCCATGGAGTTCGACGCGACCGACGCTGACGCCGCAGCGGCCAGCGCGTACGCGCACTGCCAGAACGACCCCGACTGGGACTAACCCGACCCGGGGCGCAGCCCACTGGCTGCGCCCCGGGCCCCGAGCGGCGGGGGAGTGGCACCCCCGCCGCCACCGAGAACGCACACGAGAGCGAGCGAATCCATGGACTTCCTGCACGCAATGTTCCCGCGAGCGGTCGAGAGCGCCGCCGCGCTGCTCAACAGCGTCTTTGTCGCCGTCGGCGATGGGTGCCATGCACTCACCGTCTCGATCCGCGCGCACTCCGCGTCGGACGACTACTTCGTCACCACGGTGCCGTTCTGCACTGCGGGCGCGCGAATCACGGCCGACCAGGGCGACACCGAACGCATCGTGACGCTGATGCTGGCGGGCCGCATCGGCGGCTTGGTCGTGCGCACCGCGAACGAGGACGGAACCTTCCGAGTGTGCGGCTGGTACCTGCAGGACGACGCCGCCGTCCCGCTCAGCCGCGCCCAAGTCTTCAACGCCTACTGCATCGACCCTGATGGTGAGCCGATTCCGCCGGAGCGCGGCGTGGAGTACGCCGAGGCACCGCCCCTGAACGCCTAGATCCCCCCGGGGCGCAGCCCATCGGCTGCGCCCCGGCCCCAAGTTGCGGGGGAGCGACACGCGTGCCGAAACCCCAACCAAACCGTCTCTGACCAAGGGGAATTCGGGGAAGAACGTGACCCGCCACAACCCCGATTGTGGGCAACATGGGATATAGTTGTCTTGTTGGTCGGTAGTGGCAATCGGCCGACAACCGAAACACACCACTAATTCGAGGGAGAGTCATGTCCAAGCACAGCCCCAGCCCTGTTGCCGAGCGCGATCTGACGGCCGCGGCCCCGGGCCCGCTGCACGGCAATGCGTGGGTCGCGAAGATGCTGCGCGACGTGTTCGGCGGCGACGAACAGTCCCGGTTCGATGTGCTCACGCTCCGCGAGGTGACCGACTTGCGCACCGTCGGTCGTCGGGCGATGCAGGCAGCCGAGATGCTGCGCCGTACCTCGCTGGCCGATCGGCCGATCGGCGCCGAGTGGCTGTACAGCATGGTCACCGTCTTCCGCTCGCGCACGATCCTTGCGGCCGATGAAGCCGAGTTCGCTGCCCAGCAGGCCCGTGCGGCGGGCATGATCTACCCGCTCAGCACGTTCGCGTTCCGGCTGTGGGTCCTGGCCGCGTGCACGAATGCGTGGGTTGAGGCTCATCTCATGGATGCGGCCGCGATCCTGGCCGCGCCGGACGCTGATCACGACGACGCCCGCGCGTGGATGCGGACGGCCGCGGACCGGCTGGAATTCCTGGACACGGCCATCAATCCGCGCCCCCTCTAAAACCCACCCGTGCGGCCCCACTACGGGACCGCAACCCCCTGGGGCGGGGGAGTGGCACCCCCGCCCCACCGACAACACACACCCAGGGAAGGCACCCCATGACGCAGGCAAGCACCGAGACCAAGACCGCCGAGCCGGTGAAGCCCACCGCCCATTTCGCGGCGCTTCACGCAGAGCTCACCGAGGCGCTCAACCTCGCCGAGTTCGGCGCACCGGACCTGCCCAACCCGCCCGCACAGTGCGGGGTCCTGCTGCAGGCAGGACGCGACCGGCTCACCGTCGAAACGTTTGACTTCTGGACCGCCGTATCGGTCACGATCCCCGCCGCAACACCCGTGGCCAAGGGCTGGTCGCTGCTCGATTTCGACGAGCTGAAGAAGGCACTTGCCGCGCTCGCCGCCGGAGAGACCAAGGCGGTCGCCAATCGCATTCCTGTCGCGCTCGCCGGTGACCTGCTGTCCACCCCGGACATGGCAGTACCGGTCATGGTGCGCGACCTGCACGAGTTCACCCACCCGCCGGAGTCGGTGCCCGCCATGGCGACCGTGGACGCGAAAGCGTTCCTGTCTCAGCTGGAGCGGGTGTTGCCGTGCGCGGGCCGTGATGACACCCTTCCGGCGCTCACCGGCGTACAGATGACGCTGGAGGGCGAGACGCTCACCATGGCGGCCACCGACCGGTACCGGTTCGGTGTGGCCACCGTTCCCGCCGACGCCACCGTGGAGCCGTCGGAGAAGCCCCTCACCACGCTCATTCCCGCTGACCTGCTGCGACGTCTTGCCAAGCGGCTGAAGTGCCACGAGGGACCAGTGGGCATCGGCATCATTGAGGCCGACGTCGACGGCGTAGCCCGGACCACCCTCACGGTGGGGAACACCAGGATCACGATGCGACCGTTGGAAGGCGGCCTACCCAAGTACACATCACTGTTCCCGACAAAGCGTGAGACATCCATCCGGGTAGAGCGCTCCACCCTGGTGCGGGCCGTGAAAAAGGCGGCGGCATTGATCAAAGCCAAGGGAGAGAACGGCGCTGCGGTCACTCTCGCCTGGAGCGAGGACAAGGTACTCACCCTCTTCCCGCGCATCGGTGAGGACGACCGGGCCCGCGTCAAGGGAATGGAGATCCCAACCGCCTTCACACACGGCACTGCCGACAACGTCCGGGGCAGCAGCCTGTCGTTCAACCCGGCCCTGCTGCTCGACGCGCTCGGAACGTTCCCCGCAGACACCCTCACGCTGCACTTGCGCCCCATGGAGGACGGGCAGGGCAAGAAGCCCGTGCTGCTCACCGACGGGCCCGACGTGGCTGGTGACGGTTACCGCCACTTGCTGATGCCCGTACGGCTTGACCTGATCAGGTAGAGAGCGCCGCGGGGACAGGAGAAGCCTCCTGTCCCCGCGGCGTCGATGTTCGTCTGCACGGGGCCCGGGGGCCATGACACTCCCGGGTCCCGCTGTGCACTTCGCTGACCGACTCTTCAACGACCGGGCGTAGCCGGTGTTACGACCTTGCTGGGACTGCGGTGCTACACGGGGGCCGGCTGCGGCTCCTCCAGCACCCCGGCGACCTTCCGCGCCAGCTCCGCGACGTGCGGCGGCAGGTAGCTGTCCAAGGCGTCGACGTCGTCGCAGATCCGGGCCCGCAGCCCGTGCAGCACCGCCTCGGTGAACAGCTTCTGCGGGTCGTCGTCCACCTGCTGCGCGTTCTCGGCGGTGTGCTGGCCGCGCCAGTAGCGCAGGCCCGAGGCCCCTGGACCTCCCGTGCTCTCGGGGGCCGGCTCACCCAGCAGACCCGCAAGGTGCGCGCGGTCGTCATGCGTCGGTCCGGCCGCCCGGCTGTGCTGCTGTCGGGTCTGCAGATACGACGCGAGGGTGTCCATGGCCATGCCGGTGTGCTGGCAGTACGCGGCGATCAGCAGGGATGCCTGGTCCATCGTGTCGGAAGCGTCCGTGGCACGGATCAGCGTCATGCGCTTCCAGTCGTGTGCGATGTCCGGCTCGGTGTACCGCAGCACCTCCTGGAGGTTCTGCACCGCGTCGGAGACCATCTGGTGGATCGCCCGCCGCAACGGCTCGGGCATCGGGGTGTCGTCGTCCATGGCCGCACGCTAGAGGGCCCATGCCCCCAGACACCCGCGACCCGGCCCGCGTCTCACCCGCACGGGCGACGTCGTCGACGGCCGGGACGACAGCCAAACGGCCGGCCACCGCGCAGCACCCGCTCCAACCGACTGCGTGGCGCCATCGTGGCCACGGCGACCGACCCCAGACCCCCTGTCAGTGCCCCTCACTACGCTCGGACCAGCAAGTGTGAGGAGGGCAAGTGGGCAGCAACAACATCGATCACCGGGCGATCGAGAAGCACGTCAAGGAGATCAACAAGGCGTACGAGCGGGCCGCGAAGAAGTACCCGGTCACTGTGCCGGTCGCCGGCCGGGGCTTCGCCCCGTCCTCCGGGATGATCGGAATCGGCATCGAGCAGGACCCGCAGCTGGTGCGACTGCTGGTCTGGCTGGGCGAAAAGTCCCCCCGCCAGTTTTCGGCGGAAGGCCACTACGTCGAGCACACCGGCATGCCGGTGGAGGACGTCCGCGTCCTGGCGCACACCCTGGAGCGCGACGGTCTGATCGCCGCCATGGGCTCGATGGGCGCAGCGGACTCCTACCGGGTGACCGCCGACGGGCAGGTGGAGCTCCGGCGGCTTGCCCAGCTCCGGGACGAGCCCGCAGCCCGGCACCGCTACGCCACCGACGCCTTCCTGCGCTGGCTCTACGCCACGGCCCACGACCAGCACCCGGTCCAGCCGACCGGTTTCCTTGACACCGACCAGTCGCACTTCGCCGGAGGCGAACTCTCCGGCACGGAACTCCACTACGCGCTGGCACGTTTGCGTCATTCCTGGCTGATCGAGGAGGTCGGCATCGAACCGACGACCGTCGCCCTCACCATCGACGGCATCGACTGCGTACTTTCTGGAGCAACCGTGAGCGACTACCTCAACCGCACCCGCCCCGGCGACTACTACAGCATCACCGGCAACACGAACGTCGTCGCCGGATCGCAGGGCAAGGTCGAGCAGCACAACCACAACAACGGGTTTGACCCGGCCGCTCTGCGTGAGTTCGCCGCCCTGGTCCAACAGCTCGCCCCGGTCTACGGCCTGGACGACGCCCAGCAGGCCGACCTCATCCACGATGCCGAAGTCCTGGGCGAAGAGGCCAGCAGCGAGGCCGCCCAGCCCGGACGCATCAGCAGCGCCTACCAGGCCCTCATGGGCAGGCTCACCCAGATCGGCGCAGCAACCGCGGCCCTCACTACCACGATCCAGCAAGGGCAGGAGGCGTACAGCACGGTCTTCGGCGGCTAGAAACAGCGGCGGGGCCGGGCAGGAACACCGTGCCCGGCCCCGCCGTTCGTCCCCCGCCAGTCCCATGCCTCACCGGCTGAGGCGTAGGCGCGGCCCCCACGCGAACTCGAGGTCGTCCAGCAGGACGATCTCCTCCTCCTTCTCCCACCGGCCGCGCAGAGCGAACGGATGGGTCTCCATCCGCTCCAGGATGACCAGGGTCTCGGGCTGTCCGATCAGCGCGTACCGGCCGTGCGCGGCAGGCCGGCTACCCGGCCCGTACGCGCGCAGCAGCTCCTCCAAGCGGACGCGGTGCTCCTTCGCGAACGCTTCCAGGCGCTCGGTGTACCCGACGTGTTCCTCGGGGCGCACCGCGCTCAGCGCGACGTCCAGGAACGCCCCGTCCGGCCAGTTCCGTGTCCCTGGCGCGGCAAGGGCCCACGGGAAGCGTTCCGCCGCCGCCAGGACGTCTTTCGCCTCCAGCGGGGCCGGGGCGGGTTCTTCCGCCGTCGCCTGGAGGCGGCGCGCCCGCGCCCCGTGGTGGCGGTGGTGTCGGCGATGCGCAGCAGGTAGCTGGCGACGTCGCGGACCCCGGCGAACCAACCGTCCTCGAACCGCGGCTCGGACCCGTGCGGGGGGCTGCTCTCGGAGATCCAGGTGTGGGCGCCGGCCACTGCTCCGGCCTCCAACATCGCCACGATGTTGTCGGCCTGCTCGTGGCCGATCCCGGCGGCGGCCAGGGACGGGAAGACCGTGAACCGTGCGCTGGTGGCCTCGCGCTGGTGGTGGCTGATGCGGGCCAGCTCCTGGCCGTAGGCGTCCGCGTCGTGCTGTCCGGTGTTCATACGGCCCACTCCAATCCGAGCGCGGCGAGCGCGGCGAGCTTGTCGGCGGTCAGCTTGGCCCGGCGACTGCGGCTGTTGCTGAGAAACACTCCGAGCTTGATCTTCGACCCGTCCGGTAGAACCTCTACGT
>NZ_JBEYJD010000107.1:0-8030 GCF_040636125.1 Streptomyces sp. NPDC006733 | reverse complement strand
GGGCCCCCTCGCGCGGTGCCCGCCTTCGGCGGGAGTTCCGGCCGCCGCCCGGGAGGCGGCGGCCGGCGGTCAGCCGGCCAGGCCGTGCCGGTGGGCGTAGAGCGCCGCCCGCAGCCGGTCGGACTGGCCGATCTTGCGCATCGCCTGGGTCAGGTGCTTCTTGACGGTGGCCTCGGCCAGCGCCAGCTCGCGCCCGATCTCGGCGTTGCCCAGGCCGCGCGCCAGCTGGGAGAGCACATCGCGCTCCCGGTCCGTCAGTCCGCAGTGCTGCGGCGGCGACTCCGCCGCGTGCCCGGCCAGGCTCGCCAGGTGCACCCGGGCCGACGGCGGGGCGGGCAGGAAGACCGCCCCGCCCGCGGCGGCGGTCGCCACCGCCCCGATGATGCGCTCCTCCGGCAGGTCCAGCGGGAAGCAGCCGTTCGCCCCGGTCAGCAGCATCCGGCTGGCCTCCGCCGTGCTCTCCGCCCGGCGCAGCAGCAGCACCCGGGCGTCGGGCGCCCCGCCGGGGCCGCGCAGTTCGACCACGGCGGCGAGGTCGTCGGCAAGGGTCGCGCCACCGCCCAGCAGGATGACGTCGGGCCGCACCCGGCGCACGCCCTCCACGGCGCGCAGCGGGTCACCGGTGCTACTGCCCACCACGGTCATCCCGGGCACGCTGGCCAGGACGCTGCGCAGTCCGGCGCTGGCCACCGGGTGCCGCTCCGCGAGGAACACCCGGGTGGTGTCGGAGGCCCGGTCCGCCGCCACGGTGCACAGCGGATGCCCGCAGGAGCAGCCCGGGTCGGCGGCGGGGCGGCGGACCGGCCCGCTCCCGGCGGCGAACGCGTCCGGTTCGGCGAGCAGTTGGTGTCCCGCGATGAGGTCGAGCGGGTTGTCGATCTCGATGTGCAGCGCGTTCGCCGTGTCCGGCCGCGCGGGGGCGGCGGCGCCCCGCCGCCCGGACGGGCGGCGGTTGCGCCCGGAGCACGGATCGGCGAGTTCGGTCAGCGTTCCCATCGGGAACCTCCGGACCGGCGGGGCGGATTGGCGGCGCGGGCGGGCTGTGCGGCCCGGCCGGCTGGTCGACGGGTCAGGTCGCGGAAGTCGTGCGGCATGGCGGTGCGGTCCCCTCGGAGGTGACGGAGCCGGTCCCTGGCGGGACGGTGCGGCGATGCGGCGCGGGCTCCGCCCTGTTCCACGACGGTTCCGTGGTCAGGGAACGTCACTGACGGAACATCAGGGGAGCGGTCGGCCGCTGCTGGAGGAGGGACGCTGCCGGGCAGCCAGGGGCTGGGCGGTCAGCGCGGGGCGCCGGGGCGACAGGTTTCGTCGAAGCACCTGCGGTGCCACGAGCCGCAGATGCCGACCAAGGTGAAGTCGGTGCGCCGGATAGCCATGCGCGCAGGGTAATTCCGTACTCGAGTACGGGTCAAGGTCGGTCCACGACCGGCACTGCGGGGCAGCGGGCTGATCCGCACCGCCGATCCTATGACCTGAGGTAACAGCATGAACGCCTGGCTGGCTGCCGCCCGGTCCGCTGCGCCACCTTCGTTCCCATCGGCCGGAGTGACCGGCCCTGGAAGGACCACGCTCATGCCTGCCCCTGTCCGTCTCCCCGCCGCCCGGCCACCGGGCGCCCCGCTCCGGCCGGTGCCCGCGTGAGACGGTTCCTCCTCCGTCGGCTGCTGCTCGCGGTGCCGACCCTCGTCGGGGTGACCCTCGTGGTCTTCGCCACCGTCGCCCTGGTGCCGGGCGACCCCGTCAGCGCGTTCCTGGGCCCCGGGGCGCCGCCCGAGGCGCGCCGGGAGCTGACCGCGCGCCTCGGCCTCGACCGCTCGCTGCCCGTGCAGTACGCCGACTGGCTGACGCATGCCCTGCGCGGCGACCTCGGCACCTCGATCGCCGGCCAGCGCCCCGTCGACCAACTGCTGCTGCCCGCGCTGGGCCAGACCCTGCTCCTGTCGGCCGCCGCGTTCACGCTGGTGCTGTTCGGCGGCCTCCTCCTCGGCGCGGCCGGCGCCCTGCGCCCCCGCGGGCCGCTCGGCCGGCTGTCGAGCGCGCTGAGCACCGTGTCGGTCTCCGCCCCGCAGTACTCGGTGGCGCTGCTGCTGATCGCCGTGTTCGCGGTGCGGCTGCGCTGGCTGCCGGCCGGCGGCACGCACGACGTCTTCGGCGACGGCGGCTTCCAGGACCTGCTGCGCCACCTGGTGCTGCCCGCCGTCGCGGCCGCCCTGGTGCCGCTCGGGCTGACCGCCAAGGTGTTCCGGGCCGCCCTCGGATCGGTCCTCGCGGGCGACCTCGCCGACAGCCTGCGGGCGCGCGGCCTGAGCCGGACGGCGGTGCTGCGGCACTGCGTGCACAACGCCTCCCCCGCGCTGCTGACCATCGGCGGCCTGCAACTGGCCTATCTGCTGGAGGGCGTGGTCTTCGTGGAGACGCTCTTCGCCTGGCCCGGCCTCGGGCACCTGCTCTACGACGCGCTCACCGCACGCGACCTGCCGCTGATC
Source organism: Streptomyces sp. NPDC006733 (assembly GCF_040636125.1). Lineage (NCBI taxonomy): Bacteria > Bacillati > Actinomycetota > Actinomycetes > Kitasatosporales > Streptomycetaceae > Streptomyces > Streptomyces sp. NPDC006733. The sequence continues at coordinate 5,544 of NZ_JBEYJD010000107.1, read as the reverse complement.
CAGGGCGGCGTCCTGGTGGTCGCGGTGGCCTTCGTCGGCGTCAACATCCTGGTCGACACCGCCCACGCCTGGATCGACCCGCGGGTCAGGAGTCCGCGATGACCGTGCTGCCCACCGAGGCCCCCGCGCGCGGACGGCTCCCCCTGCGGGCGCTGCGGGCCGGCGCATTCCTGCGGCGCGACGCCGGGCTGCTGCTGCCCGCCGCGTTCGCCACGCTGCTGCTCGTGCTGGCCCTCGCCGCGCCCCTGCTCGCCCCGTACGACCCGGTCGCCGGATCGCTGCGGGTGCGCCTGCTCGACCCCGGCAGCCCCGGCCACCTCCTGGGGACCGACGGGCAGGGCCGCGACGTGCTCAGCCGGCTGGTCTGGGGCGCCCGCCCCTCCCTGATCGGCGGGATCGTCCCGGTGGCGATCGCCGCGACGGCCGGGACCGCGCTGGGCATCGCCGCCGGACTCGGCGGCCGGGTCACCGAACAGGCGCTGCTGCGCTCGCTCGACGTGCTGTACGCCTTCCCGGGGATCCTGCTGGCGATGACCATCGCCACCCTGATGCCGGCGGGGCTCGGCGCGACGGTGCTCTCGCTGTCGATCGTGCTCACCCCGGCGGTCGCCCGGGTCGCCCACACCGAGGTGGCCCGGATCCGCACCGCCGAGTACCTGGAGGCGGCCAGGGTCAGCGGCGCCGGCCGGGCGACCGTGGCCGTGCGCCAGGTCCTGCCGGTCGTCGCGCCGGTGGTCCTCGCCTACGCCTCCTCCCTGATCGGGCTCTCCGTGGTGTACGCGGCGGGACTCTCCTTCCTCGGGCTCGGCGTCCCCCCGCCCACCGCGGAGTGGGGGGCGATGCTCGACGACCTGCGCCCCGCCCTGCTGACCCACCCCGGCATCGCCGTCCTGCCGGCCGTCACCATCCTCATCGTCTCGGTGGTCTTCAACACCCTCGGCGAGGCGCTGCGGCGCCGGATCGGCGACTCGCGCGACCTCGCACCGGAGGCGGTCCGATGACCCCGCGCGCACAGCGGCCCGCCGGCCCGGCGCTGTCCGTCGAGGCGTTGTCCGTCCGCTACCCGGGACGCGACGCGGCGGTGCACGCCGTGGACTCCGTGTCGCTCTCGGTCGCACCGGGCGGCGCGCTGGTGCTGCTCGGCGAGTCGGGCAGCGGGAAGACCACCCTCGCCCGGACCGTGCTCGGGCTGCCCGGCCGCAACGCCCGGGTCACCGGGCACGTCCACCTGGGCGGAACCGACCTGCGGGCGCTGACGGAACGGGAGTTCTCCCGGGTGCGCGGCCTGCGCATCGGCTACGTGCCGCAGGATCCCACCGGGTCGCTCGACCCGCTGCGCCGCGTCGGCCCGCAGATCACCGAGGTCCTGCGCCGGCACCGGGTGGCCGCCACCCGCCGTGCGGCCCGGGAGGCCGTGCCGGGGCTGCTGACCTCGGCCGGGATCCCGGACCCCGAGCACGTCGCGCGCAGCTTCCCGCACGAGCTGTCCGGCGGGCTGCGGCAGCGGGCCGCGATCGCGCTCGCGGTCGCCTGCGAACCCGAGCTGCTGATCGCCGACGAGCCCACCACGGCACTCGACGCCCTGGTCAGGGCGCAGATCCTGGACCTGTTCGGCAGCCTGCGCAGCCGGCTGGGCCTCGCGGTGCTGCTCGTCACCCATGACCTCGCGGTGGCCCGCAGGGTCGGCGGGCAGGTGGCGGTGATGCGCGCCGGGCGCGTCGTCGAGTCCGGCACCACCGACCAGGTGCTCTCCCGCCCGTCGCACTCCTTCACCGCCGAACTCGTCGCGGCCCGCACGGGGGTGCGCCGATGAGCGGCTCCGCAAGCACCGCGCTGCTCCGCCTCGACGCGGTCACCAAGCACTACCCCGGCGGCCGGCTCGCCCTGGGCGGGGTCAGCCTGACCCTCGCGCGCGCGGAGACGGTCGGCCTGGTCGGCGAGTCCGGCTCGGGCAAGTCCACCCTCGCCCGCCTGGCGCTGGGGCTGCTCGCGCCCGACTCCGGTACGGTCCGCTTCGCCGGCCACGACCCGCACCGGCTCCGCGGCCGCGGCGCGCGGGCGGTGCGCGGACGGCTGCAGTTCGTGCCGCAGAACCCCGGCGGCTCGCTCAACCCCGCGCTGCGGGCCGGGGAGGCGGTGGCGTTCGCGCTGCGGCTGCACGGCACCGCACGGCGGGACCGGCCGCAGGCGGTGGCCGCCCTCTTCCAGCAGGTCGGACTCGACCCCGCGCTGGCCCGGCGGTACCCGCGCGAGCTGTCCGGCGGGCAGTTGCAGCGGGTGGCCATCGCGCGCGCCCTGGCCCCCGGACCCGAGCTGCTGGTCTGCGACGAACCCACCTCCGCGCTGGACCGCACCGTCCAGGCGCAGGTGCTGGACCTGCTGGTGGAGCTGCGGGACCGCACCGGGATCGGGTGTCTGTTCATCTCCCACGACCTCGCGGTCGTCCGGCACCTCGCCGACCGCGTGCTGGTCCTGCGGCACGGGCTGGTGGTGGAGGAGGGACCGGTCGCCGACGTCTGGCGGGCACCCGGCCACCCCTACACCCGCGCCCTGCTCGCCGCGTCCGACAGCTGACCGTCCGACGGCTGACCCGCCGCCCTCCCCGGCCGCGGCCGCCGTCCCGTCCGTCGCACCACCCCGCCCGTCCGACCCGCTCTCCCGTCCGACCCGCTCTCCCACCGAACCCGAGGACACACGATGACGCACCACCACGCCACACCCCGCCTCCGGCGCAGAACCGGCGCCCTGCTGACCGCGGGGCTGCTGCTCGCGGCGGCCGGCTGCGGCTCGGCGGCCTCCACGACGGGCTCCGACGGCGCGGGCGCCCCCGACACCGCCGGCCGGGGCGGCACGCTGGTCATCGGCGCGACCGGCAAGCTGCCCAACCCCGACACCGTCATCGGCGGCGCCGGATTCGAGGGCAAGCGCCTGGTCAGCTTCCAGCTGTACGAGGGACTGACCCGCTACGACCTGTCCCGCACGGACGCGCCCCCGGAGGTCACCGGCGCGCTCGCGGAGTCCTGGAAGGTCGCCGCCGACGCCAGGACGTGGACCTTCACCCTGCGCAAGGGCGTGAAGTTCCAGGACGGCACCCCCTTCGACGCCGACGCGGTCGTCTTCAACCTCGACCGCTACCTGAACAAGCGCAGCACGCAGTACACCGACGCGCTCGGCGCCGCGGCCCAGGAGTACGCCGGGGACATCGCCACCTACCGCAAGGTCGACGCCGACCACGTCGAACTGGTCACCACCGCGCCCAACGGGCACTTCCCCGAGGACCTCGCCCACGTCCTGATCGCCAGCCCCACCGCCGTCCGCACGTCCGGGACGGCCGACTTCGGGCAGCACCCGGTCGGCACCGGGCCCTTCGCCTTCGGCTCCCAGAAGGCCGGGCAGGAGATCACCCTGGTCGCCAACAAGACGTACTGGCGCGGCGCGCCCAAGCTGGACAAGCTCGTCGTCAAGTCGCTGCCGGACGTCGCCGCCCGCACCGCGGCGCTGCGCTCCGGCGGCGTCAACTGGATCGAGTACCCCAACCCCGACGACCTCGACAGCCTCAAGGCCGACGGGGTGCAGCTCGTCACCAACAGCTACGACCACCTGTGGTACTGGATCCTGGACACCTCCAAGGCGCCGTGGAACGACCCGCGGGTCCGGCAGGCGGCCAACTTCGCCGTCGACCGCAAGGCGATCGCGGAGAAGCTGCTGCACGGCACCGCCGACCCGGCCTACCAGGCCGCGCCCCGCGCCACCTTCGCGTTCGACCCCAAGGGCGACGCCTACTCCTACGACCCGGCCAGGGCGAAGCAGCTGCTGGCCGAGGCGGGCAAGGCCGGCGGGTTCAGCACCACCGTCACCGTGCCGACCGGCGGCTCCGGCAACCTGCTCCCGGTCCCGATCAGCGAGGCGATCCAGCACGACCTCGCCGCCGTCGGCATCAAGGTGCAGCTCCGCACCACCGACTGGTCGACGCTGATCAGCGCGGAGGCCAAGGGCCAGGTCGCCCTCGGTTCGGACGCGATCGCGCAGTCCACCACCCTGTTCCAGTCCGAGGCACTGCTGCCGCTCTTCATCGGCAGCAAGAGCCCCTTCTGGACCGGCCACTACACCAACACCCGGGTGGACGCCCTGCTCGCCTCCGCGTCGGCCTCCACCGACCAGGTCAAGCGGCGGGCCGACTACCGGCAGGCACTGGAACTGGTGACCAAGGACGCGCCCTGGCTCTTCGTGGTCAACGACCGCAACCCGCGGGCGCTGTCGCCCCAGGTCCGCGGCCTGGTGCAACCGCAGTCGTGGTTCCTGGACCTGACGACGGTCTGGGTCCGTCCGTAGGGCGCGCCGTCAGGCCGCTCCGCCGGGCGGCGCCCCGCCCACCGCTCATCCGCCACGAGAGGAACGCCGTTCCATGACCGCCCCGCACGAACCGCCTGCGCGCACCCTGGCGCCCCCACCGCGGTGGGGGATCACCCTGCCGCTGCCGGGGCTCACCATCGACCGGCACCGCTTCATCGTCGAACGGCTCCCGGACCTCGGCTACACCGATGTCTGGAGCGCCGAGGGCGGCGGCACCGACGCCTTCACCCCGCTGGCGGCGGCCGCCGCCTGGTCCTCGTCGCTGCGCATCGGCACGGGCATCGTCCCGGTGCACACCCGCGGCCCGGCGGTGCTCGCGCAGACCGCCGCGACCCTCGCCCAACTCGCCCCCGGGCGGGTGCTGCTGGGGATCGGCGCGTCGGTGCCCGCGCACGTCACGGACATCAACGGGATCCCGTTCGACGAGCCGTTCAAACGCACCCGGGACGTCCTGCGGTTCACCACCCGGGCGCTGCGCGGCGAGCACGTCTCCGGGGACTTCGACACGTTCTCCATCACGGGCTTCCAGCTGCCGCACCCGCCGGCCGCCCCGGTCAAGGTCATCCTGGGCGCGCTGCGCCCGGGGATGCTGCGGCTGGGCTTCACCGAGGGGGACGGGGCGATCACCAACCTGCTCTTCCCGCAGGACGTGCCGAAGGTGCTGGACGCGGTCGGTCCGCAGCCGGCCGGCAAGGAGCTGGTGGTCAAGGTGTTCGTGTGCCCCACCGAGGACACCGACTACGCCCACCGCGCCACCCGCCCGTTCCTGGCGTGGATCCTCAACCGCGAGCCGTACCGCAAGTTCCACGAGTGGCTCGGGCACGGCGAGTTGCTGCGGGAGTCGCACGAGCGCTGGGAGGCCGGGGACCCGGAAGGCGCCCAGAAGGCGCTGCCGGACGAGGTCGTGGACGGGCTGTTCATCAGCGGATCGCCCGAGGAGTGCCGGGAGCGCATCCTGCGCTACCACCTCCCGGGGGTGACCACGATCCAGCTGTACGTCTCGCTGCCGCCGGAGGTCTTCGTCAGCCGCGCCAAGCTGCTCGACACGCTGGCCCGACTGGGACCGGCCGCCGGCTGACCCCCGGCGGCGCGGGTCCACGGGCGCCGGCCCCGCCGGACGGGAGTCCGGCGGGGCCGGAAAGCCACAAGGTGGTGCTCGTGCTGACCTTCCGGGACGACGAGGTGGGCCCC
>NZ_JBEYJD010000106.1:0-9521 GCF_040636125.1 Streptomyces sp. NPDC006733 | reverse complement strand
CGGGCGCCCCGGCCGCCCCGCCCCCCACAGCCCCGGCCGCGGCGGCGGGGGGGGGGGGGGGGGGGGGGGGGCCCGCCGCGCGGGGGGGGGGCCCGCCCCCCCCCACGGCGCGGCCCGCTCCGACCCCCGGCTCGTCCGGCTGGACCGCACCGCGACCTGGTCCCGCTCGGCCGCTGTGGCGTCAGCACCTCGACCCCGACCGGCCGGTGCCGTGCGCCCGTTGCGCTACCCGGACGCTGCGGACCTGACCCGGCCGCTGCGGAATCGGACCACGACGGCGGCCAGGGACGAGCAGAGGGATCCTGGGCATCGGTTGGGCGCAGGGAGCATCTGTGGCTGCGCGTGGCGAGGTCACTTGGAGGCGAGGTGTCCCAGCGGGTGGTCGACGGTGAGGGTCGCTCGGGCGGTGTTCCAGTCGGTGTGGTCGATGCCGGTGATGTGGCGGAGGTAGGCGAGGGTGACCTGCTGGACGAGGGCGACCCGGTCGGGGTTCTCGTCGGTGGTCTCCGCTGCCTGGTAGCCGGAGATGCCGCCGAGGAAGTGCTCGCCGCCGCGGACGGTCAGCAGGCTCTTGTTGCCGCGGCTGAGGGTGTAGGGGTCGGTCGTCCAGGCCGGGCCCCGGGTGGACAGCGGGAGGTCGTCTTTGTCTCCGGCGACGACGAGTCCGGGGGCGGTGATGTCGGAGAAGCCCTGCTCGCGCAGCCAGGGAAGGTGGTCGTGGGCGAAGGGGGTCAGTTCGGCGCCGCCCTTGCCGGCGGTGGCCAGTTGGAGGCTGGCCATGACCCGGTCATCGGACAGGTCCTCGGCTGCGCCGCTCTGCGGGTCCGTGACGCGCAGGCCCACCAGGATGCCGGCGGTCTGCCCGCCGAAGGAGTGCCCGGCGGCGACGACGCGGCGGGGGTCCATGCGGCCCCGCAGGCCCGGCACGCCGGCCTCCACGGTGGTGAGCTCGTCGAGGATGCGCCACATGTCCTGCACGCGGTGGCGCCAAATCTGGGGCCGGCGAGGGTCGTCCGCGGCGAGAGCAAGCCGCTGGGAGTCCAGATGGGTGGCCTGGATGACGACACAGCCGCCCGCGGCCCAGTGATCGACCAGCGGGGCGTAGCCGTCCAGGTGGGAGCCGAAGCCGTGGGCGAAGAGCACCACCGGCAGGCGGGCGCCGGTGAGGGGGGCGGTGACGCGGAGGTGCAGGTCCTGCCCGCGCTGCGGTGCGCTCAGCACCAGGGGTTTGACGGAAACCGTCGCCGTGGGGGCGGGGCCGGTGAGGCCGGTGGTGTGGTGCGTGCTCATGCGGGGGTCTGCCTTTCGGGTGGTTGTGGGCCGGAGGGTGCGTTTGGCGTCGCGGTGGTCGAGCCTGTGCTGGCCCCGCTCGTTGAGTGGGGCGTGGCCGGTGAAGGTGCGGGTGACGCCCGGCCTCGCCGCACGTGCCGCGGAAGTCGACGCCGCCGCGACCACAGTGCTCGCCGGCTTTGGGCGGGTGCCGGTTCACCTGCCCCCGGCTGCTGATCGTGGTGACGGTCGCCTCGCCGCTCCACCGCAGGAGGGGCGCGGCGGCGATCCGATGTCCGGGCGTGCTCTTCGACGCCGATCACGCGCCGGGGCGGTGCCGTGTCCTGACGCATGGGTTGTCCGTCCGTTCATCGTTCACCCTCTCCCGAACAGGTATGTAGCGGGATCTATCGCCCGCGAGTGGGCTCATGAGCTACCGTAAAAGTTGACGTTGACGTCAAAGGCAAGTGCGTGTGAGGCAGAACATGCTCGAAGGGGCGGCCATGCGGATCGGGGAACTCGCCCGACGGACCGGGGTCACGACCCGGGCGCTGCGGTACTACGAGGAACAGAACCTGCTCAGTGCCGAGCGCAGCGGCAGCGGCCAGCGCCACTACGCGGAATCCGCCGTCGACCGGATCCTGCTCATCCGCCAGCTGTACGCGGCCGGGCTGAGCAGCAAGGCCATTGCCGAGCTGACGCCCTGCGTCATCGACGGCCGGGCCACCCCGGAACTCCTGGAGCGCCTGGCCGCGGAACGCGACCGCCTCGACCGGCACATTACGGATCTCGCCCACACCCGGGACCGGCTCGACGCCGTCGTCGACGGCGCCGCAGCCAACCTGCACGCCGGTGCCGCGTGTCCGCGCGTTGCGAACGCCTAGACCTGCACCAACCCCGCTACCTACGGCACATCGCCGCCCGCACCGGCAACTCGTTGACCACGCCCCAATCGAAGCGGCCTGCCGCATCGTCGACCTGGAGTACCAACGCGACGCAGCCCAGCGCCGGAATGCCGCATCCCGGCACGCCGCAGGCATCGGACCTGCACCCTGCGGCTCTGTGCTGATGCCCGGCAGGTCAGGCCGCGAGGTGCGCTGGAGACGGGATGTGTCCTGGCGCTCCGTGCCGCCCCTGCGGCACCGTGAGGCGCGGTGCCGTCCGCGCACGCGGACACCGAGGGAAGGGGGCGGCCGCGCCCCGGGCGCTCGCGCTTAGGCTGGACCGATGGCTGCATCGTCGTCGTCCGACGCCGCAGGCCGGTGGTCGCCGGGCGGCTGGTTCGTGGTGCGCGCGAGTCGGCGCACGCTCGTGGAATCGGTGTACTTGCTGACGGCGCCGCTCACTGCGGTGCTTGGCCTGCTGCTGGCCGCCGGCGCCCTGTGCCTGGGCACGCTGGGTCTGCTGGGCTCGAGTACGTCCCCGGCCCGGACCGGCGCGGCGGAACTGGCGCGCCGGGCCGCCGACGTGGAGCGGTGGCGGATCGCCCGGGTGCGGGCGGGGGCCGGGAAGGTGCCGGGCGCGCGGCGGCGACCGGGCCCGGTGCCCGCCGCGGCGGACCCGGGGTTGTGGCTGGACGTGGCCCATACGGTGCTGGTCCTGCCCGTCGTCGTGGTCACCGCGGCGCTCACGGCGCTGTGGTGGTTCGTCGGCCTGGCCGCCGTCACCTGCCCGCTGCGCCGGCCGTACCCGCCATCCGGGCCGCTGCGGCCGATGAGCCTGTCCGTGGGCGGTGCCGACTCCCATATCGCCGTGCGGCTGGGGCTGACGTCACCGGGCGATCGGGTCGCCTTCGGGGTCGTGATCGGCCTGCTGGTGCTGGCCACCGTGCCGCTGGTGACGCGCGCGTGCGTCGCGGTGCAGGCCGGGGTGGCCACGGCCCTGCTGTCGGACGGGTCGGCCCTGCACCGCCGGATCGGTGGACTGGAACACGAGCGGGACACCGCCCGCGCCCAGACCCTGGCGGCGGTGACGGCCGAGGCGCTGGCCCTGCGGCGCCTGGAACGCGACATCCACGACGGCCCGCAGCAGCGTCTGGTCCGTCTGGCGCTGGAGTTGGGCCGCGTACAGCACCACTTCGACCGCCGGCCGGACACCGCCCGGGAGGCGCTGGCCGACGCGATCGTCCAGGCGCAGGAGACGCTGGAGGAGCTGCGGGCCCTGTCGCGCGGCATCGCCCCGCCGATCCTGGTGGACCGCGGCCTGCGCGTGGCGCTGTCCGCCCTGGCCGCGCGCGGTGTCGTGCCCACCGACCTCGACCTGGGCCCGCTGGAGCGACGGCTGGAGCCCGCCGTGGAGACGGCCGCGTATTTCGTGGTCGCCGAGGCCCTGACGAACGTGGCCAAACACAGCCGCGCCCAGCGGTGCACCATCGGCCTGCGGTGCGGCGCGGGAACGCTGCGGGTCTGGGTGCGGGACGACGGCGTGGGCGGTGCGGCGGTGGCCAAGGGGCACGGCCTGCGGGGCCTGGACGATAGGCTGCACGCGGCCGGGGGCCACTTGCGGATCACCAGTCCGGACGGCGGCCCGACGACGATCACCGGAGAACTGCCATGGCACTGACGCCGGCCCGGACCGCGCCGGAGACCGCCGCGGCACCGCAGGATCCCGCGCCCCGCCGCCCGCTGCGGATCGTCGTGGCCGAGGACGCCGTGCTGCTGCGCGAAGGCCTGCTCCGTCTGCTGACCGACGACGGCCACCAGGTGGTGGCCGCCGTCGGCGACGGTCCGAGCCTGGTCCGGGCGGTGCTCACCCACCGCCCGGACATCGCGGTCGTCGACGTCCGGATGCCGCCGACCCACACCGACGAGGGCCTGCGCGCGGCGATCGGCGTCCGCGCCCAGCTCCCCGGCACGCCCGTCCTGGTGCTCAGCCAGTACGTGGAGGTGTCCTACGCCGCCGAGTTGCTCGCGGACGGGTCCGGCGCGGTCGGCTACCTGCTGAAGGATCGCGTCGCCCGGGTCGAGGAATTCCTCGACGCGCTGGACCGGGTCGCACGGGGGGCGACGGTCCTCGACCCCCAGGTCGTCGCCGAGCTCGTGGCCGGGCAGCGCCGCCGTACGCCCCTGGAGGCCTTGACCCCCCGTGAGCGGCAGCTCTTGGCCCTCATGGCCGAGGGCCATTCCAATACGGCCCTCGCCCGGCACCTGGCACTGTCCGGCAGCGGCGTGGAGAAGCACATCGGCAACGTCTTCGCCAAGCTCGGCCTGCCGCCGGACGACACCCAGCACCGCCGGGTCCTCGCCGTCCTCGCCTACCTGGGCTTGTGACCCGGCCGATCGGCTGCCGGACCCGTCACAAGCCGCCCTGGTAGAAGCCCAGGAGCGCCGGCGCCGGGTCGGCGGCGGTGCCCAGATTGGCCACCGCGATGACGATCATGGTCAGTGCTCCCAGGGCCGCGAGGACCCCGAACGACCGCATCGTGCGCCGTGTTCGCCGCGCCGATCGGCCCGCCGCGGCGAACTTCCGCCACGACAGCACGCTCAGGCCGACCAGGGCGACGGCCACGAGGGAGGCCAGCACGGCCAGCACCGCGTGGTACCGGCCGAAATCGTCAACCATCACCTGGAGGGCGACCGCGTTCTGGCCGTTGGTGTTCGGGTAGTGGGCCAGCCCCTGCTGGATCTGCCCGACCGCCCCGGCGAGGGGGCCACGGGGCGCACCCAGCGGGAGCAGCGAGGCCGTCGAGGAGAAGGGGGCGATCGCCCCCTGGATGTTCGCCAGCAACGCCGCCAGCGCCAGCAGGGCCAGCCCGCTGACGAGGCCGGCGGCCCAGGCCCGGCCCGTGCCCGCGGCTCCGGGACCGCGCGGTTGCAAGAACGCCTTCCAGAGTCGGACGGCGAGAGCGATGAGCACGCCCAGCAGTGCCGCGGCCAGGAACCCCTTGATGACGTGGAAGCGGCACCAGTAGTCGACCACCCGCTGCAGATCCGGGGGGAATCCCCGCGCTCCGGACCGCCAGTACGCGACGAACGCCGGCTCCAGCGCGTGGACGAGCTGGTGCCGTTCCGCCAGGCCGCCGCCCGATCCGATCGCCGCCAGTCTGCTCGGGGCCAGGACGAAGGCGGCGCCGAGCGTCCCGGCGGCGGCGGCGAGCACTGCCAGCGTCCGGCCGGGTATCCCGGCAGAGGGCGGCGGGGGGTGATGGGTGTGCATGGAGGATCCTTCGACTCGATGGAGTGGGCGGGCGCGCCCGCCGTGCGTGGGGGCGGCCCCACCGAGCACGATGCCGCTCCCTCGGTCATCCGGTCACTGCGGCGTGCCATCCGGCTGGGGTGTGGCAGGCCCTACCTTCCGGGACCGGCGATCAGCAGGAGGGTCCCCTTGCTTTCTGCCTGCCCGAGCGGCATGCCGCGCGTGCCGCTCACCTGCGATCAGGACCGTCACGAGTACGCGCTGCCGGTGATCGCCGGCCGGTGCGGTGATCGGCGCCGGACGGCTTTCGACCGGTCTGACGGCGTCGAGGGCGAGGACCCCGGGCGCGGGGGGCAGGCCTGCCCAGGGAATGTCCGGAGCAGCCGAGTCGCCCGCGGTGGGGCTTTCGCGCATTGGGTGGCGCATACCGGGAGATGCGGGGTAGGTGCTGGCCATGTGGGCAGAGCAGATCCTCGTCGAGGGTGAGACGACCAGTGAGGGGCAGGGCCCTGCGCGGTCGCTGCTCGCGGATCGCTACCGGCTGGATGCGGTGATCGGCCTTGGCGGGATGGGGCAGGTGTGGCGGGGCTGGGACGAGCTGCTGGAGCGTGCGGTCGCCGTCAAGGTCGTGCACGACCTGGGGCGGGAGGCGGAGGCCGCCGAGCGGTTTGCGTTGGAGGCCCGCACCGCAGCGCAGCTGAATGATCCGCATGTGGTGGGGGTGTACGACTTCGGTACCGACCGGGACCGCTTCTTCCTGGTGATGGAGCTGATCGAGGGCTGTTCGCTGGCCCAGGAACTGCAGCGCACCACGATGCTGGAGCCGGCCCGGGCGGTGGCGCTGTGCGCCCAGGTCGCCGCGGGGCTGGCCGTGGCGCACCAGCACGGCGTGGTGCACCGTGACATCAAGCCCGGCAACCTGCTGCTCGAGCAGGGCGGGCGGGTCGCCATCGCCGACTTCGGTATCGCCCGCTTCACCCAGGACACCACCACCGCCGGCGCGCTGACCGCGGACGGACACGTCATGGGTACGGTGGCCTACCTCGCCCCCGAACGTGCCCTGGGCCGCCCGGCCACCCCCGCCGCGGACCTCTACGCCCTGGGGTGCGCCCTTTATCAGCTCCTGACCGGCACTGTGCCCTTCGCCGCCGATCTGGCGCCCGCGATCTTGTACCAGCACGTGCACGCCGACCCCGTGCCCCCGCAGGAACGGCGCCCGGAGATACCGGCATCCCTGTCCCAGTACGTCCTGCGGCTGCTGGCCAAGGACCCCGCAGAACGCCCCACCGCGGCCCAGGCCATGGTTTGGTTGCGCCAATGGACCCCCGATGCCGACGGTCCTCGCACTGCTGGGCCCGGTGCCACCGCCGCGCCACGGCGCGCGCCGGTCACGGCGGCGGCGACCAGGAGTGCACCGGTGGCAGTCCGCCCCCGGGCCAGGACGCGACGCGTCCTGGTGGCCGGCGCAGCCTTGGTGGTGCTGGGCGGCGCGGCCGCCGGCGGGATTCTTGCCGCGTCGGCAGGAGCCGACGCTCCTGATCCTCTTCCCGCCTCCCCGCGCCCGGTCGCGGCTGCGTCCCACCCGACCGCTACACCTGCACATCCTGCGTCCGGTGCGCCCCGATCGTCACCGGTTGCTTCCAGCCGTCCGTCCTTGCTGCCCTCCGCCTCCGCAGCAACGCCGCCGGTCACCATCACGGCCCCTGCCGTCGATCCACCCGCAACCGTGCCTGATCACAACAAGAAGTCCAAGGAATCCAAGAAGCCGAAGGAACCCAAGAAGCCCAAGAAGCCCAAGGCATAAGGACTGCGGCCGGAGGCCGGGAGCGTGCCGTATCGATGCCGCCCGGTCCCTCGTAGTCGCTCTCTTGACCGGTGTGTCGGAGCTGAGCGGGGCAGCCGCAGGCGCCGTCGCCTCAGGTTGCGCCGCCGAGGCGGGCCGGGAGGATGCGGAGCGATCACGGCGGCGGGGACGGCAAGGGCGTCGCGGGATCGGGCGACCCGACGACGCCGGCACACGAAGGTCTACGCAGCAACGGCCCCGGAGCATCCCGGTGGGCGTGAGTGACCGGCTCCCTCACGACGTGCTCCCCAGGGGCGGACCCGAAGGCGCTGCATCAAGTGGCGTGACGCGGGGGCGGGGCGGGTTCACTGGAGGTGTGCGTCCATGGGTGACGCTCCCCGCCCCGCCCCCACATGCTGTGCCTACCCCGTGCGCGGCCTGGTGACCCCGTTTTGGGGGAGACAGTCCTGGTCAGCGCCGTAGACCGGTCATGCGAAAGGACCCAACGGGTGTTCATCGGGTCCTTCCGGGGTGCGGTGAGCGGGGTGCTGGCGGCTACCAGCGATACCAGCGGCCTCGGCCGGCCTCACCACCCTCGCCCGCGAGATCGCCGTCGGCACCTTCGACACCACCCAGATCCCCCGCGCTGCCCCGACGTCCGGCGCATGACACCAGGCCGGCGAACAACATGGACGGTGCGCCGCCACCGGTAGCGGAAATGCTGCCTGCGGTGGGATCCGCGGGTGAGGACGGGCGTGCGTGCAGCTCCCCCGGGGCAGTCGGGGAGTGGGACACATACCAATTGAGGGTGGAAACAATGACGGATCGTCGAGATGCAGGCGATCCCTCCGCGGATGCGCCGCCCCGAAGCGCGCCGTCGGTGCACCAGACGGCCCAGTACGACGGCAATTCCGGCGACCTGGGAGCCGCCCGCCAGCTGACGGCTGAGTTTCTGGCCCGGTTGGCCAAGGAGCTGTTCGTCATCGTCACCGAGCGGTTCCACGGCGACGTCCTGCTCGTGGTCTCCGAGCTGCTCACCAACGCCGTCCGCTACGCCCACGGGCCGCCCCGGGTGGAGCTGCGGGGAAGCGCGCAGAGCGTGGTGGTGACGGTATGGGACTCCAGCGACGCCCTGCCGATCATGTTCCCTCCGGATCCGGCGCGGATCGGCGGTCACGGCCTGGAGATCGTGCACCGGCTGTGCGCGCAGGTGACCGCGGAGCGGGTCGCGGCCGGCAAGCGCGTGCAGGCGGTTCTGCGCCTGTCGTGACCTTCGCGGGTCTGTCCGGGGCACCGGATGTGCAGGGCAGGGCCTGTGCTGCGGCCGGTCGGCGGGGCCCTGGGGTGAGCGGGCAGGGAAGGACGCCCGTCGGCTGAGGATCCCGGCAGGGCCGTCGCTCCCGACTTTTCGACGGACCACTGGCCAGCCCATGCCGCGACGCCGTCGGCCGCTCCGTGGTCACCCACCGCTGCTTGTGGTGGTGCTCCCCGATACCGCCGCCTGACCTGACACCGCATCATCCGAGCCCCCGTGCACGCTGTTCAGCCGGCGGGGAGCGGAGCTCGCTCCCCCCGCGCGACACCCACCGGAGCCCTCATGCTCTTTGGTCTTCCGCCCCGCCGCACGATCACCCATGCCTGGGCGACCACTCTGCTCATCCTGCCCGCCACCGGACTCGCCGGCTGCTCCCTGATCCGTTCGTCAGGCAAGAACTGCGACGGAGCCGAGCCGCGGCTGACGGAATTGGCCGCCCTCACGATCCTCAACAGCCGCCCACCCCACACCACGCCGTTCACGGAGTACGCCAGCGTCACCACCGATTGCAATGACGGCAGCGGCGGTGACGCCTGGCTCAGCGCCTACCGGCTGTATTCCTTCCCCGGACCCCCAACGGACCTGTTCGCCGACTACCGTCAGGTCGCGGCAGCCGACCACTGGACCGAGCAGCAGGACACGTCGCCCCTGGCTGCGCCCCCCCGAGGTGGAAGGCATCTGCTTCACCCGAGGCGGCGACGGTGACGTGGTTCTGCTGACGGTCGACTTCCGCACCGACGCCCTCTGGCCCACCCCCGTCGACTTCGGGACGAGAACCGGGTACAAGATATCCGCCGAGTCCGCGATGGATGGCGCGAAAACCGCCTGCTGGAATGAGGCCGCCCGGCCTCGGGGGCGCGCCCCCCACGCCCGCTGGCGCCCGAGCGCAGCGGGCGCTCACCGCGCGGTGAGCACCCGTGGGCCGCCGGTCAGCCGATGATGGCGACCGGGGCGTCCCAGGCGTTGCGGTCGACGGTGAGGGTGTAGCCGCCGCGGGTCTCCTTGCTGTTGGCCTGGTAC
>NZ_JBEYJD010000105.1:0-10916 GCF_040636125.1 Streptomyces sp. NPDC006733 | reverse complement strand
TCGGCTACGGCGAGGACACCGCCAACCAGTCGCGGCGCGGGATCTTCGCCTGCGCGTACGGGTCACACGGCGCGCGAGTGCGCCGCCCGGGACAGGGCGTCGGCCAGGACCACGGCCGGATCGGCGACCGGGCCGCGGCTGCGCCAGGCGATGAACCCGTCGGGACGGATCAGCACCGCGCCGCCCCCGCCGACCCCGTACGCCGTGCCGAAGCCGGCGCCGGCCGGCTGCGCCAGCACCCCGATGCCGGAGCGGGCGGCCAGCGGCCCGGCCGCGGCCAGCCAGGCGCGGCCGTCGTCGGTGCTGCCGTCGGCCAGCAGCACGAAGTCCCGGGCGATCAGGTCGTGCAGCGGTACCGGGCTGCCACCGGGCCGCTCGATCATGAAGTGCGGGGCGCGGGTGCCCGGTGTCCCGGTCGCCAGGTGCGGGTCCTCGAAGACCGCCCCGTCGTCGGTGCCGTCCGGATCGGGCAGCACCGCGTTCGAGCGGTAGCGCTGGCCGAACAGGACGGTCGGCTCGGGCCGGTGCCGGGCGGCGATCTCCTCGTCGAGCCCGTTGCGCTGCAGATAGCGGATGACGCCCTGCTCGACGGTGAACTCCGCGACCGGCAGCCGCTCCGGCTCGTAGCTGTCCAGCAGCGAGGGCCTGGCCAGGCCGCGCAGCACCAGGGCGAGCTTCCAGGAAAGGTTGTGCGCGTCCTGGATGCCCATGTTGCCGCCGAAGCCGCCGGTCGGCGGCATCACGTGCGCGGCGTCGCCGGCCAGGAAGACCCGGTCGTGGCGGAAGCGCTGCGCCACCTTGGCGGCGATCTCCCAGTCCTGCCCGGACTCCACCTCGACGTCGAGGTCCGGTACGCCGACCGCCGCGCGGATCAGCGCCAGGCAGCGTTCGGTGGTGTAGTCCGCGGCGGACTCGTCCGGCTGCAGGCTGACCGCCAGGCACCACCGGTGGGTGTGCGGATCGAGCTGCCCCAGCACGCCGTGCACGTCGGCGTTCTTGACGAAGCACAGGAAGAACTCGCGGCCGGCGACCAGGGAGGTCAGGTCCGCGTGGAAGATCATGATGAGCTGGCGGCCGAAGGCGCCGGGACCCTCCGCCTTGATGCCGAGCCCCTCCCGGATCGGACTGCGGTTGCCGTCCGCCGCGAAGAGGTAGTCGGCGCGTACGTCGTGCTCCTCGCCGGTCTCCACCGAGCGGATCCGGGCGGTGACCCCGTCCTCGTCCTGGGTGTAGCTCACCATCTCGGTGCCGAACCGGATGTCGGCGCCCAGCTCCTCCGCCCGGCGCTTGATCACCGGCTCCAGGCGGTCCTGGCCGATCAGCGTCCAGCCGGTGGCGCTGACGCCCTGCGGGTCGGCCGGGAACGGGCCGTCGAACCAGCCCAGTTCGGGGCCGGCCAACGACTCGACCTGCATGATGTTGCCGTACTGCGCGTTGGGAGTCTCCGCGGCCCGTACGTCCGCCTCCAGCTGAAGCGCCCGCAGTATCTCCATGGTGCGCGGGCTGGCGGCCTGGGCGCGCGGCTGCACCGACACGGTGCGGTGGCGCTCCACCACCAGCGGTGAGAATCCCTGGTGCGAGAGGAAGAGAGCGGCCGACAGGCCCACCATGCTTCCGCCCACGACCAGCACGGGTGTCCGTTCCTCGGCCATGCACAGCCCCCTTGACAGGTGATCGGGTGGGGTCCACTGAACGGCTCGGGGCTCGGTGCGCGGTGGAGCACCGCTCGGGACCCGATCGCCGCCGCGGCCCGGATTCGACCGGTCTTCCAGCACCCGCCGAGATGCCTTTGGGACGTTCCCGGGACCTGACCGTGGTCCCACAGTCGAGAGAGGGATGAGCATGGTGTTGCTGCAAGTGCTGAGCGTCGCCGTGATCCTGGGCACCGGCATCGTCGCCGGGGTGCTGTTCGCCGTGGCGATCAGTGTCATGCCCGCATTGATCGCGATGCCGGCGGACCGATACATCACAACGCACAGACTCCTGGGCCGCCGCTACGACCACATCATGCCGTACATCGTCACGAGTTCGGTGGTCGTCGACGTCTTCGCGGCCTTCAGGACCGACTCCTCGGCGAGCCGGTCGCTGTTCGCCACCGCGGCGGTGTTCATGGTGGGGGTCGCGGTGGTCTCCCAGACCCGCAACGTGCCCATCAACAACCGGGTCAAGAGCCAGGACGAGAACAACCTGAGCCCGGACTGGCAGGACCCGCGCCTGCAGTGGCGCAACTGGCACGCGGTGCGCACCACGTTCGCGATCGTGGCACTGGTGCTGACCGCCGCGGCCGTGGCGGTGCTGCGATGAGCGCCGACGGCCGGCCCGTGATCGAACTGGGGCGCCCCGGCGACGAGGGGCTGCCCGACAACGCGGCGGTCATCGCCGCCCTGTCGTCCCCGACCCCCGGGCCCATGGCACAGCGGTTGCTGCTGCTGCACTTCACCGGCCGGCGCACCGGCCGCGCGTTCACCATCCCGGTGGGCGCCCACACCCTCGACGACCAGCTGGTGCTGGCCACGTCCGGCACCTGGCGGCACAACTTCGCCGGCGGCGCGGACGCCGAGATCACCTGGCAGGGCGCCCGGCGGCCCGCGCACCTGGAACTGGTGACGGAACCGGTCCGGGTCGCCAACAGCTACCTGCGGCTGATCCGCCTGTACGGGCCCGCCGCGCAGCGCCGGCTCGACCTCACGATCAACAGCGACGGCCCGCCGACCACCGCGGACCTGCGGGACGCCGTCGAGCGGTACGGGCTCAGCCTCATCGACGTGCGGCTGCTCGCCCCCGGGCCGTCCGCTCCCGCGCACCCCGCAGCACCGGAGAGGACCAGGGCATGAGTGGAATCGTCGGCTGGGTCGACTACCAGCGCAATCTGTCCGGCGAGGCGCCGGCGCTGCGCGCGATGGCGGACACGCTGAACCATCGCGGCGGTGACGGGGAGGGGCAGTGGCTCTCCCAGCACGCCGCCCTCGCGCACCGCAGGTTCGCGGTGCTCTCCCCCGCGGACAGCCGGCAGCCGGTGATCGCGGACCACCACAGCGAGCCGCTGGCGGTGGCCCTGCTGGACGGGTCGATCTTCAACTTCCGCACGCTGCGGACCGAGTTGGAGGGACGCGGGCACACCTTCCGCTCCGGCGGCGACGCCGAGGTGGTGGCCCGGGCCTACCTGGAGTGGGGCAAGTCCTTCGCGGAACGCCTGGAGGGCGCCTTCGCGGTGGCCGTGTGGGACGTGCTGCGCCAGGAGCTGCTGGTGGTGCGCGACCGGCTCGGCATCAAGCCGGTCTGCTTCGCGCGCACCGGACCCGACTCCACCTCCGGTTTCGTCTTCGGCTCCGAGCCCAAGGCGCTGCTCGCCCACCCGGCGGTCGACCCCGTGGTCACCGCCGACGGCCTGCGCGAGGTCTTCGCGCACGGCAAGAAGCCGGGCACCACGGTCTTCCGCGACATCACCGAGGTACGCCCCGGGCACCTGGTGCGGGTGCACTCCGGCGGGGTGGCCGAGGAGCGCTACTGGGGGCTGACCGCCCAGCCGCACACCGACTCGCTGGCCACCACCGTGGACACCGTCCGCGGGCTGCTGTCGGAGTCGGTCGGCCGGCACCTGGTCGCCGACGTGCCGATCGCGGCGCTGCTCTCCGGCGGCATCGACTCCAGCGCGCTGACCGCGCTGGCGGCCGGGGCGCTGCGGGAGCAGGCCCGCGGGGCGATCCGGACCTTCTCGATGAACTTCGCCGGCTACACGGAGAACTTCGAGGTGCACCCCACGATGCGGGCCACCCCGGACTCCCCGTTCGCGACGATGGTCGCCGAGCACGTCAACAGCGACCACACCGAGATCCTGCTCGACACGGCCGCGCTGTCCGACCCGGCGGTGCACGCCCAGGTGATGCGCAGCCAGGACACCCCCTCGCCGCTGGGCGACATGGACGTCTCGCTCTACCTGTTCTTCCGGGCGCTGCGCGAGCAGGCCAAGGTGGTGCTCTCCGGGGAGACCGCGGACGAGGTCTTCAACGGCTACTTCTGGGCGTACGACCCGAAGCACGCCAACTCCCAGACGTTCCCCTGGGTGAACTTCGAGCGCGGTCACGACACCGCGGTCGGCGGCCTGGGCACCGCCCTGCTGGACCGGGGGCTGCGCGAGCGGCTGGACTTCATCGGCTACGCGGACGGGCACTACCGCGAGGCGGTCGCCGAGGCGCCGCGGCTGGCCGGCGACTCGCCGGCCGAGCGCCGGGCGCGGGAGATCACGTACCTGACGCTCACCCGCTGGGCGCCCACCCACCTGGACCGGGCGGACCGGATGAGCATGGCGGCCGGTGTGCAGCTGCGCGCCCCGTTCTGCGACCACCGGCTGGTGGAGTACGTGTTCAACGTGCCCGCCGAGATGAAGCGGGTGAACGGGCAGGAGAAGAGCCTGCTGCGGGCGGCCGTCTCGGACCTGCTGCCGGAGCCGGTGCTCAACCGCCGCAAGAGCGCCTACCCCACCACGCAGGACGTGGAGTACGGCCGGTTCGTGCACGCGCGCTTCACCGAGCTGGCGGCCGACTCGTCCGCCGCCGTCCAGCCGCTGCTGGACCAGGCGGCGACCAAGGCGGTGCTGGCCCAGGACACCACGCCCGAGGGCGCGTTCGCCTGGGTGGAGCGGGCCAACCTGGAGATGGTGCTGCAGCTGGACACCTGGCTCACCGAGTACGGGGTCCAGCTCAAGCTCTGAGCGGCGAGGGCGGGCGGACGAAGGGCCGGTCACCGGGTGTCCCCGGCGGCCGGCCCTTCGCATCCCCCGCTCTCAGGTCTCTCAGGTGTCGACGCCGACCCGGGTGCCGTTGATCGCGTCACCGGTGTGGGTGTAGACCTGCGTGCCGGCCGGGTCGTAGATCGCCACGTTCGCGGTGCCGGCCCAGTAGGTGTCGGAGCTGAACGTGCCGTTGCCCCACATGTGCGCCTGACCGGTGTACGCCCCGGTGGCCGGGTCGGTGTTCAGGATGTGGAAGTTGTAGACGAAGGAGTTGCGCCCGGTCGACGACCAGTTGCCCATCCCGATGTTGGCGGCCGACACGTGCATCACCAGGACCAGGCCGTCGGAGGTGAAGGCGGTCAGCCCCGGCGCGAAGGTGTCGAAGTGCTGCAGCTGGATGGTCCAGGCGCCGGGCAGCCGGCGCTCCACCGCGTTGGCCGCCCTGGCGGGCGCGGTACCGGTGTGCGCTGAGGCTGCCGGTGCGGCCAGCATCCCGATCGCGGCGGCCGACAGGCCGAGCGTCCCCGCCGCTCCGGCCCTTCTGACGATGTCTCTGCGGGCTATCGCATCCGTCATGTCCAGATCCCCCTGGGTGGCTCAAATGTGATGTTCCGGGTCCCGGCAACCTCTCAGGGGCTACTGGAGTTCGCATCGAAACGCACTGGAGTACGAGGTCAGCGGGGCTCGACCCACCTTCTAGGCACCGCTGTCACGATCACCCGCGACAGCTCCACAGAGAGACCCGAAAAGGCCCGCAGAGGTACTGAAGAGGCCCCGAGAGGGAGAAGTCCTATGAGCGATGACCGGGTACCGGTCCTGATCGTCGGCGGCAGCCTCGTTGGCCTGTCCACGGCGCTCTTCCTGGCCGGGGAGAAGATCCCCTGCCTGCTGGTCGAGCGGCACCCCGGCACCTCCGTCCACCCCCGTGCGGTGGGGTACTACCCGCGCACGCTGGAGATCCTGCGCGCCGCCGGGCTGGAGGAGACCGTCCTGCAGGCCGCCGCCGGCTTCAAGGACCACACGCTGCGCGCCGGCCTGGAGTCACTGACCGGGCAGGTGTTCTGGAGCCGCGACGAGCTGGCCGGCGGCGACGAACTCGACGACCTGACGCCGAGCCGGATGGTGCTGCTGCCCCAGGACCGGCTGGAGCCGCTGCTGCGCAGCCGCGCCGAACTCCTCGGCGCCCGTACGTCCTACGGCACCGAGCTGGTCTCCTTCGAGGCCGACGCGACCGGCGTCACCTCCGTGCTGCGCGACCGCGCGAGCGGCACCGAGCGGACCGTGCGCAGCGACTACCTGGTGGGGGCCGACGGCCCGCGCAGCCTGGTCCGCGAGACGCTGGGCGTGCCCCGGCACGGGCGCGGGGTCATCTCGCACCAGCTGAGCATGGCGTTCACCGCGCATATGCGCGAGGCCCTGGACGGGCGCCGGTTCAGCGTCGCGCACGTGCAGAACGACGAGGTGACCGGCATCCTCGTGCACGACGACACCCTCACCGAGGGCACGCTGGTCGTCGCGTACAACCCGGCCGAGGGCGACAGCCTGGACGACTTCACCGACGAGCGGTGCGCGCACCTGGTGCGCGCCGCGATCGGCGTGCCGGACCTCGAGGTGCGCATCCGCTCCCGCTTCCCGTGGGAGATGGCCGAGTTCGCGTCCGAGGAGTACCGCCGCGGCCGGATCTTCCTGGTCGGCGACGCCGCCCACGTGATCCCGCCGACCGGCGGCTACGGCTCCAACACCGGGATCGCCGACGCCCACAACCTCGTCTGGAAGCTCGCCTCGGTCATCCGCGGCACCGCGGGCGCCGGGCTGCTCGACAGCTACGACGAGGAGCGCAGGCCGCTGGGCGACTTCGTCGCCAACCAGGGCGCGCTGGAACTCGCCGTCCGCTCCAACACCGCCACCGACGAGCAGAAGGCGCAGATCGCGGACCCGCTCGCCGTGACGATGGGGTACCGCTACGTCTCCGGCGCGGTGCTGAACGGCTCGGCCGACGACAGCGCGCAGCCGCCCGCGGTCCTCGACCCGCGGACCACCGGCGGCCGGCCCGGCACCCGCGCGCCGCACCTGCTCGTGGAGAGCCAGGGCAAGGAGGTCTCCACGCTCGACCTGTTCGGCGGCGGCTTCACGCTGCTGGCCGGCGAGGACGCGGACCCGTGGTGCACGGCGGCCGGCTCCGCCGCCGACGAGCTGGGGCTGCGCCTCGCGGTCCACCGGACCGGCGGGACGCGCGGCCAGGTGCTGCGCCCGGTCACCGGCGACTTCGCCGAGGCGTACGGGGTCGGCCCGCAGGGGGCGGTGCTGGTGCGCCCGGACGGATTCGTCGCCTGGCGCAGCCACGGCTCCGCCGACTCCTCCGGCGAGGACCCCGGGGCGATCGGCACCGCACTGCGCCGCCTGCTCGCCCGCGCCAGCTGACCGACCGCTCCCGAAGCCCCCGAAAGGAACGGCCGTGGCCGCCACTCCGATCCCCCGGCACATCAAGCTCGTCCTGGCCGGTCTCATGCTCTCGGTCTTCATGGGCATGCTCGACGGACAGATCGTCGCGACCTCCCTGCCCAAGGTCGTCACCGACCTGGGCGGACTCAACCTGTTCGCCTGGGTGACCACCGGGTACATCATCGCGGCCAGTGTGATCACGCCGCTGTCCGGCAAGCTCGGCGACCTGTTCGGCCACAAACGCGTGGTCATGGGTTCCATCGCGGTGTTCATGACGGGCTCGCTGGCCTCCGGCCTGGCCCGCTCGATGCACCAGCTCATCGCCTTCCGCGTGGTGCAGGGGCTGGGCGCCGGCGGTCTGGTCACCGGCGTCTTCGCGATCCTGGGCGCGCTGTTCAGCCCGCGCGACCGGGCGAAGTACCAGAGCTACTTCGCCGCCAACTTCGCCGTGGCCGCGCTGGCGGGCCCCGCCGTCGGCGGCATCCTCTCCGACCACCTCGGCTGGCGGTGGGTGTTCTTCATCAACCTGCCGATCGGGATCGCGGCCCTGCTGATGCTCGGCCTGCTGCTCAAACTGCCGGTCGTCAAGCGCGACCCGGTCGTGGACTACCCGGGGATCGCGCTGCTCAGCGGGGCGATCGTCACCCTGATCCTGTTCGCGAGCTGGGGCGGCTCCCGGTACGGCTGGGGCTCCCCGGTCATCATCGCGCTGGGCGTGGCGACCGTGCTGATCGCGGGGGTGTTCATCGCGGTGGAGCGCCGGGCCGTCGAGCCGGTGATCCCGCCGCGGCTCTTCCGGGACTCGACGTTCGCCATCTGCGTCGCCCTCGGCGTCATCGGCGGCGCCGTCTTCCTCGGCTCGGTCAACTTCCTGGCCCTGTTCGCCCAGGGGGTGACCGGCGCCAGCGCCACCGTCTCCGGGCTGGTGCTGCTGCCGATGATGTTCGGCCTGGTCGCCAGCACGATGATCACCGGACAGGTGATCTCCAGGACCGGCCGGTACAAGTGGTTCCCGGTGGCGAGCATGGCCGTCGGCCTGGTGGGCGTGTCCCTGCTGGCCACCATGACCGCCGACACCAGCCGGGCGGTGGCCTGCCTCTTCATGATCCTGCTGGGGATCGGCTCCGGCCTCTCCCAGCAGGTCCTGACCCTCGCCGCGCAGAACTCCGCCCCGCTGCGGGACATCGGCGCCATCACCGGGACCGTGACACTGGCCCGGCAGGCCGGCACCGCGCTCGGGCTGTCGGTGTTCGCGACCATCTTCTACACCCGGCTGGGCCACCAGCTGCCCAAGCACCTGACCCCGGCCATGGAGGCGGAGCTCGCGGGCCGGGGCGGCACCTCCTCGCTGGCCTCCACCCACGGCCTGTCGCCCTCGCTGGCCCACGCCGTGTCCAGCGCCTACGCCGACGCGCTGACGCCGGTCTTCGTCGCCACCGTCCCACTGCTCGCGACGGGCCTCGTCATCGCCCTGTTCCTCAAGAACGTCCCGCTGCAGAAGGCCGAACGCGGCGCACCCGCCGCCGGCCGGCCGCAGCCCCAGCTGGCCCACGCCAACGAACCGGACAAGGACTGACCTATGGCAACACCACATGACGTCGACGTGATCATCGCCGGTGGGGGGCCGGTGGGTGTCTTCCTGAGCGCGGAGCTGCGCCTGGCCGGCATCCGCAGCGTGGTGGTGGAACGCCTCGCCGAACGCAGCCCCCACTCCAAGGCGTTCGGCCTGCACTCCCGCTCGATGGAGGTACTGGACCGGCGCAACCTCATCGACCGGTTCACCGAGGGAGCCCGCTCCTGGAGCAACGGCCACTTCGCCGGCCAGGACGTCTGGATCGACTTCAGCGTGCTCGACAGCAGCCACGCCTACGCCCTGCTGGTCCAGCAGACCCGGACCGAGGAACTGCTCGAGGAGCACGCGCTGCGCTCCGGGGTGGAGATCCGCCGCGCCCACGAGATCACCGGCGTCGAGCAGGACGAGGACGGGGTCACGGTCCAGGTCACCGGCGGCGGCGCGGACTACGCGCTGCGCGCCCGGTACCTGGTCGGCTGCGACGGCGGCCGCAGCCTGGTCCGCAAGGCGGCCGGCATCCCCTTCCCCGGCCAGGGCGGACGGGTCACCGCCCGGCTCGCCGACGTGGTCCTGGCCGACGGCGAGAACGCGCCGATGGGCATGGAGCGCACCGAGAACGGCCTGCTGTTCTGCGTCTCGCTCGAAGAGGGGGTGCACCGGGTCGCGACCTTCGACTACACCGAGGAGGGCCGCAAGAGCCCGGACGAGACGCTGACGCTGGAGGAGTTCCAGGACAGCATGCGCAAGGTCTGGGGCACCGACCTCGGCGCCCACGACGCCCGCTGGCTGTCGTGGTTCACCGACTCCGCCCGGCAGGCGGAGTCCTACCGGCACGGCCGGATCCTGCTGGCCGGCGACGCCGCGCACACGCACTTCCCGGTCGGCGGGCAGGGGCTCAACCTCGGCCTGCAGGACGCGTTCAACCTCGGGTGGAAGCTCGCCGCGGAGATCAACGGCTGGGCGCCGGAGGGACTGCTCGACACCTACAACGCCGAGCGCCGGCCGCCGGCCGAGGGCGTCATCGGCAACACCCTGGCGCAGATCGCGCTGATGAACCCGGACCCGATCGTCACCCCGCTGCGGGACATGTTCAACCAGCTGATGCAGCTGCCGGACGTCAACCGGTTCCTGGCCGGCATGATCGCCGGGGTGGACGTGAAGTACCCGCCGCAGGGCGGCACGCACCACCCGCTGGTCGGCGACTTCGCCCGCGACACGGTGCTCAAGGGCGCCGACGGCGACGTCCACCTGGCGCACCTGCTGCACGACGGCAGGCCGGTCCTGGTCGACCTCGCCGGACAGCCGGAGACCGCTGCCACGCTCGCCCGCTGGGCGGCCACGGCGGGCGCCGGCGACCGGGTGCGTTCCTTCACCGGGACCGCCGAGGCGGTCCCGGACCTGGGCGCGCTGCTGATCCGCCCCGACGGCTACGTCGCCTGGGCCGCGGACCGCGACGCCACCCCCGGCGAGCTGGCGGACGGGCTGTACCTGGCCCTGTCGACCTGGTTCGGACGGCCCGCCGTCTGACCCGGACGCAGCCGCACCGATCGTCCCCGGCCCCCGCGCGAACCCTCGTGCGGGGGCCGAGCCGTACTCCAGTGGTGCGAGAGCGCGAGGGTGACCATAGGGGCCGGGGCCGCTCCCGGCCCCCAGCGGCGGGCCCCCGCCCGCCGGATCCCCCTCACCGCCTCGGAGGCCGCCCATGCCGTTCGCCGCCATCACTTACGACATCAAGGCCGGTTACGACAAGGAGATCGGGGAGATCTTCGGCGGCTTCCGCCGGGTCGGTTCACCCGTCGTCAAGGGCGGCGACGGCGAGGAGACCACCCGGATCCTCGCCACCGCCGTGTTCATCCGGGACGCCACCATGGTCCGGGTCATCGAGTACGAGGGCGACCTCCAGGACGTCGCCCGCTTCATGGCCTCCCAGCCCGGCGTCCAGGAGGTCGAGCGCAAGCTCGCCCCCTACCTCACCCGGCCGCGCGACACCGGCACGCCCGAGGGCTTCGTCGCCACCTTCAACCGGAGCCTGCTCACCTGCCTGACCCAGATCTCGGCGCGCGACGCGTCCTGACCGGCGCTCGGCGCGCCGGCCCGCACCGCCGGCGTGCTGACAGGGCGGCGGCCCCGGTCTGGCCTCCCTCGCGCCCCGGGACACGCTGCGGCTCA
>NZ_JBEYJD010000104.1:2021-11615 GCF_040636125.1 Streptomyces sp. NPDC006733 | reverse complement strand
GGGCCCGAACGCGCCGCGCCCCGGCGCCAGTCCGTCCTGAGCGGCCACCGCGGCGTTGTGGGGCGCCGGCCGCCAACGGGCGAAGGCGGACGCCCGGGGGGCCCACGCCCCCCCCCCCCCCCCTGGCGGTGGCCGCGCCCGCGTAGGGCGGGCCACCGGGCGGGCGGCTACAGCTCGGGACGGAGCCGGGCCGGCGCGGCGGTGTTCTGCACCGCCGCCGCCTGGCCCTTCCCGCCGAGCGCGCTGCCGCTCTTCCACTGGGACCAGCTCAGGTTCCAGTCGCCGAAGCCGTTGTCGAACGGGGTCATCGTCTCGCCCGCGCTGTTGACGACCTGGACGACGTCGCCCTTCTGCACCTGGTCGAAGAACCAGTGGGCGTTCTCGGTGCTCATCCCGGTGCAGCCGTGGCTGACGTTGTCGGACCCCTGCGAGCCGACCGACCACGGCGCGGCGTGCACGTACTCGCCGCTCCACGTCACCCGGGTGGCCCAGTAGACGGGCAGGTCGTAGGCCTCGGAGCTGCCGGCCGAGATGCCGATGCTCTCGCTCTGCATCCGGACGAACTCCTCCTTGCCCAGCACGACCTTGACGCCGTTGCGGGTGGAGAAGCCCGGCTTGCCGGTGGTGATCGGGATCGTGCGGACGACGCTGCCGTTGCGCTTGAACGTCATCTCGTGCGAGCCGGAGTCGGTGATGGCCTCCACCCGGTCGCCGGTCGTCAGCGACAGCGGCTTGGAGGCTCCCCCGTAGAGGCTGTTCTCGACGCGGACGCCGTCCAGGGTGCTGCGCACCTCGATCTTCGCGTGCGCGGGCCAGTAGCTCTGCGGGCGGTAGTGCAAGGTGCGGTCGTCCACCCAGTACCAGGAGCCGGCCGCGGCTTCGGGACTGGCGGTGACCTGCAGGTTCTGCTCCACCTTGGCGCGCGCCGCGGGGTCCTTGACGGGCACGCTCAGCTCGGCGGTGACGGGCTGGCCGACGCCGTAGGTGCCGGCGTCGGGGCCGAAGCTGACGCGCAGCAGCTTGTCGGCGGCCGTGGTGTCGAACCCGACGGTCTCCCGGCCGGGGCGGCCGTTCCCGTCCTCGGTGCTCACCCGGACCGTGTAATGGGCCCCTGCGGCCAGCGGAGCGGTGCTGTGCCACCGTATGCCGTCGGGGGCCAGTTCGCCCTTGACGTAGCGTCCTGCGGCGTCCGTGGCCGTGACGTCGGTGATCCGGTCGTCGCCCTTGGCGGTGATCTCCAGCGGCTTGTTCGGGTCGACCTTGCCGCCGCCGGACAGGCTGTACGCCACCTGGCCCGCCGCGTCGTAGGGGGAGGCCGCCAGCGGGTCGCCCCCGTCGGCACCGCATGAGGTCAGCCCCACCGCGAGAGGGGCCACGAGAAGTGCGTATCGCATCGCCGTCCGGCGCCGGGTGAAGTGACTCATGGTCATAAGGTATGAAGAATCACCCGGAACGGCGCGTTGAGCGCATGCGAACGGGCTGGGCCCGGACACCGCGAAGGTGTCCGGGCCCAGCCCGTTCGCTGCCGGCGGTCTCCCGCCGGGTCCTACTGCGTCTGGTTCTCACCGCGGTAGTACTCGAACACCCAGCCGTAGAGGCCGATGCAGAGCATGGGGGCGGAGAAGTACAGCAGCCACCAGCCGAAGATCACACCGAGGAACGCCAGCGCGCCGCCGATGGCGAGCGAGAGCGGCTGCCAGCTGTGCGGGCTGAAGAAGCCCACCTCGCCGGCGTCGTCCGCGACGTCCGCGTCCTCGCGGTCCTGGGCCCCGGTGTCCGCCCGGCGGGCGGTGAAGGCCAGGTAGAAGCCGATCATCACGCTGAGGCCGAAGGCCAGGAAGAGCGCCGTGGTGCCGGCGGGCTCCTTGGACCAGTAGCCGTAGACGATGGCCGAGGCGAGGATGAAGACCGCCAGGCCGAGGAACATCTTGCCTTGGACCCTCACAGCTGCTTCCCCTTCCCTTCGTGCTCTTCGCCACCGGCGTAGAGGGCGCCGCGCTCAGTGTCGAGGTTCTGCTCCAGCTCCATCGCGGAGATCTCCGGGTGGTGCAGGTCGAAGGCGGGCGACTCGGACCGGATACGCGGCAGCGTGAGGAAATTGTGCCGCGGCGGCGGGCAGGAGGTCGCCCATTCGAGGGAACGTCCGTAGCCCCACGGGTCGTCGACCTCGATCTTCTTGCCGTACTTGGCGGTCTTCCACACGTTGTAGAAGAACGGCAGCATCGACAGGCCGAGCAGGAACGAGCTGATGGTGGAGATGGTGTTCAGCGTGGTGAACCCGTCCGCCGCCAGGTAGTCCGCGTACCGGCGCGGCATGCCCTCGACACCCAGCCAGTGCTGGATGAGGAACGTGCCGTGGAAACCGAAGAACAGCGTCCAGAAGGTGATCTTGCCGAGCCGCTCGTCCAGCATCTTTCCGGTGAACTTCGGCCACCAGAAGTGGAAGCCGGAGAACATCGCGAAGACCACGGTGCCGAAGATCACGTAGTGGAAGTGCGCCACCACGAAGTACGAGTCCGAGACGTGGAAGTCCAGCGGCGGCGCCGCCAGGATGACACCGGTCAGACCACCGAACGCGAAGGTGATCAGGAAGCCGACGGCCCACAGCATCGGGGTCTCGAAACTCAGTGACCCCTTCCACATCGTGCCGATCCAGTTGAAGAACTTCACACCGGTCGGAACCGCGATGAGGAACGTCATGAAGGAGAAGAACGGCAGGAGCACGCCGCCCGTGACGTACATGTGGTGCGCCCAGACGGTGACCGACAGGCCCGCGATCGAGATCGTCGCGCCGATCAGGCCGACGTAGCCGAACATCGGCTTGCGGCTGAAGACCGGGATCACTTCGCTGATGATGCCGAAGAACGGCAGCGCGATGATGTACACCTCCGGATGGCCGAAGAACCAGAAGAGGTGTTGCCACAGCAACGCCCCGCCGTTCGCGGCATCGAAGACGTGCGCCCCGAACTTCCGGTCGGCCTCCAGGGCGAAGAGCGCGGCGGCCAGCACCGGGAAGGCCAGCAGGACCAGGACACCGGTCAGCAGGACGTTCCAGACGAAGATCGGCATGCGGAACATCGTCATGCCGGGGGCGCGCATGCAGATGATCGTGGTGATGAAGTTGACCGAGCCGAGGATCGTGCCGAAGCCGGAGAAGGCCAGACCCATGATCCACATGTCGGCGCCGACACCCGGCGAGCGGACGGCGTCCGACAGCGGGGAGTAGGCGAACCAGCCGAAGTCGGCCGCACCCGCCGGCGTCAGGAAGCCGGCCACCGCGATCAGCGAGCCGAACAGGTAGAGCCAGTAGGCGAACATGTTCAGCCGCGGGAACGCCACGTCGGGCGCGCCGATCTGCAGCGGCATGATCCAGTTCGCGAAGCCCGCGAAGAGCGGCGTCGCGAACATCAGGAGCATCACGGTGCCGTGCATCGTGAACGCCTGGTTGAACTGCTCGTTCGACATGATCTGCGTGCCCGGGCGGGCCAGCTCGGCACGCATGAGCAGCGCCATGATGCCGCCGAGGATGAAGAAGAAGAACGAGGTGATCAGGTACATCGACCCGATCGTCTTGTGGTCCGTGGTGGTGAGCCACTTGATGACCACGGCGCCGGGCTGTGCCCGCTTCACCGGCAACTCGTCCTCGTACGACCCGCCGACGGCGGCCGTGCCCTGATGGGGTTCGTTGAGAATGCTCATGTGGTCTTGGGCTCCGCATTCTTGGCGTTGCCCGTGGTGGCAATGCCCGCCGGGAGGTATCCGGTCTGGCCCTTCTTCGCCAGATCCTTCAAGTGCGCCTTGTACTCCTCCGGGGAGACGACCTTCACGTTGAAGAGCATCCGGGAGTGGTCCATGCCGCACAGTTCCGCGCACTTGCCCAAGAAGGTGCCCTCCTTGCTCGGAGTCACCTCGAAGACGTTGGTGTGGCCCGGGATGACGTCCATCTTCATGAGGAACGGCACCACCCAGAACGAGTGGATGACGTCACGCGAGGTGAGGACGAACCGCACCGTCTCGCCCTTGGGCAGCCAGAGCGTCGGACCGGGGTTGCCGGTGTCCGGGTTCCTGGTGGCGGGGGTGCCGAAGTCGTAGACGCCGTCGGCGCCCACCGGGAACTTCAGCTTGTCGACGGGGATCTCGGACAGCTCCTTGGGAGCCGTCGCGGGAGACGACGCGTTGCCGTCCACGTCCTCGACGTAGTTGAACGCCCAGCTCCACTGCATGCCGACCACGTTCACCACGTGGTCGGGCTTCGCCGAGGTCGCCAGGAGCTTGTTCTCGTCACGCGCGGTGAAGTAGAAGAACACCGCGATGATGATGATCGGGACCACGGTGTACAGCGCCTCGATGGGCATGTTGTACCGGGTCTGCGAGGGAACCTCGACCTTCGTCCGGCTTCGCCGGTGGAAGATCACACTCCAGATGATCAAACCCCAGACGAGCACACCGGTCGCCAGCGCGGCGGCCCAGGAGCCCTGCCAGAGCGCCAGGATCCGGGGTGCTTCTTCCGTAGCGGGGCTGGGCATGCCAAGGCGGGGGTATTCACAACCGGTGGCGGTCACAAGGACCAGCGCCGCGGCCAGCGCCTGCGGCAGCTTCCGCCGCACCGGGCGCCGCGACGAGCGGTCGGAGCCGTTGGGACTCACGTAGCGCCTTCCCGAGAGTCTCGCCCACGCGTCCGGGTGCCCGGCCGTCAGCTGGTCGGTCGGCCCTGGCGCGGGCAGGTAGGTGTGGATGTTTATGCGGACCAAACCCTACTGGACGCTATTTGGGGTCGCGCGGGGAGGGGGTCCAACGCGCCGGGGCACTTCCCGAAGGGGTGGACCGCCATGCTCCGCATGCCGCCTGACGAACCGCCGGGCGACAGGCGTAGCGTGCCGGGCGTGTCCTACTTCGATGCGGCTTCCGCCGCGCCCCTGCACCCCGTCGCCCGCCAGGCCCTGGTAGCCGCGCTGGACGAGGGGTGGGCGGACCCGGCCCGGCTGTACCGCGAGGGGCGCCGCGCCCGGCTGCTGTTGGACGCGTCCCGGCAGACCGCCGCCGAGGCGGTGGGCTGCCGTCCGGACGAACTCGTTTTCACTCCTTCGGGCACCCTCGCGGTTCACACGGGCGTGTCGGGAGCCATGGCGGGCAGGCGGCGGACGGGCCGTCACGTCGTGGTGTCGGCCGTCGAGCACTCGTCGGTGCTCCACGCCGCCGCGGCGTACGACCCCACCGAGGTCGGGGTGGACCGCACGGGCCGGGTGGACGCCGCCGCGTTCGCCGCCGCGCTGCGCCCGGACACCGCGCTGGCCTGCCTGCAGTCCGCCAACCACGAGGTGGGCACGGTGCAGCCGGTCGGCGAGGCCGCGCGGCTGTGCCGGGAGGCGGGGGTGCCGCTGCTGGTGGACGCCGCCCAGTCGCTCGCCTGGGGGCCGGTGGAGGACGGCTGGTCGGTGCTGGCCGCCAGCGCCCACAAGTGGGGCGGGCCGCCCGGCGTCGGTCTGCTCGCCGTCCGCAAGGGCGTGCGCTTCGCTCCGCAGGGCCCCGCGGACGAACGGGAGTCGGGCCGCTCCCCCGGCTTCGCGAACCTGCCGGCCATCGTGGCGGCGGCGGCCTCGCTGCGCGCGGTGCGCGAGGAGGCCGCGGCGGAACGGGCGCGGCTGTCGGAACTGGTCGAGCGGATCCGCTCGCGGGTGCCCGGCCTCGTCCCGGACGTGGAGGTCGTCGGCCATCCGACGCTGCGGCTGCCGCACCTCGTGACGTTCTCCTGCCTCTACGTCGACGGGGAGGCGCTGCTCGGCGGGCTCGACCGCGCCGGCTTCTCGGTCTCCTCCGGCTCGTCCTGCACCTCCAGCACCCTGACCCCAAGCCACGTGCTGCGCGCGATGGGAGTCCTGTCGGAGGGCAACGTCCGGGTGTCGCTGCCGCCGGGCACTCCGGCGGCAGACGTCGAGCGCTTCCTCGACGTGCTGCCGGGTGTCGTCCGCTCGGTCCGCGACGAGCTCGGCGCCCCGGCCGCTCCCCCGGCGGCGGCCGCCGTCCCCTCCGGGCCCCAGGACTCCGCCGGCTCCCCGGACGCGCCCGCGCTGACGGTCGACTCGCTCGGCCGGCGCTGCCCGATCCCGGTGATCGAGCTCGCCAAGGTGATCGGCGACGTGCCGGTGGGCGCGGTGATCGCCGTGCTGTCGGACGACGAGGCGGCGCGGCTGGACATCCCCGCCTGGTGCCAGATGCGGGACCAGGAGTACGTCGGCGAGCGCGCGGCGGAGCGCGGCACGGCGTATCTGGTGCGGCGCAGGAGCTGACGCCCGCGCTCCCCGGGCTCGTCGGAGCGGCCGGGGAACGCGGGCGCCCGACGGATCAGACCAGGTGGGTCTTGACCTCCGCGGCGGCCTCGTGGCCGTACGCCTTGGTGAAGCGGTCCATGAAGTGGCCGCGGCGCAGCTCGTACTCCTGGGTGCCGAGCGTCTCGATGACCAGCGTCGCCAGCATGCAGCCGAGCTGCGCGGAGCGCTCCAGGGACAGCTCCCACTCCAGGCCCGCCAGGAAGCCGGCGCGGAACGCGTCGCCGACGCCGGTCGGATCGACCTTCGCCTCCTCCTCGGCGCAGCCGACCTCGATCACCGGCTGGCCGGGGCGCTCGATGCGGACGCCCTGCGCGCCGAGGGTGGTGATGCGGGTGCCGACCTTGGCGAGGATCTCGTCGCCGGTCCAGCCCGTCTTCGACTCGATCAGCGCCTTCTCGTACTCGTTGGTGAACAGGTACGTGGCGCCGTCCACCAGGAGGCGGATGTCCTCGCCGTCCATGCGGGCGAGCTGCTGCGAGGGGTCGGCGGCGAACGGGATGCCGCGGTCACGGCACTCCTGGGTGTGCCGGATCATCGCCTCGGGGTCGTCCGCTCCGATGAGGACCAGGTCCAGGCCGCCGACGCGGTCGGCGACCGGCTGCAGCTCGATCTGCCGGGCCTCGCTCATCGCGCCGGTGTAGAAGGACGCGATCTGGTTGTGGTCGGTGTCCGTGGTGCAGACGAAGCGCGCGGTGTGCAGCACCTCGGAGATGCGGACGGACGCGGTGTCGACGCCGTGCCGGTCCAGCCAGGCGCGGTACTCGGCGAAGTCGGAGCCCGCCGCGCCCACGAGGATCGGCCGCAGGCCGAGCACACCCATGCCGAAGCAGATGTTGGGGGCGACTCCGCCGCGCCGGACATCGAGGGTGTCCACGAGGAAGGAGAGCGAGACCGTGTGCAGCTGGTCCGCGACCAGCTGGTCGGCGAAGCGGCCGGGGAAGGTCATCAGGTGGTCGGTGGCGATGGATCCGGTGACAGCGATACGCACGACTGAATGCTCCTGCGGGGGCGGCGGCGAAGGTCGGCAAGGGCCGGAAGGGAACCCTGGGCAACACGGAAGAGGCACCGTCATCGTATGGGGTGCGCCCTCCGGGGCGGGAACCGGCCACCGGACACGGAGAAACTACCCGATAGTAGGGCTTACCCGTATCTGATCAAGTGCCTAGGGTCGGAGGTATGGCTTCTACTTCGTCCCCCGTGTCCCCCGTCGTCGAACCCGAATCCCGTTCCGAGTCGCTCGCCGATCTGCTCGGCGACTGCCGTCGGATGGCTCCGCACTGGACGGTCCCGGCGCATGCGGCCCGGTCGGCCGCCGCCCCATCGAGCCTGCACGGCATCACCGTGCCCCTCGCGTCCGCGCACGTCGTGGACGGTATGGCGGAGTACGGCGCCTGATCCCGCCGGCCGCTCGGGCAGGTCGCCGGCCCGCCCGGTGGGAACCGTGCGGGCCCGGGCTCCGTCACAGCTGCAACTGACGGTACGGAGCCGAGGGAGCAGCACGGTGAGCACCGAACGCAACGACGACACGACGGACCATCCCCTTCCGCGCCGCCGCCTCAGGTCGCCCCTGGCCGTCGCCGCGATGGCCGCGGCGGTCCTGGTGGCGGGCGGCGGCGGGGCCTACTGGGCGACGAACGCGGGCAACGCCTCGGACCAGCGGGAGAGCGGGGCACCCGCGCCACTCGCGCTGGACAGCGCCAGGAACGACGTGGCGGCGGGCACGGGCAGCGGCAGCGCGTCGGCGCCCGGCGCGCGGTACCAGGTCGTCAAGCCGCTGCCCGCCGGCCCGAAGGCGGCGCCGGTCTTCCGGCCGCACGGGCAGGTGACGCAGGCGGCCGTCGAGAAGCTGGCGAAGGCGCTGGACGTACCGGGACCCGTCAAGCTCGACCACGACTTCTGGCGGGCGGGCGGCACCCCGGACGGCAGCGGCCCCTTCCTGCAGGTGAACCGGTCCGGCGAGGGCAACTGGTCGTACTCACGGCTCGGCCCGCTCGCCAAGTGCTACCGGACCCCGCCGTCGAAGCCGGACGCGCCGATCGCTCCGGACGCGGGCGGCCCCGGCGCGGGCGGCCCGGACTCGCCGGTCTGCTCCGGCCCGCCGGCCGCCTCGGCCGACGCCGCGTCCGGCTCGCCGGCGGCGTCGGCCGATTCGGGAACCTCGACGTCCTCCGTGGACGCGGGCACGTCGGCGTCGTCCGCGGGACCGACCGGCACGTCCGGGCCCGCGGTCTCCGAGGACCGGGCGAAGCAGGCCGCGGCGCCGGCCCTGGCCGCCCTCGGACTGACCGCCGCCAAGATCGACGCGAGCGAGACGGCCGGCGC
Source organism: Streptomyces sp. NPDC006733 (assembly GCF_040636125.1). Classification (NCBI taxonomy): domain Bacteria; kingdom Bacillati; phylum Actinomycetota; class Actinomycetes; order Kitasatosporales; family Streptomycetaceae; genus Streptomyces; species Streptomyces sp. NPDC006733. The sequence goes on along the minus strand of NZ_JBEYJD010000104.1, from coordinate 2,964 downwards.
GGTGCGGATGGTGAACGCCGACCCGGTGGTGGGCGGCCTGCCGACGCACGGCTGGCGCACCACGCTGCGGATCGGCGCGGACGGGCAGCTGAGCGGCGGGTACGGCCTGCTGGCCGCGCTCGACAAGGGCGACCAGTACCCGGTGGTCGACGCCGCGCAGGCCCTGAAGGAGCTGCAGGGCGCCGGGACGGGCGGCGCGGACCACGGGGTCGGCGGTACGTGCCCGTCGCTGCTCCCGAAGCAGCCGACGGCGCCGAGCGACGACAAGACGCTGCCGCGGAGCATGCCGTGCGTGCCGGCCGCCGAGCAGAAGCTCGAGGTCCGGGGCGCCGTGTTCGGGCTGTCGGCGCAGTTCGTCTCGGGTGCGCGGGCGCTGGTGCCGTCCTGGCTGTTCGACGTGGCGCAGGCCGGGGTGACCAGGACGCACACCGTCGCCCAGCCGGCCGTCGAGGCGCGCTACATCCAGCGGGACGCGCCGGGCACCGGCCTGCCGGGCGAGCAGCCGGGCGGCCCGGGCACCACCGGGCCGACGCAGCCCGCCGACCCGGCCGAGCCGGTGACGCCGACCGACCCGAAGGCGCCGCAGAAGCAGAAGGCCGTCTCGTACACCGTGCACGGCAACGTCCTGGAGGTGCACTTCTGGGCCGGGGTCTGCTCGACCTACGCGGCGACCGCCGAGGAGTCCGCGGCGGCGGTGACCGTACGGATCACGGGCACGCCCGACCCCGCGAAGCGCGTCTGCATCATGCTCGCGAAGGACACCACCCGGACCGTGCGGCTGGAGCGGCCGCTCGGTGACCGCAAGGTCGTGGACCTGTACGACGGCGCGATCGTGCCCGCGCTCAAGTAGGGCTCGGGCACGGCTGGTGGAACGACGAAGGCGGGGGGGCCCCCCCCCCGGAGGGGGCGGCCCCGGGGGGGGGTGGGGGGAGGGGGTGGAGGC
>NZ_JBEYJD010000104.1:0-2011 GCF_040636125.1 Streptomyces sp. NPDC006733 | reverse complement strand
GCCCGCGGCGCCGCGCGCCCCCGCCGCCCGCGGGGCCGGGGGGCGGGGTGGCCAAACCGGGGGGGCGCCCCCCCCCCCCGCGGGGCGCCCGCCGCCTTCGTGTGAGATCAGTGGAACGAGTCGCCGCAGGCGCAGGAGCCCGTGGCGTTCGGGTTGTCGATCGTGAAGCCCTGCTTCTCGATCGTGTCCACGAAGTCGATGGAGGCGCCGCCCAGGTACGGGGCGCTCATCCGGTCGGTGACGACCTTCACACCGTCGAAGTCCTTCACGACGTCGCCGTCGAGCGAACGCTCGTCGAAGAACAGCTGGTAGCGCAGGCCGGAGCAGCCGCCAGGCTGAACGGCGACGCGCAGCGCCAGGTCTTCACGGCCTTCCTGCTCGAGCAAGCCCTTGACCTTGGCCGCAGCGGATTCCGACAGGAGAAGTCCGTCGTTCGCGGTGGTCTCGGCGGTCTTCTCGTCCTGAACCGACATCTGCTTCACTCCCGGGTTGTTCGGACTTCTGCCATCAACTCGTAACCGGTGTCCTCCCGGATTCATTCCGGGTCCGATACGTCCTATGCCCGTCAATGCTCGCACACTGCGGGCGCGGAACGGCTTGGAACGGAATGCGTCACATTGACGCTACCCGCATCGTCAATCTGACACGAACGGGCTATCATAGATAACGTCAGGTAGACGAAAAGGCTGTGCTGCACAGAAAGGGCTCCGGGCCCGTGACCACCACAGAACCGCTGGATGTGCTGGATGTTCAGCCCACGCCGCTCGCCCTGCTCCTGCTCGGACGGGAGTCCGATCCCCGCAGCGAGCGCGGTGTCGACTGCCCCGGTGACCTGCCGGCCGCGTCCGACCCCGACCTCGTCGAGCGTGCTCGCGCGGCGAAGGCCAGGCTCGGCAGCAAGGTCTTCATCCTGGGCCACCACTACCAGCGTGACGAAGTCATCGAGTTCGCCGATGTGACCGGCGACTCCTTCAAACTCGCGCGCGACGCCGCCGCGCGCCCCGAGGCCGAGTACATCGTCTTCTGCGGTGTGCACTTCATGGCGGAGTCCGCGGACATCCTCACGTCGAACCGGCAGGCCGTGATCCTCCCGGACCTGGCGGCCGGCTGCTCGATGGCCGACATGGCCACCGCCGAGCAGGTCGCCGAGTGCTGGGACGTGCTGACCGAGGCGGGCGTGGCCGGGACCACGGTCCCCGTCTCGTACATGAACTCCTCCGCCGACATCAAGGCCTTCACCGGCCGGCACGGCGGCACGATCTGCACGTCCTCGAACGCCGAGCGCGCGCTGGAGTGGGCGTTCTCGCAGGGCGAGAAGGTGCTCTTCCTCCCCGACCAGCACCTGGGCCGCAACACCGCGGTCCGCGACCTGGGCCTGTCGCTCGACGACTGCGTGCTCTACAACCCGCACAAGCCGGGCGGCGGGCTGACCGTCCAGCAGCTGCGCGACGCGAAGATGATCCTGTGGCGCGGCCACTGCTCGGTGCACGGCCGCTTCTCGATCGAGTCGGTCGAGGACGTCCGCGCCCGGATACCCGGTGTGAACGTGCTGGTGCACCCCGAGTGCAAGCACGAGGTCGTCTCCGCCGCCGACTACGTCGGCTCGACGGAGTACATCATCAAGGCGCTGGACGCGGCCCCGGCCGGCTCGGCGTGGGCGATCGGCACCGAGCTGAACCTCGTCCGCCGGCTCGCCAAGGCGCACCCGGACAAGCAGATCGTCTTCCTCGACAAGACCGTCTGCTTCTGCTCGACGATGAACCGCATCGACCTGCCGCACCTGGTGTGGACGCTGGAGTCGCTGGCGGACGGCAAGCTCGTCAACCGCATCCAGGTGGACGAGGAGACCGAGCGGTACGCCAAGCAGGCCCTGGAGCAGATGCTCGCCCTGCCGTAGGGCTCCGCAGAGGTGATCGACGCGGAACGGGCGGGGGGGGGGCCCCCGGGGGGGGGGGGGGCCCGGGGGGGGGGGGGCGGGGGGCGGGGGGGGGGGGGGCGGGCGGGGCCGGGC
>NZ_JBEYJD010000103.1:0-12034 GCF_040636125.1 Streptomyces sp. NPDC006733 | reverse complement strand
TACCGCAGCGACATCATCGACGGATGCCTCACCGGCACCCGCCTCCGACCAGCCACGATCCCGCCATGACGACTTTACGCTTGGAAGGTCAGTAGAACAACTCCCGCAGTACGGCCTGGGGCATGTCTGCTGCCTGCGACCGCCTTACTGGTGAGCGCGTGGGGACACTTGCACGGCCTTGTCGTCCTGGGGGTGCTCGGGCACATCTCGTTCCTCGGTGGCGCCAGGCCGAGATCTGCCGCATGGCCGTGTGAAACCTGCCGGGTGGACATCAATCGGCGAATCCCCGCGGTGTGAGCCCCTCATGCAGGGGCCGGCCCCGCGTCAGGAGGCCGGGGGCGGCACGGAAATGGCCTGTTCCGCGGCGCGGCTGACGGGCTCCCACGCGGCCCAAGTCTCCATGCGCTTGCGCGATATGTCGAACGCGAGGTCGTAGGCCACGCTGCCAAGCAGCAGACGCAGCGGCGGATCGGCGCTGTCGACCAGTCTCAGGATTGCCTGGGCGGCCAGCCGGGGGTCACTGTCGATGGACCCCTGCGCGAACTGCTTCTGCAGGTCCGCCCGCAGCGGCGCGTACGTCTCCAGGGTGCGCGTACTGTGCATCGCGGTGTAGAGATCGGTCCAGTAGCCGCCCGGCTGGACGATGCTCACCTTCACCCCGAAGCCCGCCGCCTCCAGGGCGAGCGCTTCGCTCATCCCCTCCAGGGCGAACTTGGCGGCACTGTAGAGACCGGTGCTCGGGAAGCCGCCCAGGGCTCCGATGCTGGAGATCTGCACGATGTGCCCGGACCGCTGCTCGCGCAGGGTGGGCAGCACCGCTTGGCTCACCCACAGCGCGCCGAAGAAGTTGATGTCCAACTGGGCACGGGCCTCGGATTCGCTGAACTCCTCGACCATCCCCATCGAGAGCATGCCGGCGTTGTTGACGACGACGTCAATGCGCCCGAACCGGGCCACCGCCCGGTCGACGGCCACGAATACCGCCTCGCGGTCGGTGACGTCCAGTTCGAGGGGCAGCACGCGCCCGGGATGGGCAGCGGCCAGCTCTTCCAGGGGCCCGGTGGTGCGTGCGGCGATCGCGACGCGGTCGCCCGCGGCCAGGGCCGCCTCGGCAAAGGAACGGCCCAGGCCCCGGCTCGCACCGGTGATGAACCAGACGCGGTCGGCATGTCGGGCTGAGGTGCGCATGGGGTGCTCCCAACAATTGTCGAGACGAGACGTTGCGTCTCGTACGGGATGACCTTATGCGGGCCACTCCATACCGTCAAGACGATCCGTCTCGTCTCGATTCGTGCTACGTTCGGGACGTGCCCACCTCACCCAAGAGCGCTCACACCGCGACTCGCCGCAGCGAGGCGTCGCGCCGGGCGATTCTTACCGCCTCCGTCGACCTCGTCAGCGAGACCGGCTACGCCAAACTCACCATCGAGGCGATCGCCGCCCGGGCCGGCGTCGGCAAACAGACGATCTACCGCTGGTGGCCATCCAAGGGCGCCGTGCTCTTCGACGCGTTCCTCCTGCTCAGCGAGGACCCGGTCAGCGGGGACCCCGCGCTCCCCAACACCGGTGACCTCGAAGCCGATCTCAAAACCGTACTCCGCGCCACGGTGGGCGAGCTCAACGACCCGCGCTACGACGCCCCCATGCGCGCGCTGCACACCGAGATCGTCCACGATCCGGAACTCGCGGCGACGTACGCGCAGCGCCTCCACGAACCGATGCAAGAGCTCAAGCGCGCGCGCCTGCGCGAAGCCCAGAATGCCGGGCAACTCGACCCCCACGCCGATCTGGACCTGGCCGTCGAACTCTTCTGGGGCCCCCTGCTCAACCGCTGGCTGCAGCGCACCGGACCGGTGACCGTCGAATACACCGACCAATTGGTGGAGACCGTCCTGCACGGCCTGCGCCCGCGCGGTTCAGCGCGCGAGCCCGAAGGAAACCTCCCACAGACCTGAGTCTCCCGCTCCCCCACGAACGCGGGGGATGCACCGCGCCGCAGCACCGCATGTCATCCGGCGGGGCAGATCACCGCCCTCCGCGTTCGAGAGACACCGGCCACGCGTCGGCGTTGCTGGAAGGTGGTGCGCAACCGGTAGCGCACGCCGCTGTAGTGGACAGTGGAGAGGCTGAATCGTAGAGGCGATTCGCTGCGGTGCGGTCCCTGTCGTCTCCCGCCGGAACATCGTCGTCGAACACAGCAGATCACCTCGGTGGCGCCCAGACTGGTCAACACGTCCAGGGCGGAGCCCAACAGAGCGCGTCCTACCCCCTTGCTGCGCGGGGGTGCTGACACTTCGATCCGCCACAACACCGATGCCGTCCACGGGCGCTCCCGCCACCGCGACCCGGTCGATGCCGTCGTAGACCTCCAGCCCGTGGGGCGTTCTCAGCCGTGTCATGGGGCGGGTGCGATGCGAACGTGGGCGGCGTGAGGCAGGCCGTCGGCGGGCCGCGCGGCGCGCAGGTATCGCCATAGCCGCTCCCCGGTGGATCCTCGGCCACCGCCACCCCGCACCAGCTCGCTGCGCACCCCATGGCCGCCGGCCGGTGCGGCCACCTCCCCGACCAGGGCGACCGGCAGCCAGAGCCCCCGATCCGTCCAGATCCCCGCAAGCGGAGCGTGTGTCGGCGGCGGCGCGCAGCGCCGTGTCCGTGGCTGCGGCGGCGGCCTACTCCGCCCTGGGTCCGGGTGCACACCGGGTGGCTTCGTCCGGAACCTTGCCGAACGGGTGACCCCAAGCGAGCTCGCAACCGCGCCGCCGGACGCTAGACGGACGGAGAGATCCTGGCCGAGCACATCGAGGACACCCTGGATCTACTCCTGGTGCGCCCCCGCTTCCTGGCCGGTGCGGTGGCCGCCGCACCGTGCTTACCGCCTGGCCGACGGCGGCGCCCAATCCGTCGCCACCCGCAGCCTCGACGCGGTCCCCACCGCATCCTGACCGCCCCGGCCGCGGCCGTTCACGCGGAAGGCCGTGGCCCTGCGGCGCGGCGAAGCCGATCGGCGATCGCCAACCCCAGCCCTTCCTCCACCGGCAGGGACGCGACGATGAGATCGCACCCCTGCCGGTCGAGCTCGCGCAAGAACCCGTACAGCCCGTGCGCGTAGGCGTCCAGCGAACCAGGCAAGGCCACCACGGCACGGGCCTTCACCGCAGCGCCGGCGAGGGACGGGGGAAGAAAGACGCCCACTTGGTGCCCGACCTCCTGGGCGAGCTCGGCTTCGGTGACGACCTTCTCCGGCTCGACGAGGACGACCCGCGCACGCGGCGCGTAGTGCGACGGGTGCTGGCCCGGCACCCGGACCCCGCTCGCAGGCGGGACCGCGACCGGGTGCCCCAGCACCGCTTCGAGATCCTCACGCCTCACCCCGCCTGGCCGCAGGATGCTCGGGATCTCGCCCGTGACGTCGACGATGGTCGATTCGACGCCAACCTGGCAGGAGCCGCCGTCCAGAACGAAATCGACGGCGTCACCGAGCTCCGCCCTGACATGGTCCGCGGTGGTGGCGCTGACCGAGCCAAAACGGTTGGCGGACGGGGCCGTGAGCCGCCGCCGAAGACCGACAGCAGCGCGAGAGCCACGGGGTGGTCGGGCACGCGCACGGCCACCGTCTCCAGGCCACCGGTCGCTTCGAGCGGCACGCGGTGGCCGCGCCGCAGGACCAGGGTCAGCGGACCGGGCCAGAAGTGTTCGGCCAGCAGACGCGCGGTTGCAGGCACTTCCTCGGCCCAGTCGTCCAGCTGGTCCGTGGCGGCGATGTGGACGATCAGCGGGTGCGAGGGCGGCCGACCCTTGGCCTGGAAGATCCGCGCGACGGCAACGGGGTCTTCCGCGTTCGCGCCCAGTCCGTAGACGGTCTCGGTCGGCAAGGCCACCAGGCCCCCGCGCGCAGCACACCCGCCGCCCTCTCGCTTTCCGTGGCTACTGCCGTCACCCTCGTACGTCCTCTCACGGTTCCGTCCACCCCGACGCCAGCTGACCCCGGCACCACAGGAGCACCAAGCTGTGCGCCTCACATGTTCCTCTTCGCATGCCACGCCGCAGTGTGCGGTCGCAAGCTCCTCCTACCGGCCAAGCGGGTCCAGTCGGCCAAGGATCATCCTGCTGGCCGCTTCGGTTTGCGGTGCCTGCCGGTGCCTTCGCCCAGTGCGGGCCGGTCCCACCGGGCGGGACGCTCGTCAACCGGTTCCGGTGCGACGATCAGCGGCTGGGTCACCGCCAGGTTCGCGGCAACCATCAGCGGAACCCACTGGTAGCCGTCCCACTGCTCGATGACGCGCTCGGCTTCGGGGTGGACGTGGGAGGCCCGCTCCGGACCCGGCATCAAAGTGCGGGCACGCAACCGGCCCAGCTTGCGGGCCCGGTCCACCGCACGCCGCTGCGCCCAGCTCTCCAACGGTTCCTCGCTCATGGCGCCAGCATGGCGTAGCCGCCGTCGAACACGCCACCCGCACACCCCTCTGAGGGCGACACCAGGGTGATAGGTGCCGCCGATGACGACCACTGGCAGCACGCTCCAGCGGGTGCCCGTGGTGCGGATCGCGGACGCCGGCCCACGCACCAGGTCGAACAGCGCGCGTCGGACGCACACCCCGAGTCGGGCACGGGCGTGCCACCGCGCAGTGCCGGTGGCCTTGGGTACGGCAGGGGCTCCAGCCCAGCGTTGAGCTTGGACCACACCGCGAGGCAGTCGCACTCCTCGAACAGCGCCGCAGCCAGCAGCAGGGAGGCCGCCACCCGGCGGGCAGGTTCCGCAGCCGCTGCTGCACCACCTCGCACTCGGCGAGAACCTCATCGACCATCTCGAACGGCACGATCCGCGTCAACCCACCCAGATGACCAGGAGCAAAAGCACCTTCGGCTACCGCGATCTCGCGGCTGATGCCACATTGACCGAACAGCGGAGCTCCCATGGTGAACGACTGGTCTGAGCAGACGACGTCGTTGCACCGAGGCTCCGCACTCCACATCAGATCGTCCGCCAGAACCAGCTGGCGCGACGGCCGACCCATGAGCAAGCCCCTCCAGCAGCGCTGCCTGGACCTCTCATTGAGCCCGATCGGCCTTCCATTCCCGAGCAAGCGTCGCATAGACGTACTCGCTGCCCCAGCGCTCGTTGTCGAGGTCGTTCTCGACAAGGTGCGCCTCCCGGCGCATGCCGAGGCGCTCGCACACGCGCACCGAAGCGGTGTTAAGTACGTCGAGGCGGGCAAAGAGTCGGTGGACGTCCAACTCGGCGAAAGCCAGCGCGGCGGTCGCCCGCGCGGCCTCGGTCGCGTAACCCCGACCGCTGTAGGCTGGGTTGAAGACCCAGCCTATCTCGACCTGGCGTGCTCGCGCGCTCGTGAGCTTCAGGACCACCTCGCCGACGACCGTCGCTTCGCCGGCCGGGCACACGGCGACCACGAGGTCGTCGCCGTCCTCAGCCCACGCCGTGCCAGCCGCGCGCCTGGCCAGGCTCTGCGCGCACCGTTCGCGAGTGAGCGGCTCCCGGTAAAGGTAGCGAGCGACTTCGGGAAGGCCCTGGTACGCGTACAGGTCATCGAGGTCGTCCGGCGTGAACAGACGCAAAACGAGCCGTTCGGTGCTGAAGGGCAGCGAGAGCATGGCCATCGATCTGGTGTTTCTCCCCCGGAGGGTTACCGCGGCGGCCTGAGACACCGGACCGCGGACCTTCCAACGACTCGTTTCGGACAACAACGCCGTTCTAACCCCCTGGCCACCCGCAGCGCAACCATGATTGCCGCGCTTGCCGGAACTGCGACGGGCTCAGTTCGAGCTGGGCAAGCTGCCCTACCTCATCTCCGTCCACCATCTGGAGGCCCAGCACGCCGCGGGCTCTGCACTGGTGCCTGGCGTGGAGAGCGCCACCAACCCGTTCCTTGGCATGATCGCCAACTATGTCCTGCGGCCGCGGATGCTGCTCGCCGGCTGGAGCCCCGCACGCGCCGACGTCAGCCACGCCGTCGAGGAGGCGATCACAACGGTGCTCGCTCGCTACGGCCGCTGCGCCAACGCCTCAGCACCCCTGAGGGCTCCGGTGCCACTGCAGGTGCGCACGGTGCCCGCCCCCGGGCCCTCGCCACGGTCGCGGACAACGGGCCGGTGCGGCACCGCAAGAAGTGCGAGCTAAGCGAGCAGGTCCTCGAAGGGGACGAGATCAGCCGCGCCTACGAGACGGCCGACGCCACATCCGGCGGTTGCCTGTCGTCCAGGTGCTGGGCCTGCGCCTCGACGATCTGCTGCGCAGGGACGGCAGGAGGCTGTCGGTCGCTTTGCGGTGGAGGTGCTTGACGTCCGGCATGACGGCCAGGGGGCACTGCGGCGTCCGAGGCGCGGCTCGGTGACTGGGTCGCTCCTTCGCGCATCGGGGACCCCATCCCGATTTCCGCGCCGGTAATTCCGCAGTAACGGCCGCTTCCTAGGGTTCGGGCGTCCCCCGCTCCCTCCCCCCGAGGATCCCCAATGCCCTTGCCCCGACCGATCCGGCGCGGATCAGCCCTGTGTCTGACGGCCCTTGTGATCGCGACCGCTGGAGTGCTGAGCACCCCCTTGCCCGCGGCAGTGGCTGCCGATCCGTCGCCCGCCGTCCCCGCCCAGGTCGACCCGGCCCTGCGGTCCGCCGTCGAGGGCGGGCTGCAGGCCACCTTCTTCGTGGTCCTGAAGGACCGCGCCGACCTGGACAGGGCCAAGGGCAAGGGCTCACACGTCGAGCGGGCGAAGACCGCCTACCGGGAGCTACAAAACACCGCGCAGCGCAGCCAGAGCGCCCTGAAGAAGTACCTAGACGAGCAGAGGGTCGGTCACCAGGACTACTGGATCGCCAACACCGTCCAAGTCACCGGCGACGCGAAGCTGATCGCCGAGCTGGCCCGGCGCGACGACGTGCGGAAGGTCGTCAAGGCGCAGACCTACCACCTGGACGACACCCTACTGCCATCCGCCGCCGTCACCGACGCGGGCGATGGCACGCCCGAATGGGGCGTGCATGACATCGAGGCCGACCAGGTGTGGTCGCAGTACGACGCGCGCGGCGAGGGCATCGTGATCGCCAACGTCGACTCCGGCGTCCAGTACGACCATCCGGACCTAGTCGCCAACTACCGCGGCAACAACGGCAACGGCACCTTCACCAACGACTACAACTTCTACGACCCGACCGGGAACTGCGCCACCCCCAGCACCCCGTGCGACAACAACGGCCACGGCACCCACACGATGGGCACCATGGTCGCCAAGAACGGCATCGGCGTCGCCCCGCACGCGAAGTGGATCGCCGCCAAGGGCTGCGAGTCCTCGCAATGCTCGGACGAGTACCTGCTGAAGGCCGGCCAGTGGATCCTGGCACCGACCGACCACAACGGCAACAACCCGCGCCCAGACCTAGCGCCGAACATCGTCAACAACTCCTGGGGCGGTGGCGACACCACCTTCTATCAGGACATCGTCGCGGCTTGGAACTCCGCGGGTATTTTCGAGGCATTCGCAGCGGGCAACGACGGCGACGGCACCACCTGCTCCACCGCGCACGCCCCCGGTTCGCAGGCCCCGTCCTACGGCGTCGGCGCGTACGACGTGAACGGGAAGATCGCGAACTTCTCCGGCTTCGGCCCGTCCCTGGTGGACGGATCGGCCAAGCCGAACATCTCCGCCCCCGGCGTGGGCGTCCGCTCCACCTGGCCGGGTTCGGCGTACACGGCGGAGTCCGGCACCTCGATGGCCACCCCGCACGTGGCTGGCGCGGCCGCACTGCTGTGGTCGGCCGCGCCGAGCCTCATCGGCGACATCGACGCTACCCGCGCGCTGCTCAATCACGGCGCCCGGGACGTCGACGACACCCACTGCGGCGGCACCGCGGACATGAACAACGTGTGGGGCGAGGGCAAGCTCGACATCCTCAAGTCCGTCGACCTGGCCCCGCACACTGCCGTCAGCGTCACCGGCAAGGCCACAGACAAGGCGACCGGCGCGGCGCTGCCCGGCATCGTGGTGAGGATCACCCCAGACGGCGGCGACACCCGCACCGTCACCACCGCCTCCGACGGCTCCTACCGCCTCGCGCTGGCTCCCGGCAGCTACAGCATCGCCGCCTCCGGCTACGGCTACGCGAACTTCACCCTGAATGGCCTGACCGCCGCCGCCGGGCAGCCGCAGGATGTCCTCCTGGCGATGACCGCCGCCGCCACCCACGCCGTCACCGGCACCGTCCTGGGCGTCACCCGCAAGCCGCTCGCGGGCGCCGTGGTCGAGCTCACCGGCACCTCTGTCGCCTCCGTGGTCTCCAACCAGGACGGCTCCTACAACCTGGGCAAGGTCGCCGAGGGCAGCTACACACTGACCGTCAAGCCCGCCCAGCCCGTGCTCTGCAACGGCGTGTTCACCGGCTCACTGGCCGTCGCCGCCGACGTCGCCACGACCGTACAGACCCCGGCCCGCACCGACAACTCCGGCACCAGCTGCGCCCCGGCTGCGTACAACTGGGTCAAGGGCAGCAGCAAGGTCGCGCTCAGCGGCGATGAGGACGCCAAGACCGTCAACCTGCCCTTCCCGGTCACGTACTACGGCGTGAAGTACACCAGCGCCGCCGTCACCACCAACGGCCTGGTCAACTTCCTGGAACCGCGGATCGGCGACTACGCCAACACCGCGCTGCCCACCGCGTACAAGCCGAATGGTGCCGTCGCCCCGTTCTGGGACGACCTGACGCTCGACAAGAAGTCAACCGTCACCACCGCCACCACCGGCACCGCGGGCAAGCGCACCTTCGCCGTGGTGTGGGACAACATCCCGCTGGTCTCCGACAGCTCGAAACGCGTCAGCTTCGAGGTGCTGCTCGACGAGGCCACCGGCGCCATCACCTTCCAGTACCAGAACGTGCCCGGGGCGGGCTTCGGCGCCACCGTCGGTATCGAGAACCAGGCCGGCACCGATGCCCTCCAATACTCCTTCGACCAGGCCGTCCTGACCAACGGCTCGGCGATCCGCTTCACCCAGGGAGCCAAGTAATGACCACCTACCGCACCGCCCTCCGGCTCGCCTCCGGCCTGGTCGCCGCAGGCCTGACCCTGACCGCCGCCCCTTACGCGCTGGCCGCCGAGCCCAACACTGCCACCGACGTGCAGCGGATGACCGAGCGTCAGGTCGAGGACACCACCGCCCGACTGAATGCAGACCTCTACCCGCAGGCCGCCGCCACCGACAGTGCTGACACCACCCTGGCGGGCGACGCCGGCAACCACCTGGACGCCCACGCAGCGGTCACCTTCACCGCAGGCTCCACCCTGGAGGGCGTCCGCGGCCTGGCCAAGACCGTCCCGGCCGGCTCGAACAGCAGCTACTTCACGCTACACAGCCTGGGCAGCGTGCAGCTGCACCAGGCCGACGGATCCACCTCCTGGGCCCGCACCAACACCTCGCTTTACGCCGACTGGCAGGTCAAGCCGCTCCGCCCCTGGGACGTCGAGCCGTACCCAGTGCGGATCCCGATGGCGTACAACTTCTTCACCCCGTTCAGCTCCAGCGCCGCGCAGGGCTACGACACCGGCGACCTGACCGGCGACGGCATGCCTGACCTGGTAATCGCGGCCTCCGCCGGCGAGGCGCCCTACCGGCCGTTCGCCTCACCCGGCTCCACGCTGACCTACGGCTCCTTCGTCACCGTGCTCGACGGTGCCACCGGCCAGACCCTGTGGTCGAAGCTGTACGCCTCCACCACCATCGTCCGGATCGTCGACGGCACCCTGCTGGTCTCCGACGCCCCCCGCCAGAACACCAGCGCCGCCAAGACCGCCACCGCCACCCTCAGCGGCATCCGATTCCGCTCCGCAGACGGCAAGCTCACACCGTCCTCGACTTGGACCTACGACACCGGCGAGGCCGGCCTCTCCAGCTGGGGCGACCTGGTCGCGCTCGGCGGCGGCAAGGTCGCGGTCTCCTTCAACCGCGCCGCCACCGGCACCGGCACCGCCCGCGGGACCACCTCCGTGCTGGACACCGCCGATGGGACCCTCGGCTGGCAGACCGACGGCGACCTGATGGGCCGGATGCTGCGCCTGGACACCAGCCGCGACCGCCTGGTCGCCGTCGAACAGCCCGACTACACCAAGCGGCTGGCCTACTCGGTGGTGGGCTACGACCTGGCCACTGGCGCCCGCACCGTACTCGACACCCGCGTCAACGTGGTACCCACCGCGCTCACCGTCGGCGACCTCGGCAAGGGCGGCACCGCGTACGCCGTCGCCGAGGACAGTTTCGACACCGCCTACCGCGTCAACTCCAACACCCTGCGCGTCCTGGACGCCGACGGCTCCACCGTCCGCTGGACAATCACCGCCAAGCGCGCCGACGGTGCCAGCGGCGACGGCCCCAGCACCTGGAGCCTCGACGTGGTCGACGGCTCGCTGGTCGCCAGCTCCCAGGACGGCCGGGCCACCGACACCGCCGAGAACGTCTCCGGCCTGCGCTACGGCACGCTCACTGTCTACAACGGCAACGGTAAGGTCCGCTGGAGCACCGACGGCACCACCGCCTCGCCGCGCTTCCAGCAAATTGACGGCGGCGTGGTGCGCACCGTCGACCAGCAGCAGAACATCCACACCTACAACCTCGGCAACGGCAAGAAGAAGAGTCTCACCCCGATGCAGGGCGACCTCAACTACGCCACGGCCGCCGACCTCGACGGCGACGGCAACCAGGACGTCGTCGCGGGCGGAAACTCCGACGGCGTCTGGGCCTACTCCGGCCCCTCCCTGCTCACCGGCACCCCGAAGCAGCTGTGGCGCGCCACTGTCACCGGCGAGGTGCACGCCGTCACCACCGGCGACGTCAACGGCGACGGCAAGCCCGAGGTCGTGGTCGCCGCCGACACCGCCACCATCGTCCTGGACGGCCGCACCGGCAAGGTGCTCGCCACCGTCGACGGCGGAGGCAAGTACGTCCGCTCGGTGACGCTCGCTGACCTGGACGGCGACGGCAAGCAGGAAATCCTCGTCCCCACCGACGTCCTGCGCGCCTACCACGGCGACGGCACGGCGCTGTGGGCCTACACCGCCCCGACCGGCTCCGGAGAGGTCGTCTTCTCCGACACCGTCGTCTCCGAGGGCCGGGTGCACACCCAGTACACGGGCCTGGGTGCCATGCAGCAGAGCGACTCGGTACAAAACGGCGTCGCCCTGAACGCCGCCACCGGAGCCTTGCTCTGGCAGGCCGACCCGAAGGCGCCCGCCGCCGCCGTCGATGGCAAGCTGCACGGCGCACTGCTCGACCACGCCGTCTTCGCCTCCTCAAAGATCCCGTACGCCGACGGCCACGCGGTCGCCTACACCTGGGTCATCACGGCCGTCCCCGGCGGCGTCAGCAGCGGCACCGCCCTGGCCAGTCCGTTCGCGGTCACCGAGATCCGCGACGGCCGCACCGGCGAGGTGCTGCACCAGACCGTGACAGGCGGCCCCTGGTCCCACGGCGACTTCTTCACCAGCGAGGACGACGACGGCCTCCACGAGATGGGGTTCGGCGTGCTCCGCCAGTACCTGGCGAACGGCGACGACCGGTGGACCTCCACCACCGCACCGCTACGCACCGCACAGTTCATCACCGGCCCCGACGGCAAGAAGCTGCTGGTCGGCGGGGTCGAAGGCGGCCTAGGAGCCTATGACCCGGCGATTGTCGGCGACGGCATCGCCTTCCACGCGTCCATCGGCAGCACCACCCTGCGCGGCGGCCGCAACTACCTGGCGGTCGACCTGGACGGCGACGGCAAGGAGGAGATGGTCTCGCTCAACTCCGACGCCCTCGGCATCAACCGGGCCGCCGACCTGCTCGGCGGCGGGGTCCTCTCCATCGACAACGGAATCCACCAGATGACGGCGTTCAAGCTCTCCTGAGCCCTGCGCACGACCACCTGAAACGGTACACGAACAGGCCCCGGTGCCCCGCAAGCCGTCGACCAGCCGCCGGGCGAGCGTGGACTTGCCCGCGGCGGGCGCGCCGGCCAACCCCAGCAGGGCCCTGCGGCCTGGAATGCTGGGGACGA
>NZ_JBEYJD010000102.1:0-12064 GCF_040636125.1 Streptomyces sp. NPDC006733 | reverse complement strand
AGGGGCGGAATGGATCGTTATGATCCGAAACGGCCCGGCCTCCCGTCGGGGACCGGCACGGTCCTTCCCTGAGCCGTTCCGGAAGCCGTTCCGGAAGCCGTCAGCGGCCGCCCGTCCCGCCGCCCGAGTGGCCGTTCCCGCCGCCGATGATGCCCGGCGGGATGGTGAACGTGGGCCACGGCTTCGGCTTGCCCGGCCCCCCGGTCGTCGCGCCGGTGACCGCGCCGGTCGTCGTGCCCATCGTGGTGGCCCCGGTGGTGTGCTGCCCGGGCTTGCCGGGGTTGCCCGGGTTGGGGGGCGGGGTGCCGACCGGCTTCTTGGGGATGTTCAGCGGCACCTCGTTGAACGACATGACCGGCTTGCCCTCCAGGGCGCCGCTGACGGCGTCCTTCCAGATGGGGGCGGGGCCGGTGGCGCCGAACACCTTCTCGTAGTACTCGCCGCCGAAGGTGATGTCGACCATCTTGACCTGCTTGGCGCCCGCGCCGCCGATCCAGACGGCAGCGGCCATGTTCGGGGTGTAGCCCACGAACCAGGCGGCCTTCCGGTCGTCGGTCGTACCGGTCTTGCCCGCGGTGTCGCGGTCGCTGAGGCCGGCCGCCTGGCCCGTACCATCGTCGACCACGCCCTTGAGCATGGTGTTGATCGTGTCCGCCGTCGTCTGCGACATCGCCGTGGAGCACAGCGCCTTCGGCACCGCGATCGGCTTCTTGTCCGCGTCCGTGGCCGACTCGATGGCGAGCGGGGCGCAGTAGGTGCCGCGGGCGGCGAAGGCGGCGTACGCGGCGGCCATGTTGAGCGGCGACGCCTCGTTGGAGCCGAGGGTGAACGCGGCCCCGAGGCCCCACTTCCCGCCGCCGGCACGCTCGCTCATGCCCAGGTTGTTCATCATCTTCGTCACGCCGCACAGACCGGATTCGGCTTCCAGCGAGACGAAGTAGGTGTTGACCGACTTCTGCAGTGCCTCGGGCATCGCGTAGGGGCCGACCTCCTTCTCGTCCTCGTTGGTCATCGTGCCGCTGTCCGCGTACGTCTTGCCCTCGCAGTCCGTGACCGTCGGGTACGGCATCTCGTACGGCGACGGGTAGGTCTGCGCCGGCTGGAAGCCGGCCTCCAGCGCGGAGGCCGCCGTGATCGCCTTCATCGTCGAACCGGGCTGGTAGCCGAGGCCGCCGCCCATGTTGCGGTTCACGGCGAGGTTGATCTGCGTCTCGTCCTTGCCGAAGCCGTACGGCTTCGACTGCGCCATCGCGCGGATCTTGCCGGTCCCCGGCTCGACGAGCGTCACGGCGGTCGCCACCGGGTCGTTCTTGAACACGTGCTTGGCGATGCCGTTCTGCGTCGACGCCTGCGCCTGCGGGTCCAGCGTCGTCTTGATCGTCAGGCCGCCCTCGCGCCAGCGCTTCGAGCGGGCCTCCTTCGTCTTGCCGAAGGCCGCGTTCTGCAGGAACGTGTTGCGGACGTAGTCGCAGAAGAAGCCGGCGCCGTTCACGGCGGTGATGCAGCCGTTCTTCGGCTTGCTGATCTTGAGACCGAGCGGCAGCTTCTTCGTGGCCTCGGCCTGGGCCGGGGTGATGTCCCCCAGGTCGGCCATCCGCTGCAGCACGAGGTTGCGGCGCTTGATCGACTCCTGCTCGTCGTTGACCGGGTCGAAGCGGCTGGGCGACTGGACGATGCCCGCCAGCATCGCGGCCTCGCCGACGCTCAGGTCCTTGGCGTGCTTGCTGAAGTACCGCTTGGCCGCGGCCTCGACGCCGTAGGCCTGCTCACCGAAGAACGTGATGTTGAGGTAGTTCTCCAGGATCTTCTGCTTGCCGAGTTCCTTCTCGACCTGGATCGCGTACTTCATTTCCTTGATCTTGCGGCCGATGGTCTGCTGGACCGCCTGCGCGACCTTGTCCGGGTCGTCGCCCGCCTGCTCGATGAAGACGTTCTTCACGTACTGCTGGGTGAGGGTCGAGGCGCCCTCGGAGACGCCGCCGTCCTGCGCGTTCTTGTTGAGCGCGCGCAGGATGCCCTTGAGGTCGATCGCACCGTGCTCGAAGTAGCGGGCGTCCTCGATCGCGACGATGGCCTTCAGTATGTTCGGGCTCATCTGCTGGATCGGGATGACGGTGCGGTCGCGCGAGTAGACGGTCGCGATGAGGCCGCCGTTGGCGTCGAGGATCTTCGACGCCTGGCTGAGCGGCGGGCGCTTCAGCTCGCCCGGCAGGTCCTGGAACCCTGAGGCCGTGCCCTTCGCCGACAGGCCGAGGGCGCCGGCGGCCGGCAGGGCGATCCCCGCCAGTACCACTCCGGACAGGACACTGACACCGAGGAACTTGGCGGCCTGCTGGGCCGTCGAGAGACCCCCGCCCGATCGCTTGTGAGGCATGGAGGCAGCCTACGTTGCGATTCCCCGGACGTGCGCCCATCTGTTCGCCTACTCTGTAACACACAGGCGCGATCGCTGAGCGTGCGCCTGCCCTCCATCATCACTCTTGTGGGTGATGAGAACTGCCCGAATTCCTGTCATATGCCGGGTGACTTGGGCGATATGCCAGGCGCAGTGACCGCTCTGCCCCATATGTCTGAAATGGGTGCCGCTCACTCCGTTGGGTGATCTGGCGCGCACCCATAGTCCATTCGGGCCATCGAAGATTGGGCCTGAAAGGGCTGTTGCGTCACGCCTACCTTCCGTAACGTCCTCAACTGGCAACGGTGAATATGCCGGTGCCGCCGTGGGGGAGCCTCGATTCGGGAGAGGACGGCGCCAGCATGAGCAGCTGGGTTACCGACTGGAGCACGCAGGCAGCGTGCAAGACGACTGATCCGGACGAACTATTCGTCCAGGGTGCGGCCCAGAACCGGGCCAAGGCGGTGTGCACCGGATGCCCGGTGCGGACCGAGTGCCTGGCCGACGCGCTCGACAACCGCGTCGAGTTCGGGGTGTGGGGCGGAATGACGGAGCGCGAGCGCAGGGCCTTGCTGCGGAGGCGCCCGACGGTCACCTCGTGGCGCAGGCTGCTCGAGACCGCGCGTACCGAGTACGAGCGGAGCACCGGAATCCTGCCGCTGGACGACGAGGACGACTACGCCGCGGCGGGGTGATCCCCGGCGAGCCGTTCGCCGATCGAGCGCAAGCCGTCCAGGTCGTGCACGTCGCCCGGTAGGGCCGCTACGTCAACCATCGGCACCTCAGGGTGCACGGAGACGAAACGGTCCCGGGTGCGGCGTTCGCGCGCGACGACGCGCATGCGCTCGGCGTGCAACCGCAACAGCCCGGCGGCGAGACGCTGCTCGGGCGGAATCGTCGCGTCGTCCGAAGTGCCGTCGGCACGGGTCTTCGGATCCGTCCCTTCCGCACCCTCCGCCCCCTCGGCAATGGAGTCAGTCTTCCCGGCCTCACGATCCACAATGCCGCCGTCCCCAAGATTTTCCCGGGGTTCCTCCAGCGCCTGGGCGGCGGCCAGCGCACGCTCCGCCGTGAGCTGCGGCGCCCCGCTGCCGTGCACCCGGTTCAGCACCAGACCGGCCAGCGGCATGTCCTCGGCGGCCAGCCGCTCGACGAAGTACGCGGCCTCGCGCAGCGCGTCCCGCTCCGGAGCCGCGACCACGAGGAACGCCGTCCCGGGAGCCTGCAGCAGCTTGTACGTGGCGTCCGCGCGCTTGCGGAAGCCGCCGAACATCGTGTCCATGGCGGCGATGAAGGTCTGCACGTCACGCAGCAGGTGCGCGCCCATCACCTTGCTCAGCGCGCCCGTCATCATCGACATGCCGACGTTGAGGAACTTCATCCCGGCCCGGCCGCCGACCTTCGCCGGCGCCATCAGCAGCTTGATGAACTTCCCGTCCAGGAACGATCCGAGGCGCTGCGGGGCGTCCAGGAAGTCCAGCGCGGAACGGCTCGGCGGGGTGTCGACGATGATCAGGTCCCACGCGTCCAGCGCGCGCAGCTGGCCCAGCTTCTCCATCGCCATGTACTCCTGCGTGCCCGCGAAGCCGGCCGACAGGGACTGGTAGAAGGGGTTGGCGAGGATCGCACGGGCCCGCTCGGGGTCGGAGTGCTGCAGCACGACCTCGTCGAAGGTCCGCTTCATGTCGAGCATCATCGCGTGCAGCGTGCCGCCCGCGGACTCGTCGACCCCGGTGACCGGGCGCGGGGTGTTGTCCAGTTCGGTGAGGCCCATCGACTGCGCGAGCCGGCGCGCCGGGTCGATCGTCAGGACGACGGCCTTGCGTCCGCGTTCGGCGGCGCGCACGCCCAGCGCGGCGGCGGTGGTGGTCTTGCCGACGCCGCCGGAGCCGCAGCAGACGATGATGCGGGTCTTCGGGTCGTCGAGGAGCGGGTCGATCGCCAGCACCGGACTCTCCAGATCCCCAGGATTCTCCAGGCTCATGCCGGTTCCCCCCGCCGGACCGCGTCCACGTCCGCCCTCGCGCTCAAGCCCATGTCAGTTCTCCCCGCCCGTCATCCCCTGCTTGCGCAGGCTGTCGGCCAGCCGGTAGAGGCCGCCGAGGTCGATGCCCTCGCCGCGCAGTTCCAGCTCGTACGTCGGCAGGTCGAGGCCGGCGATCTCGGCGCGCTCGCGGCGCTCCAGCAGGACGCGCTGCGCGTGCTCGTGCGCCTGCTCCAGCAGCGGGTCGACGAGCCGCTCCGCCTGGCCGCCCTTGCGGGCACCGCCCAGCCCGGCCTGCGCCAGCGCCTTGGCGACGGCGGTCCGCCGGCCGTTGGCGACGGATTCGAGGTCCGCGTCGTCCAGCAGCACCGGGCGCAGCATGTTCACCACGACGGCCCCCACCGGCAGCCCGGCCGCCCGCAGCTCGGCGACGCCGTCCACGGTCTCCTGGACGGGCATCTCCTCCAGGAGCGTCACCAGGTGCACCGCGGTCTCGGTGGACTTCAGCACCCGCATGACGGCCTGCGCCTGGTTGTATATCGGCCCCATCCGGGCCAGTCCGGCGACCTCGTCGTTGACGTTGAGGAAGCGGGTGATCCGGCCGGTCGGCGGGGCGTCCATCACGACCGCGTCGTACGCCCGCCAGCCCGCGCTGTCCTTGCGGCGCACGGCCTCGCACGCCTTGCCGGTCAGCAGGACGTCCCGCAGGCCGGGGGCGACGGTCGTCGCGAAGTCGATGGCGCCGAGCTTCTTCAGGGCGCGGCCCGCGCGGCCGAGCTTGTAGAACATGTCCAGGTAGTCCAGGAGCGCCAGCTCCGGGTCTATGGCGAGCGCGCGCACCTCGCCGCCGCCGGGCGCGACGGCGATCTTCCGCTCCTCGTAGGGCAGCGCCCCGGTCTCGAAGAGCTGGGCGATGCCCTGCCGCCCCTCGACCTCGACCAGCAGCGTGCGCCGGCCTTCGGCGGCGAGGGCGAGCGCCAGGGCGGCGGCGACCGTGGTCTTACCGGTGCCGCCCTTGCCCGTGACGATATGGAGCCGGGTGGGGGTGGACTGTTGTGGGCTCACACTTCGAGCGTAACCACTCGGTGTACGGCTCAAGCAGCCCAGTCCCCAGGTGTGGCGTCTATCTCCCGGCCGAACCGGTGCCGGGCCGGGGCCGAACGGCGGCCGGACCCGTACCGGATCCGTAACCGGACCTGCGACCGGACCCGTAACCGGACCTGCGACCGGACCCGTACCGGACCCGGGCCGGGCGTGGAGCCGGAGGGGTGCGGGCAGGCGTTACAGTCGGGCCCATGGCTAAGTGGGAATACGCGACCGTGCCCCTTCTTGTGCACGCGACGAAGCAGATTCTGGACACGTGGGGCGAGGACGGCTGGGAGCTGGTCCAGGTCGTACCCAATGGGAACAACGCGGAACAGTTGGTGGCCTACTTCAAGCGGGAGAAGCAGGCGTGAGCGCGGTCGAGGACAAGCTCGCCTCGCTCGGCATCACGCTGCCCGCCGTGGTGCCGCCGCTGGCCTCGTACCAGCCGGCCGTGCAGTCGGGTGTGTACGTGTACACGTCCGGCCAGCTCCCGATGGTGGGCGGCAAGCTGACGGTGACCGGCAAGGTCGGCGCCGAGGTGACGCCGGAGGAGGCCAAGGACCTGGCCCGTACGTGTGCGCTGAACGCGCTCGCGGCGGTCAAGTCGGTCGTCGGTGACCTGGACCGCATCAAGCGCGTCGTGAAGGTCGTCGGCTTCGTCGCCTCGGCGTCGGACTTCACCGGGCAGCCGGCCGTGATCAACGGTGCGAGCGAGCTGCTCGGCGAGGTGCTCGGCGAGAAGGGCGTGCACGCGCGCAGCGCCGTCGGCGTGACCGTGCTGCCGCTGGACGCCCCGGTCGAGGTCGAGATCCAGGTCGAGCTGGTCTGAGCCGTCGCGGGCCGGGCCGTGCGCCCGGCCCGCGCGGACTCTCCCCCGGGGACTCACCGCCGCGGGGACTCACCCTCGAACATCAGGGCGGCAGGCCGTACGATCCCGCCCATGACCACCAGCAGCGGCGGCACGAGTGACGGACAGTGGTTCCCGGCCTCCTGGCCGGACCGGATCCGGGCGTTGGCGAACGGGGAACTGACCCCGGTGACCCCGCGCAGGGCCGCGACCGTACTGCTCCTGCGGGACGGCGCGAGCGGTCCGGGCGGAGCGGACGCCGTCGGCGGCTCGGGCGAGGGCCCTGCCGTCCACATGCTGCGCAGACGCGCCTCCATGGCCTTCGCCGGGGGCGCGTACGCGTATCCGGGCGGCGGTGTGGACCCGCGCGACGAGAAGCCCGTCCGGTGGGCGGGCCCGTCGCTCGACGAGTGGTCGGCCGCCCTCGGTGTGGACCCGGTGTCGGCGCAGGCGGTGGTCTGCGCGGCGGTCCGGGAGACGTTCGAGGAGGCGGGCGTCCTGCTGGCCGGCCCCGACGGCGACAGCGTCGTGGCGGACACCACCGGCGAGAGCTGGGAGGCCGACCGGGAGGCGCTGGTCAGCCGGGAGCTGTCGTTCGCGGACTTCCTGGCCCGGCGCGAGCTGGTGCTGCGCTCGGACCTGCTCGGCCCGTGGGCCCGCTGGATCACCCCGGAGTTCGAGGAGCGCCGCTACGACACCTGGTTCTTCGTCGCGCTGATGCCGGCGGGGCAGCGCACCCTGGACGTCTCGGGTGAGGCCGACCGCACGGTGTGGCTGCGCCCGGCCGAGGCCGTGGAGGGGTACCGGACCGGCGAGATGGTCATGATGCCGCCGACCATCGCGACGCTGCGCGCGCTGCTCCCGTACGACTCGGTGGCCGCCGTCCTGGCGGGCGCGGCCGACCGCGACCTGGAGCCGGTGCTGGCGCGGGCGGTGCTCGACGAGGGGCGGATCGTCCTGAGCTGGCCGGGGCACGAGGAGTTCACCAAGCACATCCCCCAGGGCGCCGGCTCCCCGCGGGGAACCGGCGCTCCGCAAGGATCCGGCTCCGCTCGGGAGTCCGGTTCTCCGCAGGGGTCCGTCTCGTCGCAAGGAGCTGTTGAATGACCTCGGCGATCCTGCCCGGCAGGCCGCAGCCGACGGTCGGCGGCCCCGCGACGGCGCGTGCCGTCTGCGTGCTGGCCCCGAACCCGTCGCCGATGACCCTGGCCGGCACCAACACCTGGCTGCTGTCGGAGCCCGACTCCGACCTCGCGGTCGTCGTCGACCCCGGCCCGCTGGACGACGCGCACCTGCGCAACGTCATCGCGACCGCCGAGGCGGCCGGCAAGCGCGTGGCGCTGACGCTCCTGACGCACGGCCACCCCGACCACGCGGAGGGCGCCGCCCGCTTCGCGGAACTGACGGGGACGGGCGTGCGGGCGCTCGACCCGGCGCTGCGGCTGGGCGACGAGGGGCTGGCGGCGGGCGACGTCGTCACCACCGGCGGCCTGGAGCTGCGCGTGGTCTCCACGCCCGGTCACACCGCCGACTCGCTCTCCTTCCACCTGCCGGCGGACGGCGCCGTCCTGACCGGTGACACGGTGCTGGGGCGCGGCACGACGATCGTGGTGCACCCGGACGGCCGGCTCGGCGACTACCTCGACTCCCTGCGCCGGCTGCAGGTCATGACGATGGACGGCGGCGTCGACACGGTGCTGCCCGGTCACGGCCCGGTGCTGGAGGACGCCCGCGGCGCCGTCGAGTACTACCTCGTGCACCGGGCGAACCGCCTCGCGCAGGTGGAGACCGCCGTGGAGGCGGGGTGCCTGACGCCCGCGCAGGTGGTCGCGCACGTCTACTACGACGTCGACCGGGCGCTGTGGCCGGCGGCGGAGCTGTCGGTGCGCGCGCAGCTGGACTATCTGCGGGAGCACGGGCTGATCGAGGACCGGCGGTCCTTCTGATGACGGGCGCGGGAGCGGGACCGGGAGCGGGCGCGGCAGGTTCGGCGGGCGCGGCGGTGCGGGGGTTCGACCCCTGGTCGGCCGCGTTCGTGGCCGACCCGTACCCGGCGTACGCGGCGCTGCGCGCCGAGGGCCGGGCGCACTGGTTCGAGCCGACCCGGCAGTGGCTGATCCCGCACCACGTCGACGTGAGCGCGCTGCTGCGCGACCGCCGCCTCGGGCGGACGTATCTGCACCGCTTCACCCACGAGGAGTTCGGCCGCGAGGCGCCCCCGCCGGGCCACGAGCCGTTCCACGTCCTCAACGACAACGGCCTGCTCGACCTGGAGGCCCCCGACCACACCCGGATCCGCCGGCTGGTCGCCAAGGC
The DNA here is from genome assembly GCF_040636125.1 of Streptomyces sp. NPDC006733. Lineage (NCBI taxonomy): Bacteria > Bacillati > Actinomycetota > Actinomycetes > Kitasatosporales > Streptomycetaceae > Streptomyces > Streptomyces sp. NPDC006733. The sequence goes on along the minus strand of NZ_JBEYJD010000102.1, from coordinate 3,436 downwards.
GTTCACCCCGCGCACCGTCGAGCGGCTCGCCCCGACCGTCGAGCGGCTGGCCGCCGAGCTGGTCGAGGAGCTGTACGCGGACGGCGGCGGCGACCTGCTGGCCCGGGTCGCGGAGCCGCTGCCCGTCGCCGTCATCGCGGAGATGCTGGGCATCCCGCCGGGGGACCGGCAGCCGCTGCGGCCCTGGTCGGCGGATATCTGCGGGATGTACGAACTCAACCCGGACGAGGAGACCGCGCGGCGGGCCGTGCGGGCGAGCGAGGAGTTCTCGGCCTACCTGCGCGGGCTGATCGCCGAGCGGCGCCGTTCGCCGGGCGACGACCTGATCAGCGCGCTGATCGCCGCGCACGAGGACGGGGACACCCTCAGCGAGCAGGAGATGGTCTCCACCTGCGTGCTGCTGCTCAACGCCGGGCACGAGGCGACGGTGAACACCACCGCGAACGGCTGGTTCACCCTCTTCCGCCACCCCGACCAGCTGGAACTGCTCCGCGCCGAGCCCGGGCTGCTGCGCGACGCCGTCGAGGAGCTGCTGCGCCACGACACGCCGCTGCAGCTGTTCGAACGCTGGGTGCTGGACGACATCCAGGTCGGCGACACGGTGATCCCGCGCGGCTCCGAGGTCGCGCTGCTCTTCGGGTCGGCGAATCGTGATCCTTCCCACTTTCCCGACCCCGACCGGCTGGACCTGCGCCGGCCCGCCGCCGACAACCGGCACGTCACCTTCGGGGCCGGGATCCACTACTGCCTGGGCGCGCCGCTGGCCCGGCTGGAGCTCATGGCGTCGTTCGGCACGCTGCTGCGGCGCGTGCCGGGCCTGCGGATGGCGGCCGAGCCGCGCTGGAAGCCCGGCTACGTCATCCGGGGCCTGGCGGAACTGCTCGTCACCTGGTGACCGGCGGCACGGGGCAGCGCGCGACACCCGGCGTCGTCAGGTGCGCGGTACCGTCAGCCGCCAGGCGCCCGGCTGCACCGTCCACGTGCGGGTTCTGACCGGGCCCGCGAGGGCGGAGTCCGCGCGGTAGCGGAAGTCCCGGCCCGAGACGGTGACGGTGGCGGCCCGCACGCACAGCGGCTCCGGGCTGTCCGGATGGTCCACCCGGACCTCGATGAGCCCCGGGTCCACCGTCCGGAACGACACCTCGTGCACGGGATGGTCCAGGTCCACCAGCACCACGCCGTCCGCCTCGATGCGCAGCCGCTGGCGCGGCGCGTGACCGTGGCCGTGCCGCGGCCCGTGGGCGTGCGACGGGGCCGGCATGTTCAGGGTGCGGACCAGGGACCGGGCGGTCCACCCGCCCGGCGAGCGCCACCACCCCTTCGGCGCCTCTCCGCGCTCCCCGCTCCCGTCCCGGTCCGCGTTCCGCTCCGCACCACGGTTCAGGTCCCGGTTCGGATCCCGGTCCGGGTCCCGGTGGACGGACCACCAGTGCGCCGGGTGGCCGTGGCCGTCGGAGTCGATGCGCAGGTTGCCCAGCACGATGCCGCCGCTGTCGTCGACCAGCAGGTCCAGCTCGCGGTCCGTGCCGTCCAGCACCGCCCGCGCGGCGGGCAGCACCTGGATCGGCACGCCGAGCGCGCGAGCGAGCGAGGAGCGCGGGCCGATCGGCACCAGCGCCAGCGGGGCATCGCCCAGCGCCCGCTCATGGTGCAGTGCCCGCACCGCCATCAGCAGGCTCCGGTCGTCGCCCAGCACCACCGGACGGCGCCGGCCGCGGTGCGACAGCACCCGCGCCACCTCTTCGGCCGAATCCGGTAGAGCGATTTTTACGGAGGACGCGCCCGCGCACAGGACATCCTTCGCGATGCGGACGGATTCGCCGTCGACGGCACGTGCGGCGGGGTCGATGACCACGAGCAATTGCTGCTCGGAAGGTCGCTGAGCCGACACCTTGGTCCTTCCTCAGGTAAAATCTCGGTGCAAGAGCCCCTTGCGCCGTTGCGTCAGGGGCTTCGTCTATTCCGGGGCACCGGTTCGACGGCTCTCTGCACGTTGGACATGCCCCGCCCGGAAGGGGTGTACGCCTGTGCCCGCACTTGTGCTGCTCGGTGCTCAGTGGGGTGACGAAGGCAAGGGGAAGGCCACTGACCTGCTCGGTGGCTCCGTGGACTATGTCGTGCGTTACCAGGGCGGCAACAATGCCGGCCACACGGTCGTCGTCGGCGACCAGAAGTACGCACTGCATCTCCTCCCCTCCGGAATCCTGTCGCCGGGGTGTACCCCGGTCATCGGTAACGGTGTCGTGGTGGACCCGGCGGTCCTGCTCTCCGAGCTGAGCGGGCTGAACGACCGCGGCGTCGATACGTCCAAGCTCCTGATCAGTGGAAACGCCCACCTGATCACTCCGTACCACCAGACCATCGACAAGGTGACGGAGCGGTTCCTCGGCAGCCGCAAGATCGGCACGACCGGGCGCGGTATCGGCCCGGCCTACGCCGACAAGATCAACCGCGTCGGGATCCGCGTTCAGGACCTCTTCGACGAGTCGATCCTGCACCAGAAGGTGGAGGCGGCCCTCGCGGAGAAGAACCAGCTGCTGGTCAAGCTCTTCAACCGGCGCGCGATCAGCGTCGACCAGGTCGTCGAGGAGTACCTCGGCTACGCGGAGCAGATCAAGGACTACGTGGCCGACACCGGCCTGATCCTGAACAAGGCGCTGGACGAGGGCAAGGTCGTGCTGATGGAGGGCGGCCAGGGCACTCTGCTCGACGTCGACCACGGCACCTATCCCTTCGTCACCTCGTCGAACCCGACCGCCGGCGGTGCCTGCACGGGCTCCGGCATCGGCCCGACGAAGATCAGCCGCGTGATCGGCATCCTCAAGGCCTATACGACGCGCGTCGGCGCCGGTCCGTTCCCGACCGAGCTGTTCGACGAGGACGGCGAGAAGCTGCGGGTCATCGGCCACGAGCGCGGGGTCACCACCGGCCGCGACCGTCGCTGCGGCTGGTTCGACGCGGTCATCGCGCGGTACGCGACCCGCGTCAACGGCCTGACGGACTTCTTCCTCACCAAGCTCGACATCCTCACCGGCTGGGAGCAGATCCCGGTCTGCGTGGCCTACGAGATCGACGGCAAGCGCGTCGAGGAGCTGCCCTACAACCAGAGCGACTTCCACCACGCGAAGCCGATCTACGAGATGCTCCCCGGCTGGTCCGAGGACATCACGAAGGCGCAGACCTTCGACGACCTGCCGAAGAACGCCCGGGCGTACGTCAAGGCGCTCGAGGAGATGTCGGGCGCACCGATCTCCGCGATCGGTGTCGGCCCCGGCCGGACCGAGACGATCGAGATCAACTCGTTCATCTGACGGTTGCCTGTACGACGACGCGGCGGGGGGCCCCGGGGGGGGCGCCCCCGGGGGCCGCCGGGGGGGGGGCCGCGCATGGGGGGGGGTTGGGGCGGGGGGTGCCCCCCGCGGGGGGGGCGCCGGAG
>NZ_JBEYJD010000101.1:0-12950 GCF_040636125.1 Streptomyces sp. NPDC006733 | reverse complement strand
CAGGCCGAGCCCGCAATAATGTCGGCACCATCCACCCCCAGCGCACTCCTCAACCCGCCATTTATACCCATAAGTTGAGGAATGCAGCACTAGGGGGCCTGGGAGTTGCGGTGGCGTCGGTAAGGGCCATGCCGCCGTCACCAGCGCCAAGCTTGTGGGAAGGGGTCTACCGTTCTAATGGGGCGGGGGATCGGTGCCGGGATCGGCAGTGCGGCAGGTATGGGGATAGGCGACCCTCGCGGGTCCGCACCGGGAGCGACACCGCGTGCATGTCGCAGTCCTATTCCCACGGCGGCCCCTTGCTGCTCCCAGGTATTCGCTGGCGCTGCCCCCGTGCCCTGCTGCGGTTTCGCAGGCGCCACGCTCCTTGCCTGCCGTGACATCAACGGACACGGCACGCTCGCTGACCTGTTGTGGGGAGCGAACTAACTACGGCTCTGGAGGGAACTGACCAGGGCCCGGGGTGGAACTAACCATGGGACTCGTGAGAACTCACCATGCCGCGCGGTAGGCACCGTGTCGTACGCCTGGCCCGCGATCGGTTCGCACCGGCCGGCCGGTGCGGTGAAGTCGATGGGTGCGGGTTCGTCGACCAGGCGGCCGCGCTGCTCGGCCGCGGCGGGCAGGTGGATCTGGCACCGGTACCACCAGGTGCCGTCGCGTTCCTTGCGGCGCCCCTTCACCACGGCATAGAGCTCCTGGCCGTCGTGCAGCCGGACCCGCACCAGCGGCCCGTCCGCCGTCGGCAGACCTGCCGCCCGCCGCTCCTCATCCCGCTCGCCGCCCATTGTTCGATTCTAGTTCGATTCAAGGGTGGAACGCGGGTCGGCGAGCGGCATGGTCCGCGTTCCATGAACATCACTGGTCCAGGTCACAGTGGTGCGGGGCGGGAGGGAAGCGGTGGTGCGCTGTGCCGCGCCGCTCCATCAGGAGGGGGCGGTGGCCCGCTGGCGGGGTCGGCCGCCGCGCCATTCGACCCGGTGCAGCTGGCCCAGCCCGGCCCACGCCAGGCCAAGTCTTCCGCCCGGCGCCCTGCACTGCCGCGCGGGGCGGTGGGACGGTCGGCGAAGCGGGTGATTCCCGGCATGCCCCGCCTGGCCGAGGGTTAGGCGTAGGGGAGAGGTGGGCCGGCGGGGGCCGGCCCCGTGCCGGGGGAGGTGCGGTGATGAGCGAGCGGGAGTTGGCGGTGGCGCAGGCGTTCGTGGCGGTGTCCGCCGGGTTGGACGACGCGACCGAGGTGGACTTCCTGCGGCGGGTGGCGGTGGCGGTGGCGTGTGCGGGGCGGTGGGGGTGGAGTTGGTCGTGGTGGTGTGGGCCGGCCCGGAGGGGCGCCTGCACTCGGTGGCGCCCGTTCCGGAGCCGGCGGCTGAACTCCTCGAGGCGGCGTGTCAGGACAGTCCCGCAGTGGACTCCTACCGCACGGCCAGGGCGGTCGGCCCGGTGCTGCTGACGGACCCGGCCGGCCCCTGGACCTCGTTCACCGCGCTCGCGCATGCGGCCGGGTACCGGGTGGCGGCCGCGGTACCGCTGCGCGACCGGGACCAGACTCTGGGCAGCGTCCTGCTCGGGGCCACCACCCTGTCGTTACCGGACCCGGCACTGGTCCTCACTCAAGCGCTGGCCGACGCGGCGGGGCTGAGCTTGGTCGCTCGCCGGACCCTGCACGAGCACCTCGATACCAATGCCCGGCTGCGCGGGGTGTTGCAGCGCCGGGTGACGGTCGCGCAGGCGGCCGGGGTCCTGGCCGGCCTCTACCGGATCCCGGTCACGGACGCGGTGACGGTGCTGCGGACCTGGGCGCGCCGCCATGACCGGCCGCTGGAGCTGGTGGCCGCGTATGTGGTGGCGCACCGCGCCCTGCCCGTCGTGAGGGAGGCCTGATGAGGGCCGGGCTGATAGCGCAGTGTTGTACCCGTGGCCCGGCCGCTCGGCAAGGGACTGGGCAAGGCACTGGGCAAGGGGGTGGGCATAGCCCAGCGTGTCCGGCCCAGGAGCAAGCCGTTTGACCTGGGGTAGTGATGTTCGGCAGGGGCCTCCTGGACGCTGACTTCCCCCTCTCCCCCTCACCCAGATCCACCAGCCCGTGCAAAGGGAGGGTTGACCGGGCAGGGGAGGGCGCTTCGGGAAACGGAGGATCTGGCTCTGGCAGCCGGGGCGCCGGACGGTCCCGGCGTCGCCCGGCATATACGCGCCAGCGGGCACGAGGCCGGCAGCCGGCGGGCGGCCCGGAACGCCCTCATGATCGCGGCAACATCTGTTGCAGCATCTGTTGCGCACCCTCGGGTAGGGAGTCCCGGTCACCGCAGCTCAGAGCCTGGTTTCGTGACCGAGGGGGCGCTGACTTCCCCTCGGCTGCGCCCCTTTCTCCTGTGTGCTGGTTGTTGATGTGGGTGGGGTGGTGGTGTGGGCGGCGGCTGGCGGTCGGGGAACGGTGGGGCTGCGCTGGCTGTGGGGTGGGGCGTCGGCCGGTGGCCACCGCGTCGGGACAGGCGGCGACCCCGCCGTTCAGCGGCGGCGGTGGGAACCCCTCATGGCGATATGGGGGGGAACGGGGTGAGAAGGGGGGAATTCCGCCGGGGATGTGCCCAGCGCCGTGCCCAGCGCGCGCAGCTAGGGCGCGCCTCCCATCGCCGCGCGCCGGCAAACCGCCAGGTAGGCGCCTTGGCGGCGTCTGTGGCCGCGCTGGCTTCCCCTCAGCCTCCGCTCATCTTGTCCCCCTGGAGGAGAAACGGGGGGACGGGACAGACGCGGGCGGCTTCGGGGTAAGGGCAGCTGAGTTCGAGCACGCCGAAGGCGACCCGAGGGTCGAGCGGGACGCCGTACTGAAGCGGTGTGGTCGTGGACTCCTTGACCTGCCCGGCGTCGGTGTACTGCGCGGTCCGGCGAACGGTAGGAAGAAGGGGCTGTTGGGTTGCGGTGCCGGGCGGGGATCGGTAGGACGGTCGGAGCCTGCCGGTCGTGCCGTGGGGTTCCTCCGGGGGGCGGGCGAAGGGAGCGTGCTGTGGGGGTGATCGGGTTGGTGGGGGAGTGTGCTGGGGCGGGGCGGGTGTTGCAGGTGCGGGTCAGTGACAACGAGGGTGTCCCGCCGGTGCGGGTGGTGTCCGGTCGGGCGTTTCATGTGGAGGTGGACTACCTGCCGGTCACGCTCCACGACCCGATGCGGATGACGGTGACGGTGGTGAGCGAGCGCGGCGAGATGACGGTGGTGCGCGCGGAGGTCGGCCGGGTCCTGCTGCCCGGGGTTGCTTCGATGGCGATCCACGCGGTCGTGGTGTCGGCCAACTTCGAGGGCCAGGAGGTGGTCCTGCGCGTGGAGCTGGGCTCCGGCGACCTCATCGAGGCGTGTATCGAGCTGCCTACCTGTGTCACCGCGCCCGCTGCGTGATCCGCAGCCGCAGGAGTTGACCTCGGCACCCCGGACTGCGTAGATCACGGATCTGTAGATTGGGCGGCGCGTCGTGTCATCGGGGACCGGGCATCTACCTCCTGGGACCCTGTGGCCCGACGCGCACGGACCCTCTCCACCCGGCGGGGGCGAGACGAAGGGGGCGGATCCGATGCCGCTGCAGATACAGGCGGGCGACTTCGCCCGCCCAGGCGTGAGCGTGCTCGAGGTGTCCGGCGAACTGGACTACGACACCGAACAGATCCTGGCCGACGCAGCACGCCAGACCCTGGACGCAGGGTGCCGGCGGCTGGTCCTTGACTGCGCCGCGGTGACGTTCTGCGACTCCCGCGGCCTGAACCAGCTCCTGTTCCTGCGCCAGGACGCCCAGCGCCGCGGCGTCGACCTGGTCCTGGCCGCGATCAGCACCCCGGTTCGGCATGTTCTGGAACTCACCGACGCCCTACGGATCTTCACGCTCGCCGACACCGTGGAAGAAGCGGTGCGCTGGCCGGGGGAGGCCGATGCCGACACGCCCGGCCGGGGGATCCGGGCGGTGTGAGCGCCCTGGTGGCCCCCGGGGGCCATGACGTTCCCGGGGGCCGTACGGTGACTTCGTTGACCGGCCTGTTCAACGACCGGGCCCGGTCGGCGTAACGTCTGTGCTGGGCTGCGCTGTTACACGGGGGCCGGCTGCGGTTCCTCCAACACCCCGGCCACCTTCCGCGCCAGCTGGGCGACGTGCGGCGGCAGGTAGCTGTCGAGCGCGTCGACGTCGTCGCGCAGCCGGGCCCGCAGCCCGTGCAGCACCGCCTCGGTGAACAGCTTCTGCGGGTCGTCGTCCACCTGCTGCGCGTTCTCGGCGGTGTCCTGCCCGCGCCAGTAGCGCAGGCCTGGGACCCCCTGCCCTTCAGCGTCCTCGGGAGCCTGCTCGCCCAGCAGGCCCGCGTTCGCCTGAGCCGGACGCGGGGTCGGCTCGAGCCGGCCCCGGTGCGCGCCGATGCCGCCACCTGCCTGCGTCGGCTACCGTGGTGCGGATGGAGTCCTTACGGTCTGGCGACCCCCGGCAGATCGGGCGTTATCGCCTGCTGGGACGGCTGGGCGAGGGCGGAATGGGTCAGGTGTTCCTCGGCCTGTCACCGGGAGGCCGCAAGGTCGCGGTCAAGTTGATACGGCCCGAGTACGCGAGCAGTCCGCAGTTTCGTCGGCGCTTCATGCACGAGGTTGCAGCCGCAGGGCGTGTGGGCGGATTCCACACCGCGCAGGTCGTGGACGCGGACACCGCCGCGCAATCCCCCTGGCTGGTGACGGCCTTCATCGAGGGCCCCTCCCTGCACGAAGCCGTCAGCACCCGCGGCCCCCTCCCAGCAGGCGAGGTCAAAGCGCTGGCTGCCGGCCTGGCCGAGGGGCTGGCCGCGATCCACGACTGCGGGCTTGTTCACCGGGACCTCAAGCCCGGCAACGTGATCATGGCGGTCGATGGGCCCCGCATCATCGACTTCGGCATCGCCCAAGTCGCGGACGCCGGTGCCGTCACGACCGCGGGGACGGTCGTCGGGACGTTCTCGTTCATGTCGCCGGAGCAGATACGCGCCGACCGCGCCGGGCCGGCCGGCGACGTGTTCTCGCTCGGCTGTGTGCTCGCCTTCGCCGCGACCGGACGCAGCCCCTTTGCCGCGGCGTCCATCCCGGCGATCGCCCACCGTGTCCTCAGCGAACCGCCACAGCTCGACGGCGTCGCAGGTGGCCTCCGGGGGCTGATCGAGGCGTGCCTTCTGAAGAACCCGGCCGACCGGCCCACCCCCTCCGGCGTTCTCGCCCGCCTCGCGGCCCTTGGCACGAATACGGTGACCACCGCGCCGACCCTCGAGGAGCCGGACCGGACCGGCACTTCCGCTGGGGCCGCAGCCGTGGCGGACCTGCCGACCGAATCGCGGGCACCCCGCCCGGGCCCCGTGCAGGTGGCGACGCCTACCCTCCGGGCGGATGCGGAGCTCCCAGTGCCGGCTGCGGGGCCGACGAGTGCACGCAGCGCTGTGCGACGGCGAGCACTCGTCCTCGCAGCGTTTGGGGTGCTGGGCACTGCGTCAATCCCCGTGCTGGCGCTCTGGCCCAGGTCGCAGCCGAAGCCGCCTGCCACCGCTGTCACCGATCTCGGCACCGTCAGTTCGATGGCGCTCAGCCCCGATGGCAAGACCCTGGCCACTGGCGGCGTCAACTGGGTGCACCTGTGGAGCGTGGCCACTGGTGCCATGACCGGCGCTATCGTTAACAGTTTGTTCGAGATCGCTGCTCTGGCCTACAGCCCTGACGGCAAGACGCTCGCGGGTGGCAGCCCCTCCTGCGTCGAGCTCTGGGATGCCGCTGACGGTTCCCATCTCAACACCCTCACCTGGGTCTCCTCCACCGCGGTCGCGTTCAGTCCGGACGGCACGACTCTGGCCGGCAGCGGGGTCGGCGGGGTCCGCCTGTGGGATGCCGCGACCCACCGCACCATCGCCACCCTGACCGACACGATGACGAATTCCATCGCGTTCAGTCCCGACGGCAGGACTCTCGCCCGCAGCGGAGGCAGCGCGTTGTCTCCGGGCCGCGCAGGCAGTGGCATTCAGCTGATCAATACGGCCACGCGCCGCGTCACCGCCACCCTGACCAGCGATCCCACCGCTTCGGTGGCGTTCAGTCCGGACGGCAGGACCCTGGCCAGTTGCGGAGTCGGCGGGGCCCGGTTGTGGGACACCGCGACCCACCGCACCACCGCCACCGTCAGCAGCGACTCGACGAGCTCCCTCGCATTCAGCCCCGACCGCAAGACCCTCGCCGTCGGCGGCGCACACAGCCCTCTGCGGTTGTGGGACCTGACCACGCGTACCCCCGCCGCCGTCCTGTCCAACGGCGCGAGCAGCATGCTCGCGTTCAGCCGTGACGGGGCGACCCTGGCCAGCATCGGCGGCTACGCTGCGGATCAGATCCGCCTGACCAAGCCCTACTAGTAGCAGCCGACCCTCTTTGCCTGCTCGCCAGGGCCACCATGTCGCAGTACATCTGAAACATGACCGCATGTGACGGCTACCCCAGCGACCTCTCAGACGCGCGGTGGGCTCTGATCGAACCCGTCCTCACCGCCTGGCGGGCCCAACGTCGTCAGTTCGCCCTGAACATTGGACGCCCGCCCGAGCACGACCTCCGCCAGATCATGAACGCGATCCTGTATGTGGACCGCACCGGAATCCCCTGGCGGTATCTGCCCCACGACTTCCCGCCCCACCAGACGGTCTACGGCTACTTCGCCCGCTGGCAGCAGGACGCCGTGTTCCACCAGCTCACCGGGCTGCTGCGGACACTCCTCCGCCAGGCCGAGGGCCGCACCAGCGAACCATCGGCCTGCGTGCTGGACTCTCAGAGCATCAAGACCTCGGCCAACGTGCACCTGACGGATCAGGGTACCGACGCCGGAAAGCGGATCATCGGGCGCAAGCGCCACCTCGGGTGCGACACCCTGGGCCTACTGCTGACGTACTCGTCACCGCCGCCAGCGTCTGCGACACCGCGGCCGGCGTGACCCTGCTGACCCGCACCGCCGCCGCCCACCCACGCGTTACGAAGGCCTGGGTAGACGCCGGCTACCGCACCACCGCCATCGAGCACGGCGCCCGCCTCGGCATCGACGTCCACCCCGTCCACCGCCCGCCAGGAACCAAGGGATTCACGATCATCCCCAGACGCTGGACCATCGAACAAAGCAACGACTGGCTCATGCACCACCGCCGACTCGCCCGCGACTACGAAACCCACCCGCACCGGTCCGAAGCCATGATCCACCTCGCGATGATCGACCTCATGGCCCGCCGCCTCACCAACGAATCCACCCCGAACTGGCGCGGAACCTGACCCGGGACCAAACACCAACCACAGGACCAAACGCTCAGTAAGCTTCGCGGATGACCTACGAAGAGCTGTGCTGGGAGCCGATGGCGGCGCTTCCAGAAGGCGAGCCCGAGACGTCCTTCGGCGGGCGTTGGGAGGACCGGCTCTGGTTGAACGTTCCTGGCCCCTTCTACACCGGCATCGCCGACAATTGTTGGACGGGCCGGCTGCACGCACCGCGTCATGTGCTCTACGGCGGCGAGTACTTCGGTGAATATGTGTATCGCCAGCCGACGACCACGGCCGAGGTTCTGAACCTGGTGACAGCAGCCCAGAAAGATCCGTACCGCGGCTATGCCTGCGACGGCGACAGCCGATGGACACCCGAGGCTGTTCGGGATTGGTGGCGCGACCGTGGACGGGTCACCGAGTACCTGGAGTCCCTCCTGCCCGGATGGTCGTCCAGCGACAGGTCTGATGAGCGGGAAGCCGCGGAGGGGCTGAGGGAATTTGCCGCCTACATTACTGAAGGACTCGGCGCTGACCTCCGGAGGTACCTCTTCCGGCTTGAGGAGGGCTGTTACCCGAAGAACTCCGGACCACTGCCTGACCTCCGATAAGCGATGAGGGCTATGGGCTGCTCGGTGCGCTCGCGCCTGGACACTGTGGAGTGGGCTCAGGTGGAGGTGGCGCGACCTCGCGGCCCGACACAGCACCATCCATTTCGGCCCCCCGATTTCCGCATCGTCGCGGCGCGCATCGACTCCGAGCAGCCAAACGAAGGTGCGAAGCAGCAGTAATGAGGGCTAAAACAAGGGGATGACCGTCTTCCTTTGTTCCAAGTGCGGCACCGTGATCACGCCGGAGCTGGCCGAGCAGGCCGCCGTCCCCGACCCCGCCGACGACGAACACGACCGGGACAAGGAGACACACAGGGCACCCGCCACAGTTCCGCGGGGCCGTTACGCGATCGATCCCGAGCCCTGGGGACCTCCCTACGTCGTGCAGGACGATCAGGGGGACCCGAAGCCGGCTCAGCCCCGAGGGCCGCTGGTCTGCCGCGAGGAGGGCTTCGTCATCTCTGCGGGCGTCCCGGGCACGGTGCTGATCCACCCTGAGGACGCCCCCGACCTTCAACCGCTGCCCAACTGGGAGAACGGCACCGGCTGCTGCGGGCCGACGGGTGACGAAGGAATCAACCGAGCCTGTCCCTGCGGCGCCCCGATCGCGACGCTAGCGGCAGACTGCTTCGGGCCCTACGAACTGCACCTCGACCCCGTCCGAACCTACGCGTTCTTCCAGTAGGCACGCTGAACGGGCGCCCTGGAGCGTGACACGCCCGGGACGGCCACTTGTCCAGGGACCTCACGACTACTTTCCGTTGCGACGGCACGTCGATGACGAGCTAAGCCTCGAGCTGGGCTGGTTCGGATAAGCCTGTTTGCGATGTGCCATGCTCCGACCCGACCCCGCCGAGCGTCCTCGGCTCGTCGAAATCCGCGACAACCTCATCGACCGCGTCGCCGAAGCCAAGCACGAGGGCTGGGTCGGAGAAGTAGAAGGCCTCGAAACCAGCCTTGCCGGCGTCGAGGATAAGCTCTCGCAGATGGACACCGCCATAGCCCGCACGGCCAGCGCGGTTGATCTCGGAATGCCCACCTTCATTGAGATCGCTGGACGGGCCACCGACACCCGAGGACCTGCACGATCGTCTACTTCACGAGTGACGTCCCGTGCGTTACGTCAGTAGGGCACGTCCACGCCGGCCTCGCGGAGGTAGACCAAGGCTAGGGACAAACACTCGTGGGCGGTGGCTCCGTCGGCCCTCATAGGGCGGATCAAGGGGCCGCCACCAGCAGTGAACGTCCATGCGGGCTTCTGGTCCTGCAACCGCTCAGCGTCCACTCTGATCATGGCGCCCATGCCTTGCTCACTCAGCCACTCCAGAATGAGCAGCACCGCGTCTTCGACGCCGCTGTCCTGGTCGATCTTCGGCCACCGCCCTCGATTCGCTGTCATGAGCGCAACTCTAGGACCGGTCAGGCATCCCAATAGTCGCACCCCGCGTCGATCGCTTCTTTGGACGCGTCCGCCCACGCGCCCGCAGTTCCGCGCGTATGCGCAAGTGCATCGACCCATCGTTCCCAAGGGCCGTCTGGAGCGACGAACCGTTCTGCATGACTCGTACCGAGCTGGGAGTCCAGTCGCAGGAGAGCCCCAAGAGCGGGTCCCTGGTCATATCGGCATTCCAATCGCGGAAGATACCGGTCCAAGTAGGACACCAGGATCTCCGCATCGTCCTTGCTGCCGAACCGGGCGAGTGCACAGCAGTAGCCCTGACCTGCGTAGGTGAGTTCGCTGGCGAGCAAGAGGCCTCCGATGCGTTCGCGCCACTCAACCCGCCTGGCCACACCGACCATCCACGCGGCGGTTAGCCGAGCGCGCCATTCGTATCCGAGAAGTGCACCGATCTCTTCATGACTCGCCTGAAACGAATCGGCTTGCAGTGCGGTTACGAAAGCGGTCCTCTCTCTTTCCCCGAGGCGGAGAAAACCACCACCAAGCAGCTTTAGGTATCGCCGTTCACCAGCGACATTCCGGGCGACAACGTGCCCCTGGCCAACCTCTTGCGGATCTTGCACGCTCATCGCCGCATCATGGCCTATCCAGAGGGTGGCCCGGCAGGCGGGGTCGCAGGAGGGCCGGGTCTAGTTCAGAGAATTCGGGGTGGGACAAGAGGCGTTCGTAGTCCCGCGCGTTGCGGCGGGCCCGCATCGTCCACGAATTCGACCGCTCAACCACCCAGCGCTTGGGCAACAAGACGAAGCCCTTGGAATCTTTGGGACGGGAAACGACCTTGACGGTGATACCGAGGGCGGTCTGTGCCCAGGTGCTGAACTCGTCTCCGCCGTAGCCGTTGTCCGCCCAGACCAGGACGATTTCGGGATGCACGGCGTGAAGGCGGGTCAGCAGGACGCGGGCCGCGTCCCGGTCCTGAACGTCGGCCGGCGTGACGAGCAGGTCGACGAGCAGGCCGTCCTGATCAACCAGGTGGGAGAGCAGTACACCGCCGAGACGAGACGGTCGATCCCGGCCGTCCATGACGCCCCGCACTGGGGGCAGGCGACCATTACGTCGGCCTGCACCGCCCGGGTCTTCGCCTGGGCTTGACGCATCCGTCGCCAGTGCCTCGAACGGCACGCGGACGAGCAGAACACTGCCATCGCCTGTGCCGCCGGCATCAGCGGACCACCGCATCCGCGACACAGTCGCGGCCCGGAGTCGTCGGCTGCGACTACGGCCAGTCTCAGCCGGGGCACCCGCTCCTCCATGACGCCACCATAAGACCAGCCGGCTTCGGCTACCCGGTGGTGAGCGCCTTGCTGTAGACCGTGGAACTGCGCTGGACCGTCATGCCAATCCGCTCGTACAGCGACAGGGCACCGGTGTCCGAGTGCGTCCACAGCGTGCAGGTCTGCTTCCCTTGCCGGTAGAAGGCGCGGAACGCTGCCTGCAGCAGCATGCGAGCGATCCCTCGGTTGCGGTGGTCGCGTCTTACCGCGACGCTCTCGACGTACCCTTCCCCGTTGCCCGGGACGTTCAGCGACAGCACCGCGCCGACCATCTGATCGCTGGCAAACGCGACCGGTGATGCCGCAGGGACGAACGTTGCTCGCTCGACTGTATGCCGGGCCCATTCCGCGTAGGTCTTTCGCCGCTGCTGCCACTCGTCGAACGCGTCCTCGGTGACCTGGTAGGCCGCTTGCTCGTCACCGGCCCGAAACAACCGGACCGTGATACCGCCCTGCGGTTCAGGCACCTCTGGTTCGACAGGCATCGCGATCTCCAGCAGCCACTCAGTGACAAGCCGGGCGTACCCACTGGACCGCAGGAGCGCACCCGCCGCGTGATCGCTGTCGGAGACCGTCTGGGCAAGCGAATTGCTTCCCAGCTGCCGGGCCCGCGCCTCGGCCCAGGCAAGCAGCGAACTTCCAAGCCCCCGCCCCCGGTGATCGGGGTGCACCTGGACCGTGGACCGCCGGCCCTTCACCCACCCCCAGCCAGCCAGCTCTCCCTCAGAGTCGGGCACGAGCACCGTGTCGGACTTGAGCTCCAAGCCAGGCAAGCTGAGATCAGCAGCGATGCGATCGGAGCCGGTCACGGCACGGCCGTACAGCTCGTACTCGCGCGCGGTGACCAAACGGTGAACTGCATGGGCGTCAGCAGTGGTAGCCGATCGACTGCGGTAACCGATCGGCAACAGCATCGAGGAAGGAACAGACATGGGTGAACCCTGCGCCATCCGTTCTTCCATGTCGACCTGATTACCTCGCTCACCAGCAGGCCTGCGATCCCGGGCCAGTGCTGTGCAAGCCCAATTCAATATGGCATGAACGGCTCAGACACAGCTTCTCAGGGCTAGCGGTGCGCCGTGGGGGAGAGGCTTGCGGCGTGAGGCGGTTCAGGGATCGCTGCGAGGGCTGACATGGGGAGAGCGGAACACTGCTGCCGCAGGCCGCCTGCCGTGCCGGGTGGTGCAAGGGTGTCGGCTTCAGGAGGTCTCTACATCGATATCACCCAGATGAGCAGGCCGAGGACCACGGCCAGGCCCACGCCAAGCACGATCAGCGCAAGGGCGAAACCCCAGTCCATCAGTGGGCGATCTCCGGTGTCCGGCTCGGGCAGGGGCCGGGCGGCGGGGTCTGGTGGTGTGGGCGCGGTGGAGGCTATTGCCGCGCGGTGGGCGCCGGCCCGGTGGGGTGCGGTGCCGTCGGGGGGTGTACCGGGTGGCGTTCTGGCGGCGTCCGCCTGTTGCAGGGCCTGCAGGACCCCGACGTGGTGGGAGTGGCCTGCCGCGATCAGGGTTTTGTGGGCGCGGGCGCGCAGGGGTGCGGGGCGCCGTGCCACCGCTTGCAGGACCCAGGTCTCGGCGGCGGTCATGTGCAGGTGGTGCAGGCCGTCGAGGATGGCAGGCAGGTCTTCGTCGCGGCGCAGATGCCCCACCGACTCGGCGAGGAGGCGCCCGCAGGTGTACTGCCCGGTGGCGCTGAAGTCGCGCAGGCAGTCCAGGACGGAGGTCGGAGAACGGTACTTCGAGGCCACTTCCAGCAGGATTTGGATGTCGTCGTGCGGCAGCTGCCCGGTGATCTGGCTCAGAGCGTAAGGGGACCGGTGCTGGCCTGCGGCGAACAGGACGGTGCGGGCGTCGGCCTGCTGGCCGGCGGCCCGCAAGGCGGCCACGGCCGCAGCGAGCTGGTCGGGGTCCGCGTACCAGCCGGTGGTGATCAGCACCCAGCGCGCCGGCACGCCGGCGCCTTGGCGCCGTAGCTCCCTGATGCATCGGGCGAGGGTGTCCGGAGGGATGAGCCGGCCGAGTTTCGCGGCTGCCACGAGCTCGTCCGCGCGCCGTTGCCGGCCGACTACGCCGAAGGACGCCACCAAGGCGATCGCCCGCTGTGCGTGGGACGCCAGGGCCTGGCTGTCGCCCCCGAACGGTTGCGAAAGCGCCACCGCCACGACGGGCTGCCGATCGGGGACCGTCCTGGGGGCCAGCCAGGGGCCTGCGGCATTGTCCGGAGTGCTCTGGCCGGTCGGCGGGTTGTCCGGCCCGGACAACCCGCAGACCGTCACGGCCCGCCGCTCCTCGCCGCCGTCCAGCCGCACCCGCACCTGGACGGCGCCGGTGGCGGGGACGACC
>NZ_JBEYJD010000100.1:0-14567 GCF_040636125.1 Streptomyces sp. NPDC006733 | reverse complement strand
CGGCCAGGGCCTTCGGGGGCTCCGCGACCCCGGGGGCGCCCCCGGGGTCGGCCGCCGGATCCGCGATGAGCGCGCGCACCTCCTCCAGCACACCGCCGGCGGTGACGGCGACCTGTTCGCCGTCGACCTCGACGCTGCCGGTCAGCGCGGCGCCGAGGGCGTCGATCGCGGTCAGCCCGGGCGCCGTCGACCGCTCGGCGCGGCGCAGGCGGCGGACCAGTTCCGGGTCCACGACCACCCACTGGTCGCGCAGCCGCACGATCGGCCGGTGTGCCTGGATGAGGAGCTCGAGTTCCTCCGCGGTGAGTTCCTGCTCGCCCAGGGCGACGCGCCAACGGAAGTCCAGCAGGCCGCCGGTGGACAGGAACGTCGCGGCGGCGGACTGCGTGCCCTTGCGGCGGGCGGGTTCCAGGACTCCGGCCGCGGTCAGGTCCCGTACCAGCTCCTTGGGCCAGTGGACGGCGACGCCGGCGGCCGACAGGCGCTCCGCCGCCTCGCCCAGCAGCGCCCGGGCCTCGTCGTCGGACAGGTCCAGGCCGGTCGGGGCCGCCGCGTCCAGCAGCCGTCCGGCCGGGGGCCAGGCCCGTGCGGCGCGGCGCAGCGTCAGCAGCGTGTCGACCTGCGCGCGGGGGCCGAACAGGGCGGGAGCCACCGCCCGCCCGGACCACAGATCGGCGGCGTCGGCCAGCACGGAGGGGTCGGCGAGGCTGCGCAGTTGGACCACCGCGCGGAACGCGTCCGCGCGGCCCAGCTCCAGCCGCAGCGACACTGCCAGACCCGCGTCGCGGCCCGCGGCGACCTCCGCCGCCCAGGCCCGCTGCTCGGGCACGGGCTGCGGCGCCCGGGCCGCGAACGCCGCGCCGCCGGCGACCTGGCGGGCGGCGGGAGGGCGGGTGAGGGAGTCGGCGACCGCGTCGAGGAAGGCCCGCAGCAACGGCTCGGCCGCGGGGAGCGCGAGGGGGGAGCGTCCGGGGACCGCGACGGCGCGGGCCTCGGGCGGCATCGCGGCGGCCAAAGTGCCCAGCCGCTCGTGGTCCGCGGCGTCCAGCGGGCCGACCCGCCACGCGTCGAAGCCCTCCGGCGACACCCCGGGCAGCACCCGGCCCCGGGCCAGCAGCCCGAGCGCGTGCAGGCCCGCCGTACCCCAGAACGCCGTACTCGACGCGACAGGGGCCGACGGTGGCCCGTTGCCGACCGCACCGTCGCCGTTCGCACCGTTTCCACCCGCCCCGTTTCCGCCCGCCCCGTCGCCGTTCGCCCCCAGCGCCCGGCAGCGGGTCAGCAGCGGCAGCGCCTGCTCCACCGGCAGCAGCTCGGCGGTCACTCGCGCCCGCCGCACGGACGAGCCGTGCGGGCGCACCACGGTCAGCTCCTCGCGCTCCCCGCCGAGGTCCGGCAGTTCGCCGCCGGACGTCCAGAACGCCACCCGTCCCCTGCGGGGCGGATCCGCCGGGAGGAACACCGCCTCGCCCGCGGCGAGGGCGCCCAGGTGGGCGAGCCGCTGCCCCAAGGACGCGGCCGCCGATGGCCCGCCGGACCCCGCCGCCCGGGCGCCTGCCGCCACCGACGGGTTGACCTTCGCCACCGCACCCACTCCTCCGCCCGCGCCGTCGGCACGGGTCCCGCTCGCCCTCAACCGGCCCAGGCTATCGGCGTCACCCCTCCCGCCGCTCCGACACGGCCGGTCGGCGGAGCGCCTCCAGCCGGGCCGCCGCCGCGTCCAGGAACAGGTCCAGGGTCCGGGCGTAGGCGCTGCGGCGCATCTCGGTCCGCAGCAGGTGGTTGGTGGCCGCGATGTGCGGGTGGGTGGTGCTCGGCAGGGACGCGTACGTCTGCTGCCAGACCTGCCGTTCGGCCTCCCGCGCCTCCGGCGGCAGCGCGGTGCTGGCGGCGTCCAGGGCCGCGTAGGCCAGGCTGGTGTCGACGAAGATGTGGTACATCCGGACCGCCTCGGCGTCCGGGAAGCCGCCGCGGCGCAGCACGCCGAGGATCGTCTCGATGGCGAAGGCCTCGTGCGGCCGGCCGGTGACCCGGTAGGTCGCCAGCATCGCCGCCTGCGGGTGCTCCAGGTACGCGGCGTGCATCCGCAGGCCCAGTTCGCGCAGGTCGGCGCGCCAGTCGCCGCGCAGGGTCCAGCCGGTGAAGGCCTGCCCGATGAGTTCGTCGGCGACGGCGAGCAGCAGGTCGTCGGTGTTGCGGAAGTACCGGTAGAGCGCGCTGGGGTCCGCGCCGAGCGCCGCGCCCAGCCGCCGTACGGTCAGCGCGGCGGATCCGTGCTGGCGGATCAGCCGCAGCGCGGTCGTGACGATCAGGGCTTCGGACAGCACCGTGCCCTGCTTGGTGGGGCGGCGGCGCGGCCGTCCGGCCCCGGACATCTGCCGGTCGGTCATGGCGGGGAGCTTATGTCAACGCCATTGACCTGTTAAGAGCCCGCACGCTTCCATGTCGCTCCAACCCAGTCCCGAGGCGAAGCGGTGGCCCGATGACAACAGACATGAGACGGTCGCTCGGCGTGCTGGACGGCGTGGTCATCGCCGCCTCCACCACCGCGGCGACCACCAGCATCGGCATCGGCATGGGGCTCATCGCCGGGATCGTCGGGCTGCACCTGCCGATCATCATGGTGCTGGCGTTCCTGCCGATCCTGGGCATCGCCGCGGCCTACTCCCGGCTCAACCGGGTCGAGCCCAACTGCGGCAACAGCTACGTCTGGGTCGGCCGCTCGGTCAGCCCCTGGCTGGGGTTCCTCTCCGGCTGGGTGAACGTCGTGGGCACGGTCGTCTTCCTCGCCTACACCACGACCGTGACCGGCTCGGCCCTGATGCAGCTCGCCGGCCAGGCGGGCCTGCACCGCGTGGCCGGCATCGCCCTCGACCCCGACAGCACGATGCAGTCGACGCTGCTGGGGCTGACGGTGCTGCTGGGCGCCACGCTCGCCGCCGTCACCGGGGTCGACGTCGCCGCCCGGCTGCAGCGCTGGCTGCTGGCCTTCGAGTACCTGGTGCTGCTGGGCTTCTGCGGCTACGGCCTGATCGCCGGCAGCCAGCCGTTCAGCCTGGACTGGTTCAACCCCTTCACGATCCCCTCGCTCACCGCGCTGGCGCAGGGCATGGTGGTGGCGGTGTTCTGCTACTGGGGCTTCGACGCGGCCTTCAGCGTCAGCGAGGAGGTGCGCGACCCGCGCGACGCCTCCCGCAGCGGCCTGATCACCGTGTTCACCATGCTCGGCCTGTTCCTGCTCGGCGCCGTGTCCTTCCAGCGGGTCCTGTCGCAGGGCCAGCTCGTCGACAACGGCGCCCAGGGGCTGACCTACTTCGGCCACCAGCTCGCGCACCAGCCGCTGGCGGCGCTGCCGCTGGTCGCGCTGACGTTCTCCGCCGTGGCCTCGCTGCAGGCCGGGGTAATCCCCACGGTACGCGGGCTGTTCGCCATGGGCCGCGACCGCACCGTCGGCCCGGTCTGGACGCGCATCCACCCCAAGTACGGGACGCCCGCGGCGGGCACCCTGCTGCTGGGGGCGATCGCCGCCGCGGTGGCGGTGCTCTCGCTGGTCATCCCGAAGGTCAGTGAGCTGATCAGCGCCAGTGTCAGCGCGATCGGCATCGTCGTCGCGCTCTCCTACGGCCTGACGGCGATCGCCGCCGCCGTGCGCTTCCGCGGGCTGCTGCGCGGCGCGTACGGCGAGGCGGTGCGGGCGGTCGTGCTGCCGGTGCTCAGCGCGCTGGTGCTGTTCGCGCTCGCCGGCTACATGTGCTGGGGCTATGCCACCTCAGCCGACCACTTCGCGGTGCGGGCGGACAACGGCTGGTTCCTGCTGCTGATGCCCGCCCTGATGATCCTGTCCGGGCTGCTGGCCGCCGGCTGGGCCAAGTGGGGCCGCCGCTCGCCGTACTTCACCGCCGGCCAGGCCACCGACGCGGGCGCGGCGGACCTGCTCGCCGCCGCCCCCACGACCGCCCCTCCCGCCGCGCCGTCCACGACCCCGTGAAACGTCCGCCCACCCCCGACCCCACTCCCCCGACCTCTCTCCCGGAGCACCTCATGACCCACGCCGACCTCGTCTTCACCGGCGGCCCCGCCCTGACCACCGACCCGGCCCGCAGCCGCGCCACGAGCGTGGCGGTGCGCGGCGAGCGCATCGCCGCCGTCGGCCACGACGAGGTGCGCGAGCTGATCGGCCCCGGCACCGAGGTGGTGGACCTCGCCGGCCGGCTGCTGATCCCCGGCTTCCAGGACGCCCACGTCCACGCCGTCTACGCCGGCGTCGAGTTGGGCGAGTGCGACCTGACCGGCACCACGAGCCTGCCCGAGTACCAGCGCCGCGTCGCCGCCTACGCCCAGGCGCACCCGGACCGGGAGTGGATCACCGGCAGCGGCTGGTCGCTGGAGAGCTTCGAGGGCGGGGTGCCCACCCGCCACCTCCTCGACGCGGTCGTCGCCGACCGGCCCGTGCTGCTGTTCAACCGCGACCACCACGGGGCCTGGGCCAACACCCGCGCCCTGGAGCTCGCCGGGCTCACCGCCGGCAGCGCCGACCCGGCCGACGGGCGCATCGAACGCGAGGCCGACGGCACCCCCGGCGGCATGCTGCAGGAGGGCGCGACCGGGCTCGTCGCGCGCCTGGTCCCCCCGACCACCGCCGCCGACCGCCTCGCCGGGCTGCTCCGCGCCCAGCAGGTGCTGCACGGTCTGGGCATCACCGGCTGGCAGGACGCCATCCTCGGCGTCTTCAACGGCCAGCCCGACCCCTCCGACGCCTACCTGGCGGCGGCCACCGCCGGCACCCTGACCGCGCGCGTCAACGGCGCCCTGTGGTGGGACCGCACCCGCGGCGCCGAGCAGATCCCCGAACTGGTCGAGCGCCGGGCCCGGTTGCGCACCGGACGGTTCCGGGCCGACTCGGTGAAGATCATGCTGGACGGCATCACCGAGAACTTCACCGCCGCGATGACGGCCCCCTATCTGGACTCCTGCGGCTGCGCCACCGCCAACAGCGGGCTGAGCTTCGTCGACCCGGCGGCGCTGCGCGGCCATGTCGTGGAGCTGGACGCACTGGGCTTCCAGGTCCACTTCCACGCGCTGGGCGACCGCGCGGTGCGGGAGGCCCTGGACGCGGTCGAGGCCGCCCTCGCCGCCAACGGGCACCGCGACAACCGCCACCACCTCGCCCATCTGCAGGTGGTCCACCCCGACGACGTCCCGCGCTTCGCCCGGCTGGGCGCGATCGCCAACCTGCAGCCGCTGTGGGCGATGCACGAGCCGCAGATGGACGAGCTGACCATCCCGTTCCTCGGCGGTGGACTGGCCGCCCGGCAGTACCCGTTCGGCGACCTGCTGCGGGCCGGCGCCACCCTGGCGGCGGGCAGCGACTGGCCGGTGAGCAGTCCCGACCCGCTGCGGGGCATCCATGTCGCGGTCAACCGCGTCGGCCACGGCGAGGACCGCCCGCCCTTCCTGCCCGAGCAGCGGCTGGACCTGGGCACCGCGCTGGCGGCGTACACGGCGGGCTCGGCCCATGTGAACCACCAGGACGACACGGGCACCATCCGGGTCGGCGCCCTGGCCGACCTCGCGGTCCTGGACCGCGATCCCTTCGCGGGGCCCGCCGAGGAGATCGGCTCCACCACCGTGGCACTGACCTACGTCGGCGGCGCCCGCGTCCACGCGGCGGCCGACGCGCGCTGACCGCCGCGCCCGCCCCGTCCCCGACCCAAAGCACCGGCCCCTGCTCCTGCTCCTGGCAGCACACCCGTCGCACCCCGGCAGCGTCCCGCGAAAGAAAGTCCGCCCGGCGGGTAAACGCGGGCGCCGTCCGCGGGTGTTGAGCGGTGTTGCAGTCGGCAGGGGACCTGCCGACGTTACGGGGTCGGCGAGGGATGTGGTCGCGTATGTGGGAATCGGTAACGCTGGCGGTACTGGCCGCTACGGTCAAAGTCACCTGCCAGGTGGTGTCCTGGCGGCGCGAGGTCAGCCGTGAACGCGAACGGGCCCGCCTCGTGCTCGGCGCGCTGCGCCTGGCGGGCCACGCGGTCCGGGTGGAGGACCGCCGCCCGGACGGGGGCGTGCTGACCGTGCGGGGCGAGGGCCCGGCCGCCTCGGGCGGCCGGGAGGGGGAGGCGTCATGAACGGCGGAACCGGCGGGGTGCGCGCCGGGGCGCGGGAACCCGCACCCGAAGGTGGCGACGCAGCGGCGGGCGAGGAGCGCGAGCCCGCCGACTTCGACACGTTCTTCACCGCCCACCGGCCGGCCCTGCTGGCCCGGGCGGTCATGCTGTGCGGCAACCGCCAGGACGCGGAGGACGCCGTCCAGGAGGCCTTCCTGGCGGCGCTGGAGAACTGGGGCCGGATCAGCGGCTACGAGCAACCCGACGCGTGGGTGGGTCTGGTGATGCGCAGAAAACTCTGGCGCGCGCTGCGCCTGCGGCTGCGGGCCAGGCGCGCCGCCCTGGACGTGCCGCTCCCCCGCCAGGCGGCACCCGATGAGACGGCGCAGGCCCGGCGGGTGCTGACCGCGATGGCCGGGCTGCCGCCGCGGCAGCGGATGGTGCTGGTCATGTTCGGCCTGTACGCGATGACGCACGACGAGATCGCCGCCGACCTGGACATCACGGCCTCCACGGCGCGGGGCAACCTCCGCAAGGGGCGCGCCAACCTGCGGCGGATGCTCGGCCTCGACCCGACCACCGACCCGCTGGGCGAGGTGCCGCTGCTGGGCACCGGCGGACCGGCGCCCGGGGACCGGCTCGCCGCGGCCCTGAGCGCCACCGAAGCCTGGCTGTGCGCGGCCTTCGCGGACGACGACCAGGCGCCGCGGCGGGCCCGGGCGGACCTGGCCGCACGGCACGGCGAGGGCGCCGGGCCCACGGGACCGGGCGCGTGAAGGCCCGCTCGGCCCCGGGGCGTGTGCGGGCCCCTTCGGCCACCGGGCGCGCGCGGGTCCGCTCGGCCACCGGGCGCGCCCTGCTCGGCTGCGTCCTGCTGGCCGGGGTCCACCTGCTCGCCGCCGCCCTGCTGGCCGTACAGCTCCTGCTGCTCATCGCCGTCCTGACCACCGAGTCCTGGCAGCTCGCCCTGCTCGGCACCGTCACCGTGGTGCCCGTGTCCACCCTGGCCTACGGGCTGCTCGCCGGGGCGTCCGCCGCCGTGCCCGAAGGGCCCCGGATCGAGCTGACCCCCGAGGAGCAGCCCGAGCTGTGGGCCCTGACCCTGCGGCTCGCCGCCGAGCTGGACACCGCGGCGCCCACGACGCTGCGGCTGACCGGCGCCGCCAACGCCTGCGCCGGCGAGCGCAGCCGGCTGCTGGGCCTGGTCGGCGGCCCCCGCACCCTGGACCTGGGCCTGCCCCTGCTGCTGGAGCTCAGCCGGGACGAACTGGGCGCGGTGCTCTGCCACGAGCTGGGGCACTACGCGGGCCGGCACACCCGGCTGGCGGCGGTCAGCCACCGCGGCAGCGTCCGGCTCGAACGCACCGTGCGCTACCTGGAGTTCCTGGCGAACGACCAGACCAGCGTCAAACCGGTGGTGCGCGTGCTCCTGAAGGTCACCCGGGCCTACAACGGGGTGTACCTGCGCCGGACCCTGGCCGTCCGGCGCCGCCAGGAGCTGGAGGCGGACACGGCGGCGGCCCGGATCGCCGGGCGCGCACCTTCGCCCGCGCCCTGCGGACCGTGCACGCCCTGGCGCCGCCGGCCGTCGCCGACGACGGGCTCGGCAGCCATCCGCCGCTGGCGGTCCGGCTGGCGGCCCTGCACCCCGGCGGCGATCCGGACGGCGACCACCGGACACCCGCACCCGGGGACGCGGACGCTCCCGCCGCCGGTCTGCTGCGCGACCTGCCCGGGCTGGCCCGGGCCCTGCGGGACGCCGGGCCCGCGGAGGACGTGCCCGCCGCGCAGGACGGCACCACGATGGCGGCGAAACCGCCCGCGCTCAACAAGGCGCTGCTGCGCTTCCTGCTCAAGGTCAACCTGATCGGGATGTCCCTGGTGCTGGCCGCGAGCATCGTCGTGCACACCGTCATCCACCCGCCCCGCGCCGACCCGCCGCCGTACTCCCCGCCGCCCACCGCGCAGGACCTCTGGCCCGTCGGCGGGTCGCCCGCACCGCTGCCCGGTCCCACGTTCACCTTCCCGCCGCTGCCGCCGCCGGGGCAGCTGAGCACCCTGCCGCTGCTGCCGGTGCGGTGAGCGCCTACGCGGCCGGGACCGGCGGGGCGGAGCCGGCGCGCAGGTGCGCGGTCCCGGAGCGGACGGCCCAGGCGAAGACCGCCAGCGAGACGACGCCGACCACCACCGTGTCGTAGGGGGCGGGCAGCCGGCCCGAGCCGCCGAAGGTGCCCAGCCAGGACAGCACGGTCAGCGCGGCCAGATGGCAGACCAGCCACGCGCCGTGCCGCAGCTCCGCCCGCATCGGCAGCCCGCCGGCATCCCGCCGCAGCAGCAGGAACAGCGGCACCCCGGCGAGCACTAGCGGCAGGGCCAGCCGCAGGTCGTGCCAGCCCGACCAGTAGACGAACTCGGCGGCCACCACGAAGCTGACCGGCGCGATCCAGCGCACGCCGGGCACCTGGCCGTCCGTGCGGGCCACCCCCCGCTCCCGGTCCTGCGCCCGGAACACCGCGACGGCGACCGCGGACGCCGCGTAGATGAGCAGGTACATGTCGCCCATCACGCTGACGATGTCCTGCCAGCCGCCGAACGGCAGCATGAACAGGACGATGACGACGAGGTTGAGCAGCAGCGCGCGGTGGGCCATCCCGGAGCGGGGGTCGATCCGCATGAAGAAGCGCGGCAGCAGGGTGTTCTTGGCCAGGGCGTAGGTGTGCCGGGCGTCGATCGCGACCCCCACGTAGGCCGAGCCGCCCGGCGAGACCACCGCGTCGGCGTAGAGCAGGGTGGCCAGCCAGTGCAGGTTGAGCACCAGGGCCAGCTGCCCGAACGGCGAGTCGAAGGTGACGCCGTGCCAGCCGTCGCCCAGCAGCGAGTCCGGCACCGTGTACAGGAACGCCAGCTGCAGCCCCAGGTAGACCAGCAGGGCCAGTGCGATGCCGGTGAGCACCGCGCCCGGCACGTTGCGGCGGGGGTTGCGGGCCTCGCCGGAGAAGTCGAGCGGCGCCTGGAACCCGTTGACGGAGTAGACGATGCCGCCGCTGGCGAGTGCGGTCAGGCAGGCCGCGTACCCGTACGGGGCGAAGCCGCCGTGGTCGGTCAGGCGCCCGGAGTGCGTGCCGGACAGGAACAGGGCCACCACGGTCAGGATCGGCACGACCACCTTGAAGAGCGACACCAGGTTGTTCAGCCGCGCGAAGGTGCGGACCGCGAACCAGTTCAGGGCGGTCAGCAACACGCTCAGTCCGGTGGCCACGGCCAGGCCCGACGCGGTCAGCCGCCCGTCGTCGTACAGGCCCGGCAGGTAGTGCGCCGCGTACTGCATGATCGCGCTGATCTCCGCCGCGGTGCCGCCGACCGACAGCAGCACCGACCAGCCCACGACGGTGCCCACCAGCCGCCCGCTGGCGTACAGCGGCCAGCGCACTGTGCCGCCGCCCTCGGGGCGGGTGGCCCCCAGCTCCACCATCACCAGCGCCACCAGGCCGCACAGCACACCGGCCGCGACCCAGGACAGCAGCGAGGCCGGGCCGGCGGTCTGGGCGGCGAACATCGCCGCGAACAGCCAGCCGGAGCCGAGGATGTTGGAGAACCCGATCGCCGCCAGGCTCCAGAAGCCCAGCTCCTTGCGGAGCCGGCGCTCCTCGCTCAGCGCCGTGGGGACGTCCGCGGCCGGCCGTGGCTCGTTCTGCGGCACGTGCGCACCTCTCCTCACAGGGGCTGGCGGGAACGCCGGGCCCAGCGTGTCACGCCGGGCGCCGCTGACCGCGAAGGACCGCCCCGCGGCGGGCCCCGCCCACCGGCCTGTCGCACCCCCGGCTCGCCCGGGAGGCCTAGCCCCGGGTGCGCGGACGCCGCCCGGGGCGGTCAATGGGAAGCAGCGGCGCCCGGCCGCGCCTTCTTCCTGGAGCGCTATGAGCACCCCGCCCGCGACCCCCGCCCCCGCCGGGGTCCCGCCTGCCGCCGGGCGGGCGGGACGCTCGCGCGGCGGGCGGATCGCACGGCGCGCCGCCTCGATCGTGCTGCTCGTCCTGACCTGCGTGCTCGTGCCGGTCTCGCTGCTCGCCGTGTGGGTGCACGACATCGCGCTGGACACCGACCGGTACGTCGCCACCGTCCGCCCGCTCGCGCAGGACCCGGCGGTCCAGGACGCCGCGGTGCGGCGGATCGGCGAGGCCGTGGCGGTCCAGGTCGACGGCGACCAGGTCGCCTCGGACCTCGCCGCGTGGCTGCAGTCCCAGGGCCTGCCGCCGCGCGTGGGCACGGCCTTCAAGGCGCTGGGCCCGCGGATCGACGACGCCGCCCGGGAGGTCGTGGAGAAGGCGGCCGGCGCGTTCGTGCGCAGCGACCGGTTCGCGCGCGTGTGGACGGACACCAACCGGCTCGCCCACGCCTCGCTCGTGCACGCGCTGACCGGGCAGGGCCGCGGGGCGGTCGGCGTGGCCGACGGCACCGTGACCCTCGACGTGGGCGCCGCGGTGGACGCGGTCGCGCAGCAGCTCGTGGACGCGGGGGTCGCCCCGGCGGCGCAGATCCCCACCGTCGACAAGCAACTGGTACTGCTGCACTCCGACCAGCTGGCCAAGGCCCGCGGCGCGGCGCACCTGCTGGACGTCGTCGGCAACTGGCTGCCGGCGCTGACCGCGCTGCTCGGCACGGCCGGGGTGCTGCTGGCCCGCCGGCGGCGGCGCGCGCTGATGGCCGTCATGCTCGGATCCGCCGGGCTGTGCCTGCTGTTCTCCCTCGCCTTCGTCGTGGCCCGCCACTACTACCTCGACCACCTGCCCGCGCAGGTGTCCCGCCCGGCGGCCGCGGCGGTCTTCGACACCCTGCTGCACTTCCTGAAGGCCGCCCTGCGCACCGCGCTGGTGCTCGGCGTGGTCGTCGCGCTCGGCGCGTACCTGTCGGGCGACGGGCGGCTGCCGCGGGCGGTGCGCGGCAGGGCCGAGCGCACCGCCGACGCCGCCGCGCGCTGGGCCGGCGCCCACGGGGTGCGCACCGGCCGCGCGGGCGAGTGGACGGCGCGCCACCGGCGGTGGCTCACCACCGGCGTGCTGCTGGTCCTCACGCTGGTCTTCGCCCTGTGGAACCACCCGACGGTGCCGACCGTCCTGCTGCTGGTGCTCGTCCTGCTGGCGGCACTGGCCGTGCTCGCGCTGCTGGCCGCCACCGGCCGCACCCCCGGCCCCGACCGGACCGAGGTCCGGCCCGGCTGACCGATGGTGCGCCCGATGGTGCGGCCGGCGGTGCGGCCGAGGAGCTCAGACGCGGTCGGCCGCGATGAGCAGGTACTGGAAACTGCCGTCCTTGTACGCGGTCAGGAACGGGTCCTCGATACCGGTGACCAGCGACGACTTGGCGCGCAGCTCCCAGTACGGGATCGTCGCCGCGGTGAGGTCCACCACGCTGATCGGCACCAGGCGGTTGGCCGCCATCTCCTTGAAGTAGGTACTGCGGGGGTGGATGTCGCAGATGTAGTGCGCGTTGATCTGACTCACCGCCCGCGAGGGCAGCCCGTAGGTGTCGTTGTAGCAGCCGGTGATGGTCACATAGCGTCCGCCGCGGGCCAGCAGGCGCGAGTGCTCCGCGAACAGCAGCCCCAGGTCGACGTACATGGTGCTCTCGTTGTTCCAGATCCCGCGGAAGCTGCCCGTCTCGAACCCGGTGCTGAGCATGTTCTTGAGGTGGAACCGGACCTTGTCGTCCACCCCGCGCTTGACGGCCTGGTCGTTGGCGAAGTCGACCTGCGACTGCGAGATCGACACCCCGTCCACCGCGCACCCGAACCGCTGGTTGGCCACGATGCTGCCCCCGCCGCGACCCGATCCGGCGTCCAGCAGCCGGTCCTCCGGCGCGATCGCGCCGAACTGGTCGAGCAACAGCTCCGTCTGGTTGCACTCCAGCCGGTGCAGCTCCTTGGTGACCTGGTGCTCCCGGCTGTCCTCCGGCGCGTCGAGCACCGACCAGTCCACGTCACCGATGCCGTAGTGGTGGTGGTAGATGCCGTCCACGTCGCCCAGGCGCAGGTTGACCGGGTTCTTCTCCGCGTTCCAGTACGCGGCGACGGAGCGCTGGTACGGGCTGGTGTGCAGCAGCTGCGTCGGGGCGGCGATGTGGTCGAGGGTCATGGGTGTGCGTACTCCTTGGATCGTCAGGTCAGAGCGTCGGAAGGTCGAAAGGCCGTCAGGTCGGAAAGGGGTCCGGCCGGAAGGACGTCAGGCCGTGGCGGGGCGGGCGGGCGCGCTCACGGCGCGGTGGCGTAGCGGCCGCCGACGTGGCCGGCGTGCCACTCGTGGTTGCCGCCCATCCAGTTCGCCAGGCCGGTCGCGTACCGGGCGGTGAGGGGGTGGCCGCTCAGGACGGCGGCCTCGGTGTCGAACGCGCGCACCAGCTCGTTGTGGACCTCGATGGCCTGGGTGAAGGCCTCGTCGATGCCGCACTCCTCCTCCGCCGCGATGACGGTGGGCAGGCTGTAGTGGAACCGCCCGGAGGCCTGCTCCTTGCGCAGCGAGTACAGGTCGTTGAGGACCGTGGAGGCGGTGGAGGCCAGCGCGGTCGCGCGCTGCACGGCCGGCAGCGCGAACAGTTCGGCCGGCAGTTCGTAGCCGCCGATCGCGTCCGTGATCGCCAGGCACGGGCGGAAGGAGTTGAGCTGCCGCTGCACCAGGTACTCCCACACCGGCGGGGTGCGCTCCTCCTGCACGCACGCGGCTTCGGCCTCGTAGCCCAGGTACAGGCTGGCGACCTCGTGGCGGAAGCGGTGGGCCTGCGCGGGGGTGGCGAGGGCGGTCAGCGACTCCATGGCCGCGTGCATGGAGCGCAGCGCCGGGTGGTCGGCCAGCGCCGCGCGCCAGTGGGCGTCGTAGGGGGCGGGCATGTGGCTGGGGTCGATCGCGGACTGGGCGACGGCCAGGCGGGCGCCGAGCCCTTCGGGTGTGCCGCCGAGTTCGGGTTCGCAGAAGTAGTCGTCCACCGCGTTCTCCCCGGTCAGGAGTTTGGCGGCGGTCAGGAGGTGCTCGGTGCTGGGCGCGTCGGGGTGGCACAGCACGACGGAGCGGCCCGGGTCGAAGGACAGCAGGCCCGCGCGCAGGTCCGGCGAGCGGAACAACCCCACGCCGTCGGCCCATTCCAGCAGTTGCGCGTTGATCAGGTCGGCCAGCGCCCGGTCGTCGCGCACCGCGGGCGGGCAGTACAGGCCCTCGATGCGGGAGGGTGCCGGGGTCGCGCGGCCCGGGGGGTGGTCCGGGAGTTGGGCCGGGGGCGGGGGGGTGAAGCGGAGGGCGGCGCTGCCCAGTCCGGCCGGTCCGGCCAGGATCCGTCCCAGGGCCTCGGCCGGCGGCTGTCCCCGGTCGGGGGTGATCGTGGCATGGCTCTCCCGTCGAATACTGGGCGGGTGTTCGATTCCGTTCACGCGTCCCATCGGGAATCCTTCGAAGTCGGTCACGGTGTCGGTGAATTGGCGGACGCGGCCGGTGGGTGCGGCGTCCGCAGGGAAGCATTTCCGTATGAGTTGCCTTTGATACTCATTCGATCGAGTGATAGCGCGATCGTGGTCGGTCGGCGATACTTCAACCGACGAAACGGCCCTGCGGGCACGGGTGTTGGACCCGGACGCGGGGCACTTCACCGTTCGCGCCGGAAACGTCCGGCCGACCCGAAGAGCGCGTCCCTACACGATCCCGCGAGCACGTCGCAGCCTTTTTGGTCTTTTCGAGAAACGACGTCGGATTCCGTGGGAGAAACGTCATCCGCGGACCCTTACGAATGCCATGGCAAAGGATTCAGTATGTCCATCGAAGCACGCCCGGAATCCGCGCCCGCGTCGGCGGCGAGCCCGTCAGGCGGCCCGTCGCACACGAGCCTGGATACGGCTGCCGCCCGGAATCTGGCGACCACGACCAAGTCCGCGCCGCAGATGGCGGGGATCTCCTCGCGGTGGCTGCTGCGCATGCTGCCCTGGGTCGAGGTCACCGCGGGCACCTACCGGGTCAACCGCCGGCTGACCTACACCGCCGGCGACGGCAAGGTCACCTTCGTCAAGACCGGCTCCCAGGTCCGCGTCATCCCCGCCGAGCTGGGCGAGTTGGCCCTGTTGCGCTCCTATGGCGACGAGGCCGTGCTGACCGCGCTCGCCGACCGCTTCACCCAGCGCGAGTTCGCCCCCGGCGAGGTGCTCGCGGAAGCCGGCCACCCCGTCGACACGCTGTTCCTGCTCGCCCACGGCAAGGTCGAGCAGCTCGCCGAGGGTGAGTTCGGTGAGCAGAACCGTCTGGGGGTGTTCGGGGACGGGGCGCACTTCGGCGAGCAGGGGCTGCTGGATGCCGACAGCTCCTGGGAGTTCACCGCCCGCGCGGCGACCACCACTACGGTGCTGGCGCTGTCCCGGCAGGACTTCCAGTCCCTGGCCGACCAGTCCCCCACCCTGCGCGCCCACGTCGAGGCCTACCGCGCCATTCCGCG
>NZ_JBEYJD010000099.1:0-14567 GCF_040636125.1 Streptomyces sp. NPDC006733 | reverse complement strand
CGCCCGCCGAATACGAAGCCAACCACTACCGAGCAGCCACGAAACCCCAGGTCACAGCCACAATCTGAAGTCTCTACCGAACCCGGAACGGTTCAATGGCCAGGCCGGTCACGGGTGAACCTCCGCGTGCGCGGAGCGGACTACAACGCCGAGGACCACATCTACGTCGAGCACGGTGGACCCCCGCGTGCGCGGAGCGGACTGGACGCGCGGCGTGTCGAGGAACATGGACATCGGTGGACTCCGCGCGCGGAGCGGACTTGACCGCCACCGTGGTGGCCTTGCTGGACCTCGGTGGACCTCCGCGTGCGCGGAGCGGACCCGATGGCCAAGTTGATCGGGGGCTTGAGGCCCGGTGGACCTCCGCGTGTGCGGAGCGGACTCGAGCGCGGCCTTGTCGAAATAGTCAACGCCTGGTGGACCTCCGCGTGCGCGGTGCGGACGAGCTGGCCGCGCAGGCGCAGAACTCTGCGATCGGTGTACTTCTGCGTGTGCAGAGCGGACGTCAATTTGACCGCACCGAACTTCAGGAAGTCCGGCGTACCTCCGCGTGCGCGCGAAGCGGACTGGTTGGCGAGCGCTGCCTGCCCCGTCGCCTGCGGTGGGCCTCCGCATGCGCGGAGCGGACCACAACGTCTGAGGATTCGCGGCCGGTACTCCCGGTGGACCTCCGCATGCGCGGAGCGAACTCGTGCGTCCCCGCCCTCGTGCTCGGGCACATCGGTGGACCTCCGCATGCGCGGAGCGAACAAGCCGAACTCCAGGCGCATGCCCTGCGGCTTCGGTGGACCTCCGCGTGCGCGGAGCGGACGACGCCAGGGTGACCAGCAGGGGACCGGCCGCCGGTGGACCTCCGCGTGCGCGGAGCGGACACCGCCGCGCCGCCGCGCTTGGCCGTTCCCTTCGGTGGACCTCCGCGTGCGCGGAGCGGACGACACCAACCGCCACAACCAGACGGCGAAGACCGGTGGACCTCCGCGTGCGCGGAGCGGACAAGCCGAAGAAGCCGAGCATGCGCAGCGATGTCGGTGGACCTCCGCGTGCGCGGAGCGGACGGCGAGGACGTACCCGATGGGCTCGGCGTCACCGGTGGACCTCCGCGTGCGCGGAGCGGACGGCCCGCCGAGGACCGGGTAGGCGGTCCAGCGCGGTGGACCTCCGCGTGCGCGGAGCGGACTTGTAGAGGTGGCCGTTGTTGTCGGAGCAGGGCGGTGGACCTCCGCGTGCGCGGAGCGGACACCCTTTTTGACCTGCGGTATCGGGCGGGCTTTGCGATTACTTTATCAAGGCGCGGGCTTCGCGGCCGGTACTCCCGGTGGACCTCCGCGTGCGCGGAGCGGACGGTGCAGGTATGGCTTGTCATACGGCGGCACCGGTGGACCTCCGCGCGCAAAGCGGTCTGCGTCGGCGTCGACTGCGGCACCGTCAACCCCGGTGTACCTTCACGTGCGCGGAGCGGTCGAGCTGCCCAATCTCCAGGCGCTGGCCGACCGCGGTGTACCTCCACGTGCGCGGAGCGGTCTTTTTGACCTGCGGCGTTGATCAGGCTTTGCGATTCCTTTGTCAAGGTGCGATGGCTTGGTGCCTGGGGTGGCGGGCCTTGCTAGTGGCGCATGAGGCCGTTCTCGGGGTCGAGGTGGATGGTGCGTTTTCCTGCGTGATATGGGGCGATGTGGTCGTCGGTAGTGGTGTGGGGAAGCAGGATCACGTCGCGGAGGGCTGGGACTTTGGTCCAGGTGGTGGGTGGGTTGGTGTTGGGGGTGCGGCCTTGGAGCCATTGGCTGTTGATGGGGATCGTGGCGTTCATGAGGCGGCGGATGGTGGACACGTCGTCGGGGGCGATGTGGTGAGGAAGGGCGGTTTGGGGGGTGTGGTGGGTGGGGTGGAGCCAGTGGTGGCCGTCTGAGGTCATGTAGGTGGGGAGGATGCGGATGCCGTCGGCGCCGAGACGGGTGGCGATGAGGTCGGGGTGTTGGTCGGTATTGGTCAGGGGGTGCAGGTCGCGGGTGGTGGCGGGTGGGGGAATAGCAGTGAGGTCGGCGATGGAGGCGCGGGCCATGTCGTCGGCGATGCGGGCCATGTCGTCGGTTCCGGCGAATTCCGGGCCGTAGACGTCGTCGACGCAGCGTTGAACGTCGTGGGGTACCTGCAGGGGTGTGGCGGCGAGGGTGTGGAGAAGGTCGCGGGTGCGGCGCAGCAGTGAGGCGGAGTAGACCTCGCCCCAGTGTTTGGGGGGCAGGGTGCCGGTCGGGATGAGGACGGCGAGGCGTGGTTGGCCGGTGGGGGCCCAGGTGGGGCGGTCGGTGCGGGGGTGGCGGTGGCCGCGGCCGGCGCGTTGCAGGAGCAGGGCGAGGGGTGCGAGGTCGCTGATGACGAGGTCGAAGTCGACGTCGAGGGATTGTTCGGCGACTTGGGTGGCGATGACGACGAAGGGTCGGGTGGGGCGTTGTCCGCGGGGGCCGGTCCAGCGTTGGAGGCGGCGGGTGATGGCTTGGCGTTGGCGGGCGGGCATGCGGGCGTGCAGGATCCGCACCAGCGGGCTGGCGTCCTGATGCTGCCAGGCGGCTGCCAGGAGGTCGTGGGTGGTTTGGGCGTCGGCGACGGTGTTGCAGACGATCAGTGCGCAGCCGGTGTGGGTGGTGGCGAGGGGGGTCAGGAGGTTGAGGATGGTGTGCGGGCGGCCTGCGGGTTGGTTGGGGTGGTGGGTGTGGGTGACGGGGTGGCTTTCGATGGTGAGGGAATGGGCGCGGTTGGAGTGCAGCGGTGGGGAGGTGGTGATGGTTCCGGTGGTGTGGTCGATGTGGGTCCAGCCGGGGTAGTTGGGGGTCAGGGGTGGGGTGTTGGTATGGCCGGCGCCGGTGCGGTAGGCGTGGACGAGGGCGGCGGCGGTGGTTCCGGTGACGGTGGCGGAGAGCAGGATGACGGGGGCGCCGAGGGCGCCGAGCCATTGCAGGAGGCGCAGGGTGAGGGCGTGGCCGTGGGCGTCGTAGGCGTGGACTTCGTCGATGATGACGGTTTTGCCGGATAGGCCCAGCCAGCGCATGGCGAGGTGGCGGTGGGGGAGGGCGGCGAGGGCTGCTTGGTCCCAGGTGCCGACGGCGATGCCGGCCAGGAGGCCGCGGTAGCGGCCGCGGAGCCATTCGGCGACGGTGTCGGGGTCGCAGGTGGTGGTGTGGAGGTCGTCGGGGGTGTAGGCGGCGTCGAGCCATGCCAGGGAGTGGAGCAGGGTGACGGGGGGTGGGGTGTGGCAGTTGGTGCGGGTGTGGTCGCGGACGCGCTGCCACATCGCGTCGGTGGTCGCCATGGTGGGGAGCAGGAACGCCAGCCCGTTGGTGCCGGCGGCCGGCCCCATGAGGCGCTCGCTGAACAGTGCCGCCTCCGTCTTGCCCTCGCCGGGCGGTGCGGTGATCAGGAGCAGTCCCGGGCCGCGGACCAGCCCAGGCAGGTGCTCAGCCAGGGAGGTCTGCAGGGGGTGCGGGGGATAGGCGCTCAGGTGCGGGAACATGCCTTCGAAGCTGGTCAGGGTTCGCCAGTGGGGGGTGACGAGTTGGGCGTCGCGGAGTGCTTGGCGGGCGGCGCGGCGGGCGCGGTGGACGTGGGCGGTCCAGGTGTGGGTGCCGTCGGTGTCCCAGGAGCGTTGGCGGGCGCGTACCCAGTCGAGTTGGGAGACGAGCCAGTCCGCGAGGGTGATCAGTCCGGTGGTGATGACGGCGGCCGGGGCCGGCGCGACCTGGTTGGGGAAGGCGGGGGTGCCGAAGGTGGCCTCGGCCAGGGCGAGGAGCGCTTCGCGGTCGCGGTCCCAGGCGTCGTCGCCTAGGGCCGGGACGGCGGTCAGCGGGCAGGTCAGTTCGTTACCCTGGTGGGACAGGGCGGTGCCGTAGGTGCCGTGGTGGCCGCTGAGGATCTGGCCGAGTTGGTGCGCGACCGCTTTCGTCGGGCGCCCGGTCAGGGACAGGCCGTAGCGGCGGTGCAGGAGTTCGGGCAGGGCCAGGTGCACGGCCCGCTGATGGCTCAGCCGGCCGGCCGCAGGGTCGGCGGGCGGGTAGCCGGGCTGCCCGGTGACCTGGTCCGCGGCCGGGGCGCAGGCCTGGAATCCCGGGGTGATCTTTCCGAGGTCGTGGAGGGCGGCCAGGAACATCACCAGTCGGCGGGCGGCCCGTTGCGGCAGGCCCCAGCCGGAGGCGATGGTGTGGCGCTGGCGTGCGGTGAGGTAGTGGTCCCACACGGCGCCCGCCATGACGCCGGCGTCGAGGCTGTGGCACCCGGCCGGGTAGGGGTGGTCCAGTCCCCGGGCCTTGGCCCACAACGCCGGGCCCAGCGGGGGGTCGAACGGTGCGGCCACGACGGTGCGCTCCTGGAGGTGTGGGTCCGCCCCGGGCAGGACGACCGGGGCGGTGACGGTGCTGTGGGTTGTGGGTTAGGGGCGGTGGGGGGCGATCGACAGCAGTCCGAGGCCGTAGGCGCGGCCTTGGCCGATGCCGGTGGTGATGGCGGTGCGCAGGGCGTCGGGGTCGGTGACGGTGGCGACGCCTTCGAAGCGGATGGCGCGCAGCCGCAGGCGTTTGTTCGGTTTGCCGTGGCCGTCCTGGCCGCGGTCGCCATCGATCGGAGGTTGCGGGATGTCCAGGGCGGAGGCGATGTCGAGTCCCGCTGTGGCGGCGCGGGTGTGCCACCAGGCGACGGCGTCCTCACCGGCAAGGGGGACCCTGGTTCCGCGCTGCCCGGGGACGTGGATGCTTTTGATGGGGTTGGCGTCGATCCGGTAGCGGACGACGCGGCCGGTGGTGATCCAGGCGAGCAGGGGGGTCAGGTCGCGGTAGTGGATGTCGCCGTCGGTGTACCCGTCAGGCAGGGCGTTGCGGTTGATGGGCAGCGTCGACTGGATCAGTAAGGTGGCGCCGTCGCGGTCGCGTTCCAGTCGGTAGAGGGTGTTCGTGGCGGCGCGGGGGGCGGGGCCGAGGGCGTCGGGGAACAGGGACTGGATGCGGTGGTGGAGTTTCGTGGCGTCGGTCAGGTCGGCGTAGACGGCGGTGTGCCGGCGGGTGGTCTGCAGGCGCAACTGCGCGAGGTGCACGGTGGCGGGGGCGGCTGGGGCGGTGGTCATCGGGGGGTGACCTCTCGGTGGGCGGTGAGGGCGTTGATCCATCGGGTGCCGCGTCCGGCGTCCGGGGCGTCGGGCAGCACGCGCTGCCGCTCCCAGACCGGGCGGCGGCTGAAGGTGCGGTGGCCGGTGGGGATGTCGTGGATCTCCGTATCGGACGGGGCGTCGGGCTCGGGCGGGGTGTCGTACACGAACGTGCACGGGGGGCGGGGGCCGTGGCGGGTGGGCGTCCGGTGCACCGGGAGCCGGTCGAGTTCCGCGACCGGGTCGGGCACGTCGCCGAACAGCAGTACGGGGGTGTCCGGTGGGCAGGAGCGCCGGCCCAGGTACAGGGCGAACACGGGGTGGGCCAGGGCGTCGGCGCAGGTGGTGAGGGTGGTGGTGGGCCCGGTGACGGCGACGGTGAACGCGGCGTCGGCCAGGTACCAGCGCTCGGTGAGGATGGTGCCCTCGCCCAGCTTCTTGAACGTGCCGTCGGCGGTGGGCGGGGTGCGGTGGCGCGGGTAGCCGCCGCCGATGGTGTGGAAGTCCGCCTCGCGCCGGCCGGGCCGGTCGACCCGGACGGTGTAGCGCAGCTGGGCCAGGTCGGTGTTGGCCGCGTTGCGGGGGCGGCCCAGGGCGCAGGCGAGCAGACCGGTCAGACCGGAGCGGGTGGGCCACCGGTGGGTGGTGCGCACGGTGAACTCGGCCGGGCCGCCCCAGGACTGCAGCGGCCCGGACAGGTGCAGCAGCATTCCGCTCACGCCTGCTCCTTGGCCAGGGTGTCCAGTACCCGGGTGACTACGGCGTCCAGGCTGTCCACCCGGTCGCCCAGCGCGGGCAGTTCGGTGTCGGTCAGGCCGCTGTAGAAGTGGTCGGCGCGCCCGTCGGTGCCCAGGAAGCGGTGGTGGGCGGCGGCGTGCGCGTCCAGAGCCCGCAGGGAAGCGGGCAGATAGCCATCGGTGCTGGTGGGGATGGCCGTCTCGTAGGCGCCGACCAGGCTGACCGGGCGGTCGGTGCGCACGGTGACGTAGACCAGGTGCGGCACGGTGAACGGGGCGGTGCCCGAGGACTTGGCGGGCAGCACCGCGGTGACGAAGGCGCGCAGGAACGCGGAGGTCACCTCCCGGGCGGTGTCGAGGTCGCCGTCGAGGGTGTCCTGCAGTTCGGACACGTTCAGCGAGGCGTACTTGTAGAACGTGGCCGACGTGTAACGGTTGTCGCCCATGTGCCCGGCCCCGCTCTCGACGCCGGCGTCTTCTTGCAGGTCGTCGACGGCGGAGAAGAAGTCGGTCTGGGTGGTGGTGGCGTGGGTGCTCAGGCTGTGGGCCATCTGGACGGCGCCGGCGACAGTGGAGTCCCCCTCGTTGGCGAGCATCCTCCCGAACGCGGCGACCGAGGCGTTGCGGCTCTGCAGCACGGCCAGCACCTCCTTCTTCGGCACGGCATCCGCTGCGTGCTTAGCCAGCGGACTGCCTTCGCCCAGCGCCGCGTCCTCGGCGTCGGCCTCCGGTACGAGGTCCTGCTCGGCGGCGGGCTTGCGCGCAGACTTCTTCACGGCCTTCGCCTCCTTCGCGGCAAAGGCCGCCGCCTCGCGGGTGATGGCCTCGCGGTGGGTGTCCGCGAGGTCCGCGAGGACGTCCAGCGCCTCGTGGGGCAGGAACAGCAGGGCGTTGGTGCCGTCGGTGTCCGCGATACCCAACCCCTTGACCCCGGCCGCCAGGATCAGCATCTGCCCCGCCACCAACGCCAGGTCGGTGCTCCAGCCGCGGTCCTGCAGGCGGCCGGCGACGGCCTGGGGGACGCCGCGGGTGCGGACCGCCCGGATGCCGAGGGCCTTTTCGACCGCGACGCGGGCGTGCCGCTTGCCGTTCTGCGACGAGGTCCGGGCCCGCGTCACCCCGCCATACGTGGCGATCTTCGGAGAGTTCTGCCGGTCCCGGTTCAGGTTCGAGTACGGGTAGGACTGCACCAGGTGGATGTCGAGGTACAGGCGGCGGCGAAGCGTGCGGGTGCTCACTGGGAGATCTCCTCGATAGCGGGGGTGGTGGTGGGGGTGTAGAAGGCGCGGGCCCATTCGATGCGGACGTCCTCGGCCCACCGGGGCCAGCGCGTCAGATCCCGCAGCAGCACCGGCCACTGCACCGGCACCTGCTGCGACCGCAGCAGCGACACCGCCGCCGGCAGATCCCGGTACAGGCCGTCCAGGTCCAACTGCGCCACGTAGGACAGGTTGCTGGCCGCCGTCTCCGGTCGCATCGCCCCGATCGCAGCGGCGCGGGCGTAGGACCAGCCCAGGTTGCGGCGGCCGTCGACCGGTCGCGCCGGCACCGCCGTGCGCTGTGTGCTGGTGCGCGGGTTGGGTGCGTCGTGCACCGCATACAGGGCGGCGATCAGCAGGTAGGGGTATTCCGCGGCGCGGGTCTCGGGCACCCCGGGGAAGGAGCCGGCGGCCTCGGGGAATCCACCGGCGGGCAGCAGGTGCATGTACAGCTGCCAGGGAGAGGCCAGTTGCTCGGCGAGACCCTGGCGGAGCGCCGCCCGACCGGCCGGGGTGGAGCAGGTTGTCCGCACGGTCCGCAGATAGTGCTCATACGGTTTGAGGTGCGGCAGTGTGCTGGGATGGGCGGGCGGCGGGGGCGGGGTGTCGGGGGCCATCAGGCGGCCTTCTTCCTGCGGGGATGGGTGAGGGCGGCGCGGGCCTTGGCGATCGGCAGCAGCCCGTGTGCGGTGGTGGCGGCCGGGCGGGTGTGGGAGTCGAAGAGCTCCAGCGCCAGCGCCGTGAACCTCGGCGGTGGCGTGTCATCGGTGGTGATGGCGTTCCAGAACAGGGGTTCGGCTCGGTCCCAGAACTCGGACGTGGCGGGGTCCGGCCACGGGCATTCCTTGTCCCCGGGAGCCATCTGCCGCCAGGCCGACCGCAACGCCTTGGCCAAGCCCGCTGCTGCCAGCTCCGCCGACAACCGGGTGGCCGCCACCCGCGCCGCGCGGGCAGGATGACGAGACGGCAGGTAAGGGGCGAGACTGGCCGGGGTGGTGACCGCGTACCAGTGCGTCTCCCGGTCCTGTTTCTCCTGATGACAACCC
The DNA here is from genome assembly GCF_040636125.1 of Streptomyces sp. NPDC006733. Lineage (NCBI taxonomy): Bacteria > Bacillati > Actinomycetota > Actinomycetes > Kitasatosporales > Streptomycetaceae > Streptomyces > Streptomyces sp. NPDC006733. The sequence continues at coordinate 6,400 of NZ_JBEYJD010000099.1, read as the reverse complement.
AGCGCCCGCACCCGCACCGTCGACAACCCGGCCAGCACCTCAGCGGGCAGATCGGCGAACACCGCCAGCCACCCCGGAAGGATCACACCCTTCCATCCCGCCGACGCCGGATCCTTCGCATGGATGAACCCGTCGAAATCCCGCAACAGCGCCCGTCGGTAGCTCGCCCTGACCGGCCCCCCTTTGACCCGGTCAATGACGAACGGATCCCGCGCGGCCGGCAGATCCGACCGCGCACCCCACGCCACCCAGCACCCCACCACCTGCTCACCAGACACATCCGGCGCCAGCAGCACATGGTGCGTGGTCCGGGCCGACAACAACGACACCGGCCCGCACACCGGCGCCGGCACCAACGGATCCTCCAGCACGTCGGCCTCCCACGGCGCGAGATCCACCCCCGCAGCAGGCGCCGCCAACGGCGGCGGACACGACAACACCAACGACGTGAACAACGACTCGCCCACCGGGTGATACGACATCAACGACCGCATCGGCGCGGCCTTCATGTTCTTGGAATCCACCGCCCCGTGGGTCCGCTGCGCACCAGTCCCCGACGGGCCGTACCCACGCCATGCCAGCAGCCAGCCCAGCGCCCCGACAGAGGCGATGGGATCCGTCTGAGGGGCTCGATCGACCCACGGCTGGTTCGCACCCGACGCCCGTGGCATCACCAACCGCGCAGGAGGGGCCTGCCGCGAACACTCCGCCGCCAGACGAGGATCCTGCAGAAAAGGGCGCTGAGGATCGAAAAGATCGAACCGATGCCCCCACGCGTCGAAGTACGCATGTACCGCCTCCGCCTCGAACCGCCCAGCACCTAGGAGGCCATCCAGACGGTCATCCCACGCATCACGCTCGACAAGATCCAACCCGCCCACCCGCACAGCCAGAGCAGCCAACAACCGCCGCACCATCGACTCCACCGCCGGGCTCACCACCTCCACATCCGCAATCAGATGCGCCGCCAACAGCGCCCCACGCAGCCCCACCGCACCCGTCGCCCCGGGCCGTCCACCAGGAACAAGCCGCGCAAGTTCCTCCGCGTCAGCATCCTGCCGAAACAACACCGCGAGACACGGCTGCTCCGCCACATTCCAAACAGGCAAAATCACTCCCTCACCGGTCGAAAGATTCAATCAATGGCTAATGTTTAAAGCCTGATTGACTGACCGTTAGTTGATGTGAAGAGGGACTCTAGCCAGACAAAACGTGAGCTCACAACCCGGGCCTTTGGTACCTTCTGGATTGTCAGAGGGGGCCACTAAGCTCCTTGTGGGCGCGCTCGCGGGGCGCCTGCAGGGGAGAGCGCGACCAGAGAATCCAGATGGGCTCAAATGGGACTTATTGTCGGTTAGTGAATGGCGAACCGGTATGAAAAATACGCCAGGATGACGACCGGTTCGAGCGAAAAGGAGAGACGCGGCCAGCGAGCCGCACGGCGATTGCTTTTTGATAAAGAAACAGCAAAGCCGTTCGGTCTTTGCAGGTCAGGAAGGGTCCGCTCCGCGCGTGCGGAGGTGCACCGGCCGACCTGGTCGGCGGCCTGGTCCCCACCGCGTCCGCTCCGCGCGTGCGGAGGTGCACCGTCCGACCGCCCGGCCACGTCGCCCACTCACCGGTCCGCTCCGCGCGTGCGGAGGTGCACCGGCAGCGGCCGCCGACTACCACCAGACGCGGCAGTCCGCTCCGCGCGTGCGGAGGTGCACCGTCCGGCAGGGATACCGGGAAGCGGGCCTCTCCGTCCGCTCCGCGCGTGCGGAGGTGCACCGGTCAGGGGGTCCTCGGTGACGGAGTTCCCGAAGTCCGCTCCGCGCGTGCGGAGGCGCACCGGCAGCAGTCCGGGCGGACCGGCAGCGTCAGGCGTCCGCTCCGCGCGTGCGGAGGTGCACCGTTCTACATCAAGGGCCCCGGCTACCTGCGCCCGTCCGCTCCGCGCGTGCGGAGGTGCACCGCTCACGAAGCGCAACGGCTACAAACGGCTGTCGTCCGCTCCGCGCGTGCGGAGGTGCACCGCACCGAGTCAGCGACACCATCGACGCGAGGGTGTCCGCTCCGCGCGTGCGGAGGTGCACCGCCCATGGCGCGACCGACATGGGAAATGCTGTCGTCCGCTCCGCGCGTGCGGAGGCGCACCATGGTTCTGTCCGAACTGCACCCGCTACGCGGTGTCCGCTCCGCGCGTGCGGAGGTGCACCGGCGCGTCGCCTAGCTCGCGGACCTCCGTCGACGTCCGCTCCGCGCGTGCGGAGGTGCACCGGACCCGGGGGAGCCGCAGCGGAACCTGCGGGTGTCCGCTCCGCGCGGGCGGAGGTGCACCGATGTGCTCGACCCGCCGCATCGAATCCACGGCGTCCGCTCCGCGCGTGCGGAGGTGCACCGCCCCTGAGGGGGCGACTCGCGGAGACCAGGGCGTCCGCTCCGCGCGTGCGGAGGTGCACCGTCCGCGAGGTAGTGCGCGTAGGCGTCGGGGTTGTCCGCTCCGCGCGTGCGGAGGTGCACCGGCGGGCAGGCCACCTTCGACTCCGAGTGTTACGTCCGCTCCGCGCGTGCGGAGGTCCACCGAAGCCAATCCAGCGCGCGGACAACGAGCCGCCGTCTGCTCCACGCGTGCGGAGGTCCACCGAAGTGGGTGCAGCGCAGCCACCTCACACCCGCGCCCGCTCCGCGCGTGCGGAGGCCCACCCGCGGCGGGAACTGCTACGAACAGAACTCGCTCGTCCGCTCCGCGCGAGCGGAGGTGAGTCGCGCAGATGGGGGCGCAGGGCGGCAACGGCACCGTCCTCTCTGCGCGAGCGGAGGTAAGCCGATCTACAACTTCCTGACCGTGCGCACGCCCACGTCCTCTCCGCGCGCGGAGGTGAGCCGCCGTAGCCGGCCGGGGCCTCGCCGTCCGCGGCGGCCTGACCACCACACCAATGGTGTTCGTCAAAGCGGAGCAAGCTCACCCGGAACTGGCGGCCGCCGCGTTCTCCACCGTCGCCCAGCAGGAAGCCGGCGACCCTGCCGACCGCCTGCGGCAGATCGCCGAATCCCTCCAGGTCTTCCACGGCATCAGCCGCCTGCCCGATCACCAGATGGACATCACCATCCTGCAGTACACCTGCGGCATGAGCGTCGCCACCGCGGCCGCCGTCCTGGGCGTCCCGTATGCCTCAGCGTCTTCCGACTCCCGCCACGCCGCGCGCACTTTGGACGCGCTCCTCGACCTCCACGACCGCCCGGGAGAGACATCCTCATGAGCTTGATCCACGAACTCCTCGAACGCACCCTGTTGCTGAAGGAGGCCAGCGCCCCCAGCGATGTCGTCCCCTACCAACACGATTCCGCCCCCGGCGACGGGGCCGCCCCCCAGGTGTGGCCAGCGGCGGACCCCTTCCCCCGCGACCCAGACGAAGACGACGCCGCCTACGACCTGCAGACCCTCTGCGAGACGCTGGTCACCCAGACCGCTGCCGTCTCCCTGAGCGGCTTCCTCACCGAGCATCTCCCGCAACCCAGCGGCGCCCGGATCCTGGGCTGCATCCTGCACCTGGCCGACGCCGAGGACGGTGCCCGCTTCTGGTGGCAGTACGCCGCCGGCGCAGAGGACGACGCCGCCTCGTACTGCCTGTACCTGCACCACCTCGCCCTGGGGGAGACCCATACCGCCGACTGGTGGCGTCAGCAGACCCGCGCCGACATCCAGCCCGCCCCCGAAACCGTCAACCTTCCCGGAACCACCGGGCGGGCCGCCACCGTCGACACCAGCCTCCCCACCGTGCTGCGCACCCTCAGCCGGCTCCTCAACGCAGCCAGCCGACCTCGCACTGAGGTCGTCACCGCCGTGATGGAGTACGTCCCCAACGCCCTCGCCGACGGCTATGCCGAGAACCCCGACTTCGAGATCCCCCTGCCCGGCCCACACTTCGCCGAACACATCACCGCCATCCTGGCCGCGACCGCCCGCCCCCACACCATCGCTTCCTTCGCCAAGAAGACGCGCAAACTGGGGCTGCGACGGCGCACTCCGCACAGCCGCGCCAACCTGCCCCGACCCGAGGACGCGGCGCGCGGCAGCCATGAGCCGAACACCCTCCCGAAGGTGGCGACCCACCCCCGCCAAAGCGCCGCCCGGCCCTGAGCGGCCTCTCGAGCACGACCTTCCTGATTCCTGTGCCCAGGCCCAGAGGACTGTGGCAGCGTGCTGTTCAGCGCAAAGGGTCGGAGACGCGCGTAGGGGTGCCGGGGGTGACCGAAGCAGGTCCTCCTGTGTCAACGACCAAACATGGTGGACCAATGGACGACAGCCGCGTGCGGTCGGAACCGACCAAGACTGGCATGCAGAACGAGACGATGATGGCTGAGCCGATCGAACCAGCCGATCGCGCGCGCCTGTTGGAGCTGACCGAGTGGATGGGCATGGACGAGGAATCCAGGGAATTACGCGCCGAGATCAGCCAGCACGAGTGCGTCGAGCGCGTGACGCGCATCTGCCGGCTTGCCGGGCTCCCGCTGAGCCAAGACGGCGGCCCCGGCCTCGTGATTACTCCGGTCCGTGACCCCGATCCGGTCATTCAAGCCTACCTCGGCACCGGCGTGACCGTGTGGTGGCAGGTTCCCCCCGAGCTGGATCGGGCCAGCGATGAGGCAAGGTCCGGTGACGCAGCGGACCAGCTGTCGAGAGCCATCACGTTCGGCATGCAGACCCTGCTCGCCGACGTCCTGGAGACCGGCGGTTGCCGCACGGTGCGCGACTCCCTCCAAGGCGACCTGGTGGTGCGCCAGGTGACCCCTCCGGCCCATACCGACACGTTGTACCAGACCCCTCCCGCCTCGAAGCAGCCCTCCGTCGGCTAGGCGTGGCCCCAGGTACCCGTCGCGGACCACCGCAGCCGCCGATGTCACCGTCCGGTTTCCACCTGATCGAGTCAGTCGCCCAGAACTCCTGCCGCACCCAGGGCGCAGCCTTGCTCTACTGGCGGTAGAGTGCGGCGTATGACGGACGATACGAGCATCAAGGTCTCCAAGGCCGCCCGTGAGCGGTTGAACCGTCTCGCGGCGGAGCGAGGTACGACGATGCGGGAGCTGGTCGAGGAGCTGGCGGCTTCCACGCTGACCGAGGCGGAGCTGGCGGCGCGGGCGGAGCAGGCCCGCCGGTACCTGTCGGCGCGGATGGGGATCAAGGTCGACGACCAGGCGCTCGCCGCCTCGGCACGTTTGCGGGCTGCTATCGAGAGCCGGGCGACGGCCGCGTGATCCCGGCCCTGCTGGACCACACCGCACTCTTGGCGCTGGGCGCCGGCTATCCGGCCTTGTCCGGGTTCGTGGTCGACGCCGCGGCGGGCCGCGCGAGCGTGCAGGTCCCGGCGCTGTGCCTGACGGCCGCCGAAGCCGAGCGCCGCGGGGTGGCCGAACACATCGGCGCCCTGCCGGGGCTCGACATCGAGTCGCTGGACCTGTCGGCCACGATCCCGGTCGGCGCGCTGATCGCCGACGGTGTCGACTGGCGGATCGCCCACGCGGTCCACGCTGCTCGCCCCAGCGCCGACTTTCCCCAGGGCCGCGTCGTGCTGTCCATTCAACCGGAGCTGTATGACGGCACCGGGGTCGATCCCATCGACCCCGGCAAAACCTTCTGAGGCCGGGCAGCTCCCACCGCAGAAGACAGTGCGCTGACAGGGCCGCCCCATGGGCGTCCTTCGACACCATCGCCATCCGAGATGAGCTGGTGACCGTCCAGGCCGCCGCGACGACCGGCGTCATACGGCGTGGAGGACGCGTTTGCGCAGGAGGTCGAAGTTGGCGCGGCCGAACATCTGGCGCTTCAGCATCTTGATCTTGTTGTTGTGGCCCTCGACGGCACCGGAGATGTAGGGCAGGCTCAAGCCGGCGATGACGGCGTCGAGGTCTTGGCCCAGGCCTGCCGTGAAGGTGGGCAGGGGCGGGATCGAGTCGGCCTGTACTTGTGCGATCCAGTCCTTGAGCTGGCCGCCGCGTCGTCCTGGGCGCAGGGGCCCGCCTGGTCAGCTGAGGACTTGCACCTCGCCGACATCGACGGTGAACGTGCTCTGCCGGGTCTCGGTTAACTGCCTGCCGGTCACCGTCCAATCGGTCCTAGGCTGGTCGGGTGTCCGAGGACGCTGGGCAAGCCCAAGATCGGGTGTGCGGGGCTGCGGTAAACGGCTGAGGTTGGAAGCACGGGTCGAGGCAGTGTACGGCTCGGCGGCATGTCGTTCCAGATACCGGTCATTTTCGGTCATTCATTGTGATCTTAGGATATTCGGCGGATTCAACTGGTCGTCGCAACACCTTGATCACGGAGATGCGCGATGGGGTGGGACGAGAAGAAGGTGCCGGAGCTGCCTGCGGGTGCGCGACGGCAGTGGGCGGCGGATCGGGCGATGCGGCCGTCGATGCG
>NZ_JBEYJD010000098.1:0-15281 GCF_040636125.1 Streptomyces sp. NPDC006733 | reverse complement strand
GGCGGCCCTGCTCCGCCCGTCCGCGCTGCGCGCGACGCCCGGCCCGTGAGGCCCGGTCCTCAGACGGCCGCCTGGCCGGGCGGCGCGGACCCCTCCCACGCGGTGTAGAAGCTCGCCGGGTTGACCAGGTAGCGGACGGTGGGGTGCGGGACGTGGCGCACCCGGTGGCGCCTGCTGTAGCGGCGGATGAGCTCCCAGTCCTCGCGCGGCAGCACCTCGGGGCTCCGGCGCAGTCGGCTGAAGTGCAGGGCGCCGGTGCGGCGGGCGACGAAGGCGTTGGTGTCCAGGAACGACGCGCGGGCGGAGCGGCGGCGGTCGAAGGGCACCGACAGCACGTCCATCTCGGTCCCGTCGGGCAGCACCCGGCGCAGCGCCGTGTAGACGCCGTCGGGCCCTCCCGGCGCCTGCAGCACCGCCAGCGCCCGCTCCAGGTGGTCCGGCTCCCAGCGGTTGTCGTCGTCGAGGAAGGCGACGTACCGCGAACGCGTCAGCCGGATCCCGACGTTGCGGACCACCCCGGCGGTGGCGGTGTTCCGCGCCAGCGACACCGCGAACAGCCGCGGGTCGTCCGGCAGCTCCGGCAGCCCCGCGCCGTCGTCCACGACGATGACGACGTGGTCCCGCACGGTCTGCCCCAGCGCCGAGCGGACGGCCTCCAGCAGCGCCTCCGGGCGCCGATGGGTGGCGATGACGGTGGCGACCGGCGCCTGGGGGGCCTGCCCCAGGACGGCGGCCAGCCGGGCCGTCTCGGCGTCCTCGAAGCGGCGCAGCCGCACCGCCGAGGGCGCCAGCAGGAGCTTGTTGCGGGTCTCGAAGAGCACCAGCCAGCCGAAGGCCCACTTGAGCACTTCCCAGGGGGCGCGGGCGATGCGGCGCATCGGGTCCTTCCTCATGCGGTCGTACCGGAACGTGCGGGGTGCGCGCGGCGCCGGCCCGAGCCGCCGCGCAGCAGTTCGTGCAGCGGCCGCTCCACGACGCGCCACAGCAGCCACGCGGCGCACAGGGAGCCGGCCAGCATGGCCAGCTGCACCGCGACCACCTCGGCGACGCCCCAGTCGGGGGCGGTCGTCGCCGGGACGTGCAGCGCCTTGCTCACGAAGCGGATCACCAGCTGGTGCATCATGTAGAACGCGAAGGAGACCTCGCCCAGCCAGACCGCCCGACGGGTCGACCACACGGTGCGCCGCCCCGCGAGGTCGGCGGTGGCGAGCGCCGGGATCAGCAGCGCCAGCGGCACGACGGTGACCGCGACGTAGCCCAGCCGCTCCGGCAGATGGCCGACGGCCACGTACGCGGCGACCAGCAGCAGGCCGGCGGCCCAGATCGGGCAGCGGATCCACTGCCCGGCCGCGACGATCCGGGCCAGCACCATGCCCAGGCAGAACTCCGACAGCCGGGTGGCCGGCAGGACGTACAGGAACCAGTACGCGGTCGGCTGGGACCAGCCCAGCGTGACCAGCGGCAGGCAGCACGTCAGCGCCGCCAGCCCGACCGCCAGCGGCCACAGCGCCCGCGGGCCGAGCCGGGTCAGGCCACGCAGCAGCCACGGGAAGAGGAGGTAGAAGAACGCCTCGCACGACAGCGACCAGGAGACCGTGTTCAGCCCGTAGTAGACGTCCGGGTCGCTGCTCCAGGACTGCACGAGCAGCAGGTTCGGCACGACGACGCCCGCGGAGGCGCCGCCGGCCGCGGACGCCGCTCCCCCGGCCACCGCGACCAGCGCCACCAGTGCGGAGACCAGGTGGTTGGGGTAGACCTTCGCGGCGCGCTTGCGCCAGGTCCGGCGGGCGCGCTCCCCGGGCCGGGCGGACCAGGTCAGCACGAAGCCGCTGAGGATGAAGAAGAAGGACACGCCGATCGCCCCGTGCCCGAACACCCGGCCCAGCAGCAGGTCGCCGCTGGACCCGGCCGGGAACAGGTGGGCGACCTGCAGGTGGAAGCCGAACACCAGGAACGCCGCGGCGAAGCGCAGCCCGGTGAGCGAGGGCAGCCGCCCCGTCGCCGGGGTGTCCGCCCGCGCGCGGGCCGCGCCGGGCGGCAGCGCCTGCGACGGCACCGCGGCGGCCGGTGCCGCCGCGGTGGGTGGCGGCGCCAGCGGGTCCGCGCCAGGTACGGCTTCGGTCATGTCCATCCCCCCATTCGGTTCCGCTGCCGGCCGGCAGCGCCGGCGCTCGGCTACGGGTTCACCGGAGTGCCGTCCGACATCCGGTTCCCGCGCCACACGTTTCCCGCCCCGCCCGCGTTCCAGTGCGCGACCGTGCCGTAGTGGCCGCTGCTGCGGTGGTACTGCGACGAGAAGATGTTGTTGATGATCTGGATGCCCTTGGCCCCCGGGCCCCCGCCGTACAGCGCGTAGGAGCCGCCGGCCAGCCAGTTGTCCTCCACGGTGGTCTGCAGGACCGCGCCGGTGTCGTCGTACAGCCCCACGCTGGCGGTGCCGCCCTTGTCGACCGGGACCTCGTTGAGCAGCGTGTTGTGCCGGATGACCAGCTTCTCGGCGCCCGCGCCGTCACTGATCACGGCGTCGGTGTGGGCCCACTCGCCGCCCTGGTTGATGAACGGCACGATGTCGTGCACGTAGTTGTCGTGCAGGTAGCCCTGGCCCATGGACAGCGAGTTGCTGAACACGGTGATCTCGCACCAGCCCACCTCGGCGGAGCTGCCGCCCATGTTGGAGACCCCGTAGTCCGCGCCGCCGTTGTCCGGGCCCTTGCCCGGGACCGCGGTGATGATCGAGTGCAGCACCCGCAGCCCGCTGTACTTCGGCCGCAGGTTGACGCCCCACCAGTTGGTGGACGTGATGCGGCTGTCGATGATGGTGACGTTGTTGGCGTAGATGTCGAGCGAACCGGTGATGTCCCAGCCGCGGATCACCGTGCCGTCCTTGGTGATGCTCAGCGCCCCGGTGTTGTGCGGTTTGAGGGCGATGCGCGGCCCGGTGGTGGAGGCGTCGGGGAAGCCGCAGGCGCTGAACGACGCGCACGGCCCCGAGGCGCGCGGCTTGCCGGTGCCCGGGGCGGTGCCCTTGGTGGTGGGTATCGCGGACGGCAGGGGTACGGGCGTGCCGCTGCCGGCGCCGGGCACGGTGGTGGTGGCGCTGGGCGAGGGCGCGGCGCCGTCGTCGGGGGGCGGTGTCCCTCCCGGGCACGTCAGCGCACTGTCCGGGCAGTCCGCGAGCGAGTGCTCTCCCCTGCTGGAGCGGGTCGCCAGGAAGACGGTCAGGACGCCGGCCAGGAGCACCCCGGCCAGTAAGAAGATCAGTACGTGGTTCCTTCTGCGGAGCATGTGGTGCACCTCGTGGTCTCTCGTCGCCGCACAGTGCCGCTCCAGGCGCGCTGGTCGGAGTCGTCGAATCGTTCCTTCAGGTGGCTCACCCCTTCATGCGGTCCTGCGGTGCCGGCCGCCGCCGGGCGTGGTGCCCCGCAGGAAGTCGCGGCTGGGCAGCACGCACAGCACGTACGCGGCCAGCGCCGCGGTGCCGCCGGCGAGGAGCGCGAGCCGGCTGTCGCCGAGCACCCCCTCCAGGCCGAAAATAACCGCTGCCATGACGGCGCCGCCGAAGAACGGCCAGACACAGGCGCGGGCGATCGACCGCAGGCCGATGCCGCCGCGGCGCAGCGCGAACAGGAACACCGGCACCACGAGGCCGCCGGCCACCAGCACATGGCCCTGGGCGACCGCGACGATGCCCCCGGTGCGCCCGGCGACGATCAGGACCGGGATCAGGGCGACGAGCCACAGGCCCTGCACCATGATCAGCGAGCGCCGCTGCCCGATGGCGACCAGGCAGTCGTACGCCAGCTCGCAGCCGATGCGCGTCAGCCCCAGCACCATCAGCCAGGGCAGCGCCCCGGCGGCGGGCAGCCACTGGTCCCCGTAGACGAGGGTGACGATCGGGCCCGCGAGGAGCCCCAGCAGCACGCAGAGCGGGACCGTGCCGGTGATCAGGACGCCCAGCGCGCGGCTGAACCCCTGGGCCAGCGCCTGGGGCGAGTCGGCCAGCCGGGAGAAGCCGGCGAAGGAGACCCGGCGCGCCGCCTCGGAGATGATCCGCACCGGCCAGCCCGACATGTTGAACGCGAGCACGTAGAAGCCCAGGGCCACCTTGTCGGTGGTCGAGCCGACCACCATCGTGTCCACGTTGACCACGCCGAGGGCCAGCATGCTGGCCCCGGCCAGCGGCAGCCCGAACCGCAGCAGCGCCCGCGCCTGTTCGGGGTTCCAGCCGAACCGCAGCGTCCCGGGCGCCGCCAGGCAGCAGCCGATCAGCGCCGCGACGTTCCCGGCCACCGCGCCCCAGGCGAAGGCCATCGCACCCCAGCCCTCGAAGGCCAGCAGCAGCGTCACGGCGGTGCTCAGCACGAAGTTCAGCGCGTCGATGACCATCCGCTTGCCCTGGGCGAACTCCCGGGTCAGGAAGCCGGCCGGCACCTGCGCGAGCCCGTCGAGCACCACGCACAGGCACATCACCCGCAGCACGCCCGACGCTTCGGGCGAGCCCAGCAGCCCGGCCACGGTCGGGGCCGACAGGAACAGCGCCGTGTACAGCACGCAGCTGGAGATGGCGCTGAGGGTCAGGACGGTCGGCGCGAAGCGCCGCGCGTCGCCCTCCCAGCGCACGATGGCCAGCCCCACGCCCAGTTCGTTCGCGGACAGCAGCACCAGCAGCACGGTCTGCGCGATGCCGTACACGCCCCAGGCCGCCGGGCCCAGGACGAAGCGCGCCAGGATGATGCCCGTCGCGAAGTTGCCCAGCCGCATGACGACGGTGTTGACCAGGCTCCACCGGGCCGCCGAGGTGACCTTCTGCCCCAGCGTCCTCGGGGCGGGCGCGGCACCGGCGTCGGCGGACGCGGCGTCAGCGGCTTCGAGGTCGGCGGCCAGGGCGGTCTCCGTCCCGGTCACGGCGGTGTCGCGCGCCGCGGGGGCGGGTACGCCGGCCGTACCGGGCGGTGCTCCGGCTGCGGGGGCCGTCACGGGTGCCCTTTCCATGCAACGACTCCTTGTCGGGTGGCTCGCGGGACGCGCGGGTCACACAAACCGGTGCGCCTGCGGCTCGCCGGCCGGGGTGTCGGATTCCTCGGCCGGCTTGGACCACCGGGGCGCGGGGCGGGTGGCCGGCACCGTGCCGGCCGGGACGGCGGGCTGGACGGCGGGCTCCGCCGCGGGCTGCCCGGCCTTCGCCGCGGCCGGCTCCGCCGCGGGGGCGGCCGGTTGGGCGGCGGCCGGCTCCTCCGCCGGCTCGTCCCCCGCCCCACCGGTGACCGCGCCCCCGGTGGGGCGGTCCGCCGCCGCCGGGTCCCCCGCGTCCGCGGGGGGCGCGGCGGCCACCGGCCGCCGCCGGGCCTCGACGTAGAAGGTGGCCACCATGCTGGAGACGAACCCCAGGCCGCCCGCCATGATCAGGTACTCCAGCCGCGTCTTGGTCTGGGCCACCGGGTTCTGGGGCGGCACGATCGTCGTCATCCGGATCATGGCGTTCGGGGCGACCGCCTGGTCCGTCTGGAACTGCTTCAACCGGCTCTCGGCGTACTGCGTCAGGATCTTGTCCGACGCCAGCACCGCGTCCGGGTCGGTGCCGGTGACGGTGAGCCACATCAGCGGGCCCTGCGCGTTGTCGGCGATCTTCGCCTCGTAGACCCCGGTCACGCCCTGCGCCCGCAGGTCCGCGATCGAGGCGTCGGAGTTGAGGTTGCGGGCGAGGCTGTCCGCCATGCCGGTCAGCGAGGTCTGGGTGCTGAGGAAGGGGTTGCCGTCGAACGCGACGGTGGCCTTCTGCGAGTTGAGGAGGGCCACCGTGCTCTGCGACTGGTAGTTGACCGGCACCGTCAGGTACACGCCGACGATCAGCGCCGCGGTGAGCAGCAGTCCGGGCAGCAGGACATACCAGCGCCTGCGCATGACCCGCCAGATCTCTGCGAGATCCATGGTGTTCCCCCTCGCGGCCCACGTCGTGGGTATCGCGCACCGCGGCAGCCGCGGCACTGTCGTACGTATCCGTTCCGGTCGCCGGGCCGCCCCCGCGCCGGCTGTGATCGAGCATATGGCGCGTGCGGACCGGGTGCGGGCGGTTCCGGCCCCCGCGGGCGGCCGCCCCCACGGCCGCCCGCCTCCCGCCCGACTCCGTCGGCAGGGCCGCTAGTGGTCCGGGCCGCCCCCTGCCCGCAGGTCGGTGGGTCGGGGCCGGCTGTGCGCGGTGCCCCCCTGCAGCAGCACGTCGGCGATGCGGTCGCTGGCGTGCCCGTCCCACAGCTCCGGGCAGCGGGCCGCGGGCGGGTGGTCGAGGACGCCGTTGACGGTGGCGACGATGCGCTCCGGGTCGCGGCCCGCCAGCACGTTGGTGCCCTGCTCGACGGTGATCGGCCGCTCGGTGTTGTCCCGCAGCGTCACGCACGGCACGCCCAGCGCGGTGGTCTCCTCCTGGATGCCGCCCGAGTCGGTCAGCACGACGCGGGCGGAGTCCTGCAGGGCGATGAAGTCCAGGTACCCGGCCGCCGGCACCAGCCGGATCCCGCCGGGCACGCCCAGTTCGGCCAGCCGGTCGGCCGCCCGCGGGTGCACCGGCAGCAGCAGCGGACAGCGGTCGGCGATCTCCCCGAGCGCCTTGAGCAGCGCGGTCAGCGCCTGCGGATCGTCCACGTTCGCCGGCCGGTGCAGCGTGACCAGCCCGTACTCGCCGCGCCGCAGCCCGTACCGCTCCAGGACGTCGGACTTCCTGGCGCGTTCCAGGTTGGCCAGCAGCGTGTCGATCATGACGTTGCCGACGACGTGGATCTGGTCGTCCCGGTACCCCTCGGCGCGCAGGTTGACCGCGGCGTCCGGGGAGGGCGCCAGCAGGTAGTCGCTGACCCGGTCGGTGGCGACGCGGTTGACCTCCTCGGGCATGCTCCAGTCGCGGCTGCGCAGCCCCGCCTCGACGTGGGCCAGCAGCGGCCCGGCCTTGGCGGTCACCAGGGCGCAGGCGAGGGTGGAGTTGATGTCGCCGACCACCACCACCGCGTCCGGCGCGACCTCGTCGAGCAGCGGCTCGAAGGCCGCCATCACCCGCCCGGTCTGCTCGGCGTGCGTGCCCGAGCCGACGCCGAGGAACCGGTCGGGCGGGCGGATGCCCAGGTCGCGGAAGAACACGTCGTTCATGGACTCGTCGTAGTGCTGCCCGGTGTGGACCAGGACCACCTCGGCGCCCCGGCGCTCCAGGGCGTCCATCACCGGTTTGATCTTCATGTAGTTGGGTCGCGCTCCGGCGACGCAGATGATCCTCACGGCTCAGAGCACCTCGATCGTGGGTCCGGGGGCGAGCTTGCGGCGGCAGTCCAGCACGAACGAGGCGTGCGCGGTGACCAGGTCGTAGTCGAAGGAGTCGTGGTCGGTGAGCAGGACGACGACGTCGGCCGCCGCGATCTCCTTGCGGGTCGGTTCGACCCGGGTGACCCGGGGGTCGATCGCCATGCTCTCCACCACGTGCGGGTCCGCCGCCCGGACCTTGGCGCCCATGGTGAGCAGCAGCTGCGAGATCCGCAGCGCCGGCGATTCCCGGGCGTCGCCGGTGTTCTTCTTGTAGGCCAGGCCCAGCAGCAGCACGCGCGAGCCGTTGACCGAGCGGCGCTTGGTGTTGAGCGCGTCGATGACCCGGCGCGTCACGTACTCGGGCATGTGGCCGTTGATGTCGTTGGCCAGCTCCACGAAGCGGAAGGACTGGCCGAGTTCGCGCTGCACCCGCCAGGACAGGTACGAGGGGTCGATGGGCAGGCAGTGCCCGCCGACGCCGGGCCCCGGCGTGAACTTCATGAAGCCGAACGGCTTGCTGGACGCGGCGTCGATGGCCTGCCAGACGTCGATGTCCAGGTGGCGCGCGAACATCGCGATCTCGTTGACCAGGGCGATGTTGACGTGCCGGAAGGTGTTCTCCAGCAGCTTGGCCAGTTCCGCCTCCTTGGGCGAGCCGACCGGCACGGTGGTGTCGACCAGGCCGTCGTAGAAGCTCCGGACGGCCTTCAAGGACGCCGCGTCGACGCCCGAGACGACCTTCGGCGTCTGCTGGAAGCCCCAGACGGGGTTGCCGGGGTCGATCCGCTCGGGGCTGTAGCCGAGGTGGAAGTCGGCTCCGGCGGTCAGGCCCGACCCGTCCTCCAGCAGCGGGGCGAACAGCTCCTGGGTGGTGCCCGGGTAGGTGGTCGACTCCAGGACGACGGTGGCGCCCGGGCGCAGGTACCGGGCCAGGGTGCGCGCCGACTCCTCGATGTAGCGCAGGTCCGGCACTCCCTCGTGCAGCGGCGTCGGCACGGTGACCACGGCGACGTCGAAGCCGCCGCAGTCGCGGGCCGACTCGCTCGCCCGGTAGGCGCCGCTGGCCGTGACGGCGCGCAGCCGTTCGGAGGAGACGTCCTCGACGAAGGACTCCCCCGCGGCCAGGCTCTTGATCCGCTCGGTGGCCACGTCGTAGCCGATCACCTCGTGACCGACCTCGGCGGCCCGGACGGCCAGGGGCAGTCCGACGTATCCCTGTCCCACCACGACGACGCGCATCAAAGCCTCCGAGTGGCGAAGGAGCTCGCCGGTGTGCGGTGGACGAGTTCCCGCGCCGTCATGGCGAGGAACAGGGCGTTGGTGGTGAAGTAGCGCTTGCCCAGCCGGCGCGGTTCCTGCAGCGTGCGGTAGAGCCACTCCAGGCCCATGCGCTGCCAGCGCTCGGGGGCGCGTTTGGTGATGCCGGCCAGGATGTCGAAGGAGCCGCCGACGCCGTGCACGACGCGGGCGTCGGTGCGCTTGCCGTAGCCGGCGGTGAAGTTCTCCTTCTTCGGCGAGGTCATGCCGAGGAAGAGCAGGTGGGCGCCGCTGTCGGCGATCGCGTCGGCGACGGACTCCTGCTCGGCGTCGGTGAAGTACCCGTTGCGGCTGCCGGCCACCCGCAGGGCCGGGAAGCGCGCGCCGACCTGGTCCAGCATCAGCTGCAGCACCTCCTGCTTGGCGCCGAGGAAGTACACGGACAGATCCGCCGTCTCGGCCGCCGCCAGCAGGCGCATGAACAGGTCGATGCCCGCCACCCGCTCCGGCAGCGGGGTGCGCAGCAGCCGGGCGGCCCACACGACGGCCTGGCCGTCGGCCAGGACCAGGTCGCAGCCGGCCACCGCGTGCGCGAGCCGGGGATCGCGCCGCATGTTGACCAGCTTCGCGGCGTTCACCATCCCGATCTCGAGCTGTTCCTCGTCGCCCACCGCCCGCAGGCAGCGCTGCACCGTCTCGTCCATGGTCATCGCGTCCAGTGGGACGCCGAACAGGATCTGTCGCTTCATCTGGGCGCTCCCCCGAGCCAGGCGTGCAACATCCAGCCGAACTCGTACGGCCGGCATTCGCGGTCCACCGCGGCCGGGCGGAACACCCGGTCCAGCGGGGTGAGCCGCGCCTTCGGAACGACGCGGGTGGTGAGCCCGCGGGCGGCGCGGACGGCCTTCTTCGGGTCGCCGCGGTAGACCTTGCGCCAGGTCACCCCGAGCTCGTCGAGGATCAACGGCTCGGCCACCGCGCCCGGTTCGGCCAGCTCCGGCACCTGCGTCATCCAGCGCAGCCCGCGGCGGATCGCCGCGGAGAAGTCCCGGCCGCCCGCGTCCGCGAGGTCGAACAGCGCGGTCGGCGCCATCGCGTGCTGGTGGAC
The DNA here is from genome assembly GCF_040636125.1 of Streptomyces sp. NPDC006733. Lineage (NCBI taxonomy): Bacteria > Bacillati > Actinomycetota > Actinomycetes > Kitasatosporales > Streptomycetaceae > Streptomyces > Streptomyces sp. NPDC006733. Next base: position 5,629 of record NZ_JBEYJD010000098.1, on the reverse strand, counting down.
GCTGTAGACGGGGTAGCCCTCGATGACGCCCGCCCGGCGCGCGTCGTAGTGCCACCACCACTGCCCGCCGTCGCCCTGCAGGGCGCAGATGCGCGCGGCGCACGCCTCGGACGCGGCCAGCGCCTCCGGGTCGCCGCCGCCGCTCGCGTGGGCGCGGGCCAGGGCCTGCAGCGGGTAGGTCTGGTCGGCGAAGCAGGCCACGTGCGACCGGTACCACGGCACCAGGCCGGGACCGGTGGCGTGCGGGAACAGCGGGCTGGTGCCGATGCGGGCCGCCAGCAGCCGGTCGCGGGCGGCGGAGAGACGTTTCTCCACGTCCACCGTGCCGCGCGCGGCCGCCAGCGCGGACAGCACCCAGGCCGCCTCCACCGTGTACTGCGCCTTGCCGGCCTCGTCCAGCGCCGCGACGCGCTCCAGCGCGTCCGACAGCTTGGGGTGGCCGGTCTCGGCGGCGGCCCAGGCGATCAGCGCCGCGTCGCCGAGGTTGCGCACCGCGGGCAGCCGCTGCACCAGCAGTCCGGTGAACTCCTCGGCGGTGTGCCCGCCCAGGACGGCGCGCTGCCGCTCCTCGGGCAGGTACCGCGCGCCCAGTGCGGTGATCGCCGCGTACCGGGTGCTGGTCCCGCGCTGCTCCAGGCGCCAGGACCCGTCGGCGGCGGCGGTGCCCACCCGGGTGAAGACGTAGGTGTCGCCGCCGGGGACGTACATCCCGGGCAGCCCCGCCTCGGCCACCGCCAGCAGGCGTTCGGCCAGGGCGTGCAGCGATCGGTCCGCGGCCGCGAGGGCGTCGAGTCGCGTCGTGGTCATCGCGCCCTCACCCCGCTTCCGCACCGGGCGAGGCGCATCCCGGCCGGTCCGGTGCGAGTTGCTGGTTCGTGCCGTCGATCAGGCCGTCGGTCCTCCCGACGGCGGCAACCGAGCGCACCCGGCGCTTCGGGTGCGACGGCGAGTCGTCTGCGCGGACCGCATGGGTCCGCGCGGTGCGGCTCTGGCACACCTACCCCCCTCTGGTCTCTCCTCGTTCACACGTGCGGTACTCGCTCCGCGGAGAGGGGCATGCGTGACGCCGCCCGGGCCGGCCCGTCGGCATCGCCCCACCGATGCCGTGCGCCGCTCGAACGCCGTACTACCGGCGCCTCGCTGCGGCCCTCGGGCCGCCGCCAGGCGCGCTGGAACAGGCAGCATCCGTCGAAGCGGTTCTCACTTCGACCTCACTGCCCAGGTGCCCCCACCGCGTACAAACCCCCACTGCGCACCGCGTGTTGGGTGCTCAGCTCTCGCGTACATACACACGGTATGCCTACGGATGTTCGCTGATCGGCGTTTTGGGAAATTGGCGTACGCAACCTCAGCCGGCCGCGTCAGCCCCGCTCGAACAGCGTCCCGTCCTTGTCGTCGTGCAGCACTCCGGTGCTGGGACACTCCCAGACGCCCGGCTCGCCGGCCCGCTCCACCAGCCGCACCCCGGCCCGTCCGACCCACCCGATCCGGCGCGCCGGCACCCCCGCGACGAGCGCGAAGTCCGGCACGTCCCGGGTGACCACGGCGCCTGCCGCGACGAGCGCCCAGCGGCCGACGCGCACCGGGGCGACGCACACCGACCGGGCGCCCAGCGAGGCGCCCTCGGCGACCTCGACCCCGACCGGCTCCCAGTCCCCGCCGCGCTTCTGCCGGCCCGCGGGATCCACCGCGCGCGGGTAGAAGTCGTTGGTGAGCACGACCGCGGGGCCGACGAACACCCCGTCGCCGAGCACCGCCGGCTCGTAGACCAGGGCGTGGTTCTGGAGTTTGACGTTGTCGCCGATCCGCACGCCCGGCCCGACGTAGGCCCCCCGGCCGATGATGCAGCTGCGGCCGAGCCGGGCCTGCTCGCGGATCTGCGCCAGATCCCAGACCGTGGTCCCGTCCCCGAGCTCCGCGCTCGCGTCGACCTGCGCGGTGGGTTGAATCCTGACTCTCACGGCGTCGTCCCCTAACGGCGGGCGAGGGTGCACAAGTTGTGCAGGTCGAGCATAGGGGCTGTGAAGAGATCAACTACCCGGAGTCAACGGACTGTTCACGAATTCGCCGCCGGGACCACCGCCGCGGGGCACCGGGGGGGCGGGGGCGGCCGGTGCCCGGAGAAACGCGAAGGCCCGCCGACCGGGGATGTCCTCCCCGGTCGGCGGGCCTCGCGCGACGGCCGTGCCGTTCGGCTGGTGTCAGCCGAGCGTCGCGATGGCGTCGTTGAACGTCTTCGACGGGCGCATGACGGCCGAGGCCTTGGCGTCGTCGGGACGGTAGTAGCTGCCGATGTCGGTCGGCGTGCCCTGGACGGCGATCAGCTCGTCGACGATGGTCCGCTCCTGCTCGGCGAGCGTCGCGGCCAGCGCGGCGAACGCCTCGGCCAGCTGCGCGTCGTCGGTCTGCCGGGCCAGCTCCTGCGCCCAGTACAGCGCGAGGTAGAAGTGGCTGCCGCGGTTGTCGATGCCGCCGAGCTTGCGGCTGGGCGACTTGTCCTCGTTCAGGAACGTGCCGGTCGCCCGGTCGAGGGTGTCGGCCAGCACCTGGGCGCGGGCGTTGCCCGTGCTCTGCGCCAGGTGCTCGAAGCTGACGGCCAGGGCGAGGAACTCGCCCAGGCTGTCCCACCGCAGGTAGTTCTCCTTGAGCAGCTGCTGGACGTGCTTGGGGGCGGAGCCGCCGGCGCCCGTCTCGAACAGGCCGCCGCCGTTGATCAGCGGGACGACGGAGAGCATCTTGGCGCTCGTGCCGAGCTCCAGGATCGGGAAGAGGTCCGTCAGGTAGTCGCGCAGCACGTTGCCGGTGACCGAGATGGTGTCCTCGCCGCGGCGGATGCGCTCCAGGGAGAACGCGATCGCCTGCTCGGGGGCCAGGATCTCGATCTGCAGCCCGTCGGTGTCGTGCTCGGGCAGGTACGCCTTGACCTTGGCGATCAGGTTGGCGTCGTGGGCGCGGCTCTCGTCGAGCCAGAACACCGTCGGGTTGCCGGTGGCGCGCGCCCGGTTGACCGCGAGCTTGACCCAGTCGCGGATCGGCACGTCCTTGGTCTGGCACATGCGGAACACGTCGCCGGCGCCGACCGGCTGCTCCAGCACCGCGTTGCCGGCCGCGTCCAGGACGCGCACGGTGCCGGCGGCGGGGATCTCGAAGGTCTTGTCGTGGCTGCCGTACTCCTCGGCCGCCTGCGCCATCAGGCCGACGTTCGGGACCGAGCCCATGGTCGCCGGGTCGTAGGCGCCGTTGGCGCGGCAGTCGTCGATGACGACCTGGTAGATGCCCGCGTAGCTGCTGTCGGGGATGACGGCCAGGGTGTCGGCCTCCGACCCGTCCGGGCCCCACATGTGGCCCGACGTGCGGATCATGGCCGGCATCGACGCGTCGACGATCACGTCGCTGGGCACGTGCAGGTTGGTGATGCCCCGGTCGGAGTCGACCATGGCCAGCTCCGGGCCCTCGGCGAGCTCCGCCTCGAAGGACGCCTTGATCGTCGCACCGTCGGGCAGCGACTCCAGGCCCTTGAGGATGCCGCCGAGCCCGTCGTTGGGGCTCAGGCCGGCCGCGGCGAGCGCCGGGCCGTGCGCGGCGAACGTCTTGGGGAAGAAGGCGCGCACGACGTGGCCGAAGATGATCGGGTCGGAGACCTTCATCATCGTGGCCTTGAGGTGCACCGAGAACAGCACGCCCTCGGCCTTGGCGCGGGCGACCTGCGCGGTGAAGAACTCGCGCAGGGCGGCGACGCGCATGACCGACGCGTCGACGACCTCGCCGGCCAGCACCGGCACCGACGCGCGCAGCACGGTGGTGGTGCCGTCCTCGCCGACCAGCTCGATGCGCAGCGTGCCGTCCTCGGCGACGACCACGGACTTCTCGGTGGAGCGGAAGTCGTCGGCGCTCATGTGCGCGACGTTCGTCTTCGAGTCGGGCGTCCACTTACCCATGCGGTGCGGGTGGGCCTTGGCGTAGTTCTTCACCGACGCCGGGGCGCGGCGGTCGGAGTTGCCCTCGCGCAGCACCGGGTTGACGGCGCTGCCCTTGACCTTGTCGTAGCGGGCGCGGATGTCGCGCTCCTCGTCGGTCTTCGGGTCGTCCGGGTAGTCCGGCAGCGCGTAGCCGATCTTCTGCAGCTCGGCGATGGCCGCCTTGAGCTGCGGGATCGACGCCGAGATGTTCGGCAGCTTGACGATGTTGGCTTCCGGGGTCTTGGCGAGCTGACCGAGCTCGGCGAGCGCGTCGTCGACCCTCTGGCCCTCCGCGAGACGCTCCGGGAAGCTGGCGATGATGCGGCCGCTGAGCGAGATGTCGCGGGTTTCCACACGGACGCCCGCCGTGGAGGCATAGGCCTGGATCACCGGCAGGAGCGAATACGTCGCCAAGGCCGGGGCCTCGTCAGTGTGCGTATAGATGATGGTCGAGTCAGTCACCAGTACTCCGCTTCACGTCGACAACGTCTCGACATCAAGATATCTCGTGAGCGCCGCTGCCCGAAACCGACCCCCGGGTCAGGGCCCCGCGGGCCGGTCCCGGCCCGCCCGCGCACCGCTCGTCCCGCCGCGGGCGCACCGGCGGGACGTGGCCGAAAACGTCCACTTGCCGCAGGGATCGCTCCGCCAGCACACTCACACCGGCACTCTTGCGGCGTCCGCCACCCGATCCGGAAGTCCCGGCGGTGTCTTCCGGAGTTCGAGTTGTCATGGACCTGTCGTTGCGTGCCTTCCCCCCACACGAGAGGAAGACCGTTGAAGAACTTCCTGAGGCCGCTCGCCCGCAGACCCCTGGGCCTGGCGTCACTCAAAAAGTACGCGGCCCTGGGCGCGATGACCCTCGCCGTCCTGAGCCTGCAGCCCCTCGACTCCCAGGCGGCCACCCCCACCCCGCCCGGACCGTCCGTCGTCGGCGGCACCCGCGCCGCACAGGGCGAGTTCCCCTGGATGGTGCGGCTGTCCATGGGCTGCGGCGGCGCGCTGTACACGCAGCAGATCGTGCTGACGGCCGCACACTGCGTCAACGGCAGCGGCGCCAACACCTCCATCACCGCGACGGCGGGCGTGGTGGACCTGCAGAGCAGCAGCGCCGTGAAGGTGAAGTCCACCCGGGTGCTGCAGGCCCCCGGGTACAACGGCAGCGGCAAGGACTGGGCGCTGATCAAGCTCGCCAAGCCCATCAGCCTGCCGACCCTGCCCATCGCCGGCACCACGGCCTACAACTCCGGCACCTTCGACATCGCCGGCTGGGGCGCCCGCAGCGAGGGCGGCGGCCAGCAGCGCTACCTGTACAAGGCCAAGGTGCCCTTCGTCAGCGACGCGTCCTGCAGCGCCTCCTACGGCGGCGACCTGATCCCCGGCGAGGAGATCTGCGCCGGACTGCCCCAGGGCGGCGTCGACACCTGCCAGGGCGACTCCGGCGGCCCGATGTTCCGCAAGGACAACAACAACCAGTGGATCCAGGTCGGGATCGTCAGCTGGGGCGAGGGCTGCGCCCGCGCCGGCTACCCCGGGGTCTACACCGAGGTGAGCACCTTCGCCTCCGCCATCCAGAGCGCCGCAGCCGGCCTCTGACCGTCCCCCCACGGGGACGATCCAGGTGTGGGATCCGGCAGCCGGCGCACCCGTCACACCGCCGCTGACGGGAC
>NZ_JBEYJD010000097.1:0-16043 GCF_040636125.1 Streptomyces sp. NPDC006733 | reverse complement strand
GTGCTGTACGCGCGCAGCGCGGTCTCCGCCGTGTGGAAGGACTCCTCCACCCGGCCGACCAGCAGCAGGCCGGAGCCGAGGAGTACCTGCGCCGCAGCGCGGGGCTGTACCCGCTGGCTCCGGTCATCACCGCCACGGGGGTGCGCCTGGCGCCCACCCAGACCGGCGTGCCGGGCGCGCTCGCCGCGATGCTCGCCGCCGCGTCCGACGTCGCCCTGCGCGGCAGCTGGATGCGGCTCAAGGCCTGCCGCAACCCGCCGTGCCACCTCGGCTTCTACGACCGCACCCGCAATTCCTCCGCGGCCTACTGCAGCCCGAACCGCTGCGGAGCCCAGGTCGCCATGCGCGCCTACCGCAGCCGCAAGGCGAAGGAAGGGGGATCTTGACCAGGCGGCGCTTCGCCGGAGGATAGGGGGAAGAGCCTCTGACAACTCCGGCCGCGGGGAGCGTTTCCGCCGATGACCGCACAGCCCGTACGCCCTGAGCGCAGCGGTCCCATGACGACCTCGGTCATGGAACTCCCGCCGTTCAAGGCGCCCCTCGTCAAAGCGGTGTTCAGGGACGTGACCCCGCTGCGCGTCTCCCGGTCGGCCGCGTGGGCCGCCGCGTCGGTGACGCGGTCGGTGCTGACGGCAATCATCGACGGCGCGAGGAGAGCGGCGGCGGACGAGGCCCGGACGAGGCTGGTTCCCGGGGACCTTCTCGCGGCGATCGACCGGGACGTCGAACTCGAGGTGGGCGACAAGTGGTACACCCACAGCCCGACGTTCAAGGGCTTGACCGGTGGCCTGTACGACGCCGAGGGTGTCCTCGTGCCCTCGCGTCAGCGCAGCAGGTCACGCAAACCCAGTGCTGTGGTCGGTGCCCACCGGTTCGAGGCCGGGGTCAGGAAGCTGTTGCGGAGTCGGGGAGCCACGGCCGTCCCGGCGATGGTCCGCGACCTGGACGGAATCGCGAGCGCGTTCCTGACGGACCTCGCCCGCGACGCGGCCATGGTCGTCCGCGAGGGCGGAGTCACCCGTTACGGCACCGTCGCCGTAGTGATACCGGGCGAACCGTCCCCACCCCCGCCCTTCAAGGATTCCCCCCGGGGCCCGTCCGCCCGCAGCGGGGACGCGTGGACCATCAGCCGGGATGACATCCTGGCCGCTACCACGATGCAGCTGTTCGGCGACCTCCGGCAGCGCACCCTCGCCGAGGCACACGAGGCGACTCAGCCCGCCGCGGCCGGCTGAGCGCCGGTCGGACGAGACGGACACGGCCGGCGCCGAAGCCGGCTACGGGGGGCGCCGCTGGGCCCGGGGGCGCGGAGCGCGCCCGCCATCGGCAGCCGCGCCCCACGTGGGCGTTCTACGCGTTCGGATCCCACACGGCGAGCTGGTCCATCGGCTCGGTGTCGCCCGTGGTCTCCAGGACGTCGAGCGGGAGGCGGTCATAGAAGTACAGGACCAGTTCGCTCGCTGCCCCTCGCATCGCCAAGTCGCCCGGCTCGGCGTCGGCGGCGAGGTCGTCGCAGCGAACGCCGTCCGCGTCGAGCGTCAGGCGCCAGGAGCGGCCCTCGGTCGCGTGCAGGTCGATGGTCGCCGGCTTGAACGGCCAGGGGACGCTCGTCGCTGCGACGGTCGTCAGGAACTCGTCGACGCCCTCGACCGCGACGTCCGTCGGCAGCGGCTCCGCGGCCCCCTGGAGGAGCTGGACGTCGTAGGTGTGGACGGCGATCTCCTGGATCTGGTGCCGGGCCACCGCACCGCTGGTCTCCGGCGCCTGCGAGCGGCCCCACCAGGTCCAGCAGCCGCGGTCCGGGCCGGCCTCGCGCAGCGCGTCGAGCATGAGCTCGGTCGACTCGGCGAGCCAGGCGTCCAGCGCCTCGCGGTCGCGGGGCGCGGTCGGGGCGCCCTTCGGGTCCGTCCTCGCCGGGGGCTCGGCCCCCGGGCCCGCTGCGACGACGGCGGCCTGGCGGCGACGGCCGTCGCCGAGGTGCTGCGCCAGTTCGCGCAGCGTCCAGTCCGGACAGGTCGGGACCTGGACATCAAGGTCGGGGGCAGACCCGATCGCCGCGCGGAAGGCGGCCGAGCGGTCTTCGATCAGCCGCAGGACCTGGGGAAACTCCACAATGTTGTGCACCTCGGGTGTCTATCACGGCAGTCCGGCCGCCGGGTAGCGAATTTGTCGGACGAACGCGCCCCGGCCGGCCGGAGCGCGCCTGTGTGCCGCATGCCTCAGCTCTCGACCACCGGCACTCCAGCCGTGGAGACCGGCAGCGCGGTCCACTGCTGGTTGGCTCCGCCGTGGCAGTCCCACAGGATCAGCTGGGTGCCGTCGGTGGTCGACGCGCCGGGGTCGTCGAGGCAGCGGCCCGAGACGGGGTTGCGGTAACCGCCGTTGTAGGTCTGCCACTGCTGGTTGGCGCCACCGTTGCAGTCCCAGATGGCGATCCTGGTGCCGTTGGCGGTGCCGCGGCCGGTGGCGTCCAGGCACTTGCCGAGCGCCCGCACGGTGCCGTCGGTGCGCGCGGACCACAGCTGGGCGTCCGAGCCGTTGCACGACCAGATCTGCGCGATGGTCCCGTTGGCGCTGCTGCCGCCGTTGACGTCAAGGCACTTGCCCGCCACGCCGGAGCGCACCGGCCCGCCCACGGACAGAGGCGGTTCGATCCAGCCCGCGGCGTCCGCTGCCTGGACACCGGCGTTGAACCCGGCGGCCATCTTGCCGAAGCCGTTGTCGTTGGGGTGCAGGGCGTCGGACAGGTCCGCGGGCGTCAGGGCGCTCATGTCCACCAGGCGCACGTGCTTGCCGGCGCTCTGCTCACTCTGGACGATGCCCGGGAGCTGGGCGTTGAACGCCGGCCGGTAGGTCTCCTCGGTGGCGCTGGTGGAGACGATCACCGTACCGACGAGGACCGTCGCGTCGGGGGCGTCCCGGGTGATCTGGTCGATGAGCGCCTTGAGCCGGTCGGGCGCGGTCGGGACCTGGTAGTTGCGGTCCAGGTCGTTCGTCCCGATCTCCAGGGTGACCACATTGGGCCGGTAGCGGGCCAGCACGGAGTCCGCGATGCCGGCGATCTGGTCGATGCGCCAGCCGGAGTGGCCCTCGTTGTCCGGGTCGGCCATGGTGCCGTTGCGGCCCGAGCCGACGAGGTCCACCGGGTGCCCCTCGGAGGCGAGTTGGCTGCGCAGGAAGTCCCGGTAGCTGTTCCCGGACGGGCTGCCGACGCCCCAGGTGATCGAGTCGCCCAGGGGCAGCAGCCGTAAGGTGGCGGGCGCGGCCGCGCCGACCGCGGAGGTTCTCTGCTCGGCCACGGTGCCGGCCGCCGCGGGCGATGCCGCGACCACGCCGAGGGCGGCCGCCAGGGTCATGGCCAACGATGCCGCGTACTTGTTCATCAGCGATCCTCACTGATCGGGGACAGAGCACGTCGGTTTCACGGCATGCCACCCCCGTGACCGGCCGCGGGCCGGGCAGCTGGGGTGGCTCCGCTCACATCATCCAAGGGTCCACCGCGGATGGGATCCCCCGTGACACGCCGACAATTCGGTCGGACGCGGCAGCGCCGCCGCCGCCGTCGCTGCGAGTTCCGGCCCGCGAACGGCCGGGAAATCGTGTGCCCGGTTGCCTCCGGACGGTAAGATCGGCGATCTCTTGGGGAGGCGGCATGGGCAGACGACGCCTGGAAGCACCGACGCTGGAGGAGGTGGCGGCCCACGCGAGAGTGGGACGGGGCACGGTCTCCCGTGTCATCAACAACGCCGCGGGCGTGAAGGATTCGACCCGCCAGGCCGTACAGCGGTCCATCGAGGAGCTGGGCTACGTGCCCAATCTCGCGGCCCGTTCCCTCGCCGGGCGGCGCGCCGACGCCATCGCGCTGGTGATGGCCGAGCCGGACTGGCGGCAGTTCGCCGAGCCCTTCTTCTCCGAGATCGTCCGCTCGCTCGGAGACGCGCTGGCCGACACCGGGATCCAGCTGCTGCTGACCTTGGTCCGCTCGGACGCCGATCGCCAGCGCTTCCTGGAGTACGCGCGCGGCGGGCGGGTCGACGGCGTCCTGCTGATGTCCGTGCACGCGGGCGATCCGCTCCCGGACATGCTGGCCGAAGCCCGGCTGCCCACCGTCCTGCTGGGGCGCCGCTCGGGCGAGGAGTACGTCAGCTACGTCGACGCGGACAATACCGGCGGAGCGCGCAGCGCCGTCTCCCACCTCCTGCGCCAGGGCCGCCGAGTGATCGCGACCATCACCGGGCCGCTCGACCTGTACGCCGCCCGGTGCCGGCTGCGCGGCTACGAGGAGGCCCTGGCCGTGGCGGGCCTGGAGAGCGATCCGACCCGGGTCGCCGAGAGCGACTTCACCGCGGAGAGCGGGCGCCGCGCGATGGCCGAACTCCTCGAACGCCATCCGGACATCGACGGCGTCCTCGCCGCGTCGGACACCACGGCCGCCGGGGCCCTGGAGGCGCTGCGCGCGGCCGGCCGGCGCGTGCCCGAGGATGTCGCCGTGATCGGCTTCGACGACTTCCCGCTGGCCCAGCGGACCGAACCCCCGCTGACCACGGTGCGGCAGCCGATCGAGGAGATCGGCCGGGCCATGATCCGGCTGCTCCTGGAGGAGATGGAGGAGGGCACCGTGGCCTGGCGTCACGTCATCCTCCGTACCGAGCTGATCGTGCGCGAATCGACCTGACCGCCGCCGGGAGACCTTGTACGGGAGCATGCCGGGACACCTTGCGTGAGAGGCACACCGGGGTCAGTGCCGGGCGAACTGGACGCGCGTCGGTTGCACGGCGTCCGGCCGCAGGGCGATGCCGTCGATGGTCAGCCGCTCGCCGTAGATGTCGGTGATCCTGAGGGCTCCCCCGCACCCGCTGCCGTCGGGTGACAGGAAGTAGTTGTAGGGGGTGCGGGTCAGTGGGCGCCAACCGCCGCCGGTGCGGACTTCCAGCCGCGCGAGCGGGTTGCGGTGGCCGATGGCCTGAATGCCGCACCAGTGCGGACTGGATCCGCTCTTGTAGCGGATCGAGATCGCCTTCGCCGTGCCGGGGCTCACCAGGCTCCAGGTGATCGCGATCCGGCCGGTCGAGGTCGGAGCCAGCCGGGCGAACGCCTGCTCGCTGAGGTCCAGTTGCCGCGGCGCGCACGGCAGGGGGCATTCGTTGGTGATACGGACCGTGACGGAGGCGCCGTTCGCGGCGCGGACGAGCACGTGGGCCCCGCAGGCCTGGGACGTCTCGTAGTCCGCGGTGTTCATCGCCGCGATCATCATGTCGTCGCTCGGACCGTACAAGCAGGCGCCGTCGCCCGTCCCGGCCTGGTAGACCGTGGCGACGCCCCGGTAGGTGGTCCGCGGCCGGATCCGTCCGGCCAGGGACGCCGTGGCCGGAACCGCTCGCGGGGAGGCCGACGGCGGCGACGACGAAGTAGCCGCAGGAGGCGTAGGGGTGGTAGCGCGAGCCGCCGGAGTTGCGGAGGCGGCGGTCGGGGAGGCGGCGGAGGGTTTCTGCCGTGGCGCTACCGGCGGGGCGGTCCCCCGCGCCGGGGCGCCGGCCACGGCCGGCGCCTTGCCGGCGTTCCCCGCGCCGTCGCGCTGCATCGTCAGGACCAGGGTGACGACCAGGCTGGTGACGGCCACCCCCGCGGCGGCGCCCACCATCAGCCCGCGTCTGCGCCTGCGCTGCCGCGCGGCCCGGCGTGTCTCGTGCATGCTCATCCGTTCGCAAGGAGTCCAGAAGTATCGGCGTTGCACTCCTCAGTGGCCGCTGGTGGCGAAAAGGTTGCCGGCCATTCTCCGGTGGCGCGACCGGGCCCTCGCGGGTGGCCCGACCGGGGCGGGACCGCTGCATCCGGTCCCCGCCCCGCGCACTGCCCGGACGCCGCAGAAGATCGGGAGACCGAACCGCCCGCCGGAGGAGCAACTCCTCCGGCGGGCGGCCCGGTGCGTCAGTCGTGCGGTCGACGGCTGTCCGTCGACCGGTCCTAGCGGACGAGGCCCCAGGCCTGGCCGTTGTTGTAGTCGGCCGCGCAGGTCCACAGCGTGACCCAGGTGCCGTTCGCCAGCGAACCGCCCTTGTTCGTCAGGCACTTGCCGCCCGTGACGGTCCACGTGCGCTCGTTCGTGCCGTTGAACCGCTGCGGGTTGTTCAGCGAGTTGAAGTCACAGGTCCACAGCGTGAGCACCGCGCCGTTGGTGCCCGAGGCGTTGCCGCGCGGCGTCAGGCACTTGCCACTGACGTCGTGCACGATGAAGCCGCCTTCCCAGTGCCAGTTCTGCAGGTTGCTACCGGTGCAGGACCAGGTGGTGATGACCGCGCCGTTGGCGGTGCTGTTGCCCTCGGGGGTCGCGCAGTTCCCGAGGTTGTACAGCCGGTCGCCGGCGGCGTGGGCGGTTCCGGTGGCGAGCACGCCACAGCCGAGCACGGTGAGCAGCGCGAGCAGCACTGCCGAGGTCTTACGCATCACGTTCTGTTCCTCAATCGTCTTCTCCGGCCCGACGGCCGGCTCTGGGTTGCTCCGGATGGCGCCGCGCACGGGCGTGTCAGTAGACGAGGCCCCAGGCCTGTCCGGCGTTGAAGTCGGCCGCGCAGGTCCACAGGGTGAGCCAGGTGCCGTTCGCCAGCGAACCGCCCTTGTTCGTCAGGCACTTGCCGCCGTAGCGGGTCCACGTCCGGTCGCTCCGCCCGACGAACTCCTGCGGGCTGTTGGCGCTCCAGTCGCAGGTCCACAGCGTGAGCACCGCGCCGTTGGTGCCCGCGGCGTTGCCGCGCGGTGTCAGGCACTTGCCGCTCACGTCGTGCACGATGCGCTGGTTCAGCCAGTGCCAGTTCTGCAGGTTGCTGCCGGTGCAGGACCAGGTGGTGATGACCGCGCCGTTGGCGGTGCTGTTGCCCTCGGGGGTCGCGCAGTTCCCGAGGTTGTACAGCCGGTCACCGGCGGCGTGGGCGGTTCCGGTGGCCAGTACGCCACAGCCGAGCACGGTGAGCAGCGCGAGCAGCACTGCCGAGGTCTTACGCATCACGTTCTGTTCCTCAATCGTTCTCTCCGGCCCGACGGCCGGTTTCGCCACGTGTGGTGGGCCGCCGTGCCGGCGCCGAGGTGCGGGTTTCGACGCCCCTCGCCGGCATGCGTGCCTGGTTTTGGGCGTACGGGAGCCCGGCCCGCGAACGAAGACGTTCGGGGCTGTCGGCCCTGTGGAATACCCCCTGGACGAGCGCGTATCTCGAGCTGACTTGCCCTGCGCGCGCGTCGTTCACGAGAACTTTACATGCCCTCGGGACAGATGTTGATCTTCGTTCGGCGGTGTAGGTGCTTCCGGCGGATCGCGGGGACGCGCGTGGGCCGCCGGTATGGTCCGCGGCCCGTTCGGCCGCGTCCCCGCGGGCCGGCGGCCGGGCAGGCGGTTTACTTCCGTCAAGCCGGGGTCTCCGCCCGGAGGACTGTCGGTGGGCGCGCAGGGCAGGAGGCCGAGGAGTGAGCTGGGACGCGGATGTGACGGTGGTCGGGGCAGGGGCGGCAGGGCTGTCCCTGGCCGTCGGGCTCGCCACGCCCGGACGCGAGGGCACGACCGCACCGCGGGTGATCCTGGCCGAGGCCCCGCCTGGGCCGCTGCGTTCACCCGACCGGACCTGGTGCTACTGGGAGGCGGGCGAGGGACCGTACGACTCCTTGCTGGCGGCGAGCTGGAACCGGCTGCGGGTGTACGGCCCGGACGGCACGGTCATCGATCGGTCGTTGGGCCCGCTGCGGTACAAGATGCTCAGGTCGGACCGGTTCGAGGACGCCATGGCCGAGCGCCTGAGCGCCTACGGCGTCGATGTGCGGCGGATGACGGTGGACTCCGCGCGGGACACCGGCGACACGGCACTGGTCCGCGGCCGTGACGCGGCGGGAGCGCCGGCCGAACTCCGCTCGGGGCTGGTCTTCGACTCGCGCCCGCCCCGCGGACTCCCGGCGGCCCGCACCACCCTGCTCCAGCACTTCCGGGGGTGGTTCGTCCGCACCGCCGCACCGTCCTTCGATCCCGGAGCAGCCGTCCTGATGGACTTCCGCCTCCCCCAGCCGCCCCGCGGGCTGGCCTTCGGCTACATGCTGCCGCTGAGCGCGCACGAGGCGCTGGTGGAGTACACGGAGATCTCCCCCGCCGTCCTGGACGACGCGGCCTACGACCGGGCCCTGCGCCACTACTGCGCGTCGGTCCTCGCCCTGGGCGACTACACCGTGCGGGAACGCGAGCAGGGGGTGATCCCGATGACCGACGGCCGCTTCCCGCGCCGTGACGGCCGCCGCGTCTTCCTCATCGGGGCCGCCGGCGGCGCGACCCGCCCCTCCACCGGCTACACCTTCGCCGCGATCCAGCGCCAGAGCCGCCACCTCGCCGACGCCGTACGCGCCGGCCGCTCCCCCGCCCGGACGCCCGCCCCGCACGGGCGCCGGGCGCGGGTGATGGACGCGGTGCTGCTGCGCGCCCTGAACACCGGGCGGGTGGACGGCGGGCAGTTCTTCGCCCACCTGTTCTCCGCCGTACCGGCCGAGCGGGTCCTGCGGTTCCTCGACGGCGCCACGTCACCCTTCGAGGACTTCGGCCTCGGTCTGCGCACCCCCGTCATGCCCATGCTGCGGTCGCTGCTGGAACTGCCCCTGCTGTCCCGCTCCCTTCCCGCCCACCGGCCGGGACCCCGCTGAAAGGCTGTCAAGCTTCCATGACCCTCCTGCGCGACGAGGCCCTGTCCGACGCTTTCGACCACGCCGCGGCACGCTATGACCTGCTGGTCGCGGCCAGCCCCGGCTACCACGGGCACCTGCGCCGCTCGGCCCGCCGGCTGGGCCTGCCGGACGCCGGGCGCGGCGCTCGCGTCCTGGACCTGGGCTGCGGCACCGGCGCCTCCACCGCCGCGCTGCTGGCGGCCGCCGACCAAGCCGAGATCACCGCCGTGGACGCCTCGCCGGGCATGCTCGCGCGGGCCGCGGCCAAGCCGTGGCCCGCCGGGGTCCGTTTCGTCCGGGCGGAGGCGGACCGGCTCGGTGCGGCCGGCGTCGACGGGCCCTTCGACGCCGTCTTCGCCGCCTACGTGTTCCGCAACGTCACCGACCCCGAGGCGACGCTGGCGGCCGTGCGCGCCACCATGGCGCCCGGGGCACGCATCGCCGTGCACGAGTACGCGCTCAGCGGGAAGCCGGTGCACCGGACGCTGTGGACGGCCGTGTGCCGTTCGGTGATCATGCCGTTGGGGCGGCTCGGCGGGGACCCGGAGCTGTACGAGCACCTGTGGCGCAGCGTGCTGGACTTCGACACCGCCGACGTGTTCGCGGCGCGGATGCGCGCCGCCGGCTTCGCGGACGTGCGGGTGCTGCCGCTGCCGGGCTGGCAGACCGGCATCACCCACACGTTCGTGGGGCGGGTCGCCGCATGAGCGGGTCCTCCCCCGGCCGCGACCGGCTGGCCCAGC
The DNA here is from genome assembly GCF_040636125.1 of Streptomyces sp. NPDC006733. Classification (NCBI taxonomy): domain Bacteria; kingdom Bacillati; phylum Actinomycetota; class Actinomycetes; order Kitasatosporales; family Streptomycetaceae; genus Streptomyces; species Streptomyces sp. NPDC006733. The sequence continues at coordinate 6,612 of NZ_JBEYJD010000097.1, read as the reverse complement.
GCATCGACGCCCGCCCCGGACACCCGCGCATGGCGGGGCGCGAGGCGCGGGTGGCGGTGGTCGGCGGCGGGATCGCCGGGCTGTCGGCGGCCACCGTCCTCGCCGAGCGCGGGGTGCGCGTGACGCTGTACGAGCGCGACGCCCAACTGGGCGGCCGGCTGGCCGGCTGGTCGACGCGGTTGGCGGACGGCTCCGAGGCGACGATGAGCCGCGGCTTCCACGCGTTCTTCCGGCAGTACTACAACCTGCGGGCGCTGCTGCGCCGCACGGACCCGGGCCTGCACGGTCTGACCGGGCTGCCGGACTACCCGCTGCGCCACCGCGACGGCGGCCAGGACAGCTTCGCGCGCGTCCCGCGCACGCCCCCGCTCAGCGCCCTCGGCTTCGTCGCGCGCAGCCCCTCCTTCGGCTGGCGGGACCTGGGGCGGATGAACCCGCGCGCCGCGCTGCCGCTGCTCGACGTCGGGGTTCCGGGGGTGTACGACGCACTGGACGGGACGAGCGCCACCGACTTCCTGGCCGCGATCCGCTTCCCCGAGGCGGCGCACCATCTGGCCTTCGAGGTCTTCTCGCGCAGCTTCTTCGCCGATCCGGCGACGCTGTCGGCCGCGGAGCTGGTGCTGATGTTCCACATCTACTTCCTCGGCTCCAGCGAGGGCCTGCTGTTCGACGTACCCCGCGAACCGTTCCCCCACAGCCTGTGGGACCCGCTGGCCCGGTATCTGGACGAACTCGGCGTGGACCTCCGCACGGGCACGCCGGTGGACGAGGTGCGCCCCGAGGGCGAGGAGCGGGTGACGGTCGTCGCCGGAGCGGCCGCCGAGCGCTACGACGGGGTGGTGCTCGCCCTGGACACCGGCGGTCTGCGGGCGGTGGCCGGCGCCTCGCCCGACCTGGTGGACCCGGCGTGGCGGGAGCGCGTCGCCCGGCTGCGCACGGCGCCGCCGTTCCTGGTGTCGCGGCTGTGGCTGTCGCGGCCGGTGGCCGGCGACCGGCACGGCTTCCTCGGCACCAGCGGCTACGACGGCCTGGACAACGTCAGCGTCCTGGACCGCTGGGAGGGCGAGGCCCACCGCTGGGCGCTGCGCACCGGCGGCTCGGTGGTGGAGCTGCACGCGTACGCCGTCGATCCGGCCGAACAGCGCCGGCAGGTGCAGGAGCGGCTGGTGCACCGGCTGCGGGAGGTCTATCCGGAGACCGCGGACGCGGAGATCGTCGACGCCCGGCACGAATGGCGGGCGGACTGCCCGCTGTTCACCGTCGGCGGCTACCGGGACCGGCCGGGGGTGCGCACGGCCGACGCCCGGGTGGTGGTCGCCGGCGACCTGGTGCGGACGGGGCTGCCGGTCGCGCTGATGGAACGGGCCGCCACCAGCGGCTTCCTGGCCGCGAACGCCCTGCTGGAACGGTGGGGCGTGCGGGGCGAGACGTTGTGGACGGTGCCGCGGCGCGGCCGGTCCGCGGCCAGCCGGGCGCTGGCGGGCTTGGGGCGCTGAGCCCCGCGGCCGGGGCCCCTCGCCCCGGGCCGCTGGTTCCCCGGATCAGCCGGGGAACCGGCCGGTGCTGCGCAACGCGAAGCGGCGCTCGGCGTAGGCGAGGTCGTCCTGCCACAGGCGGCCCGCCGCGCGCCGCACCAGGGGCCGCAGCAGCGGGGCCGCGGAGCGGGCGAGCGCGAAGCCGGGGCGCTCGGACGCGGCGACGACCGCCTCGACGACGCGGGTGCGGGGGCGGCCGTCCCGTCCGGTGCCCAGCGGAGTGGCGTGGGTCTCGACCACGGAGCCGATGCCCTCGCCCTCGGTGATGCGCATGACGACGGTGCGCGGGCCCGGCGCGGTGAACTCCGCGGTCACCGGCACGACCAGGCGGCGGGCCAGTTTGAACGAGACATGCACCGTCAGCACGTCGCTCTCCTGACCGTCGTCGACGACGGTCAGGTCGACGAAGGAGTAGGGGTGGAACCAGGCGCCGTGCCACGGGTCGAGTCGGTTGGCGACGATGTCCTCCGGCTCGCAGACCCCGGTGCCGGTGTAGACGGTGGCCAGCGAGACGGCGGCGGGAGGGCGCCGGGGCACGGCGGGCGCGTCGAGGGGCTCCTCGCCGCCCGGGGCGTCGAGCCGCACCCAGGCCAGCACCCCGTCGTCGTGGGCCGGGTAAGGACTCCAGCCGGCGAACGGTGCGCCGTCGAGGGCCAGTCCGTGCCACGGGCAGACCAGGGTGCCGCAGCGCACCGGCGCTTTCGCCAGCGCGGCGCCCAGGTGCGGGCAGGCGCCCGGGCCGGCGAGCAGGGTCCCGTCCGCGGCGCGCCAGGCCACGATCTCGGTGCCGGCGATGGTGGCACCGTAGCCGGCGTCCCCTCGGACGGCGGCGCTGGGGCCCAGGACGTACCAGTTGCCAGCGGGCCGCGCCTGGGCGCGCTTGAGCGCGGCGCCGATCAGCCGGGGGGAGGCGGCCTGCCAGGTCGGTGCCTGCCGGTGCCAGGCCGGCGGGTTGCGGCGCAGACTGAGCGGGAAGCGGGGGCGCCCGCGGGCGGCCGGGCTCATCGCAGCGGCTCCTCGACGACGGCGGGGCCCGTCATCCGTCGCACGACCGTGGCGGGGCGCACGGCGGGTGACGGGCCGGCGCCGGCGGACGGGCGCGCGACGGTGCGGGCCGCGGACGCCACCACCCGGGCCGCCGCGATCTTCGCGAGGCCGGTCGCGGCGACGGCCCCGCGCCGGGTGAGCGGGACCGCGGACCGGCGGTGGACACTGGCGTACCCGTCGCGGGCGACGGCGTCGAGGATGTCCCCGTAGAGCACGAACGCGGTGCGCACGCAGGGCCGGGAGACCGGTTCGAGCATGTCCACGCCCGGTGCCGCGGCCGCGTAGAACCGGCGGGTCAGCGCGGTGGCGGCGCGCAGCGCGCGGGTGATGCGGCGGTCCCGGCGCCCGGTGCGCCGGCTCCACAACAGCAGCTCGCGGTCGACGCCGTCCGCGGCCAGCAGATCGGCGGGCAGGTAGACGCGATCGCGGTCGAGGTCCTCCCCGACGTCGCGGATGAAGTTGGTCAGCTGGAACGCCTCGCCCAGCGCGGCGGCGTGCGGCGCGGCCTCGTCCCGGGGGGCCGTGTGCCCCAGGACCGGCAGCATCTGCAGGCCGATGACGGCGGCGGAGCCGTGCATGTACCCGCGCAGAGCTTCCAGCGTCGCGTAGTCGGTCACCGTCAGGTCGCTCCGCATGGAGGTGAGGAAGTCGTCGAAGTAGCGGTACGGGATGCGGTAGCGGTGCGCGGTGTGGGCCACGGCGGTGACCACGGGATGGGATCCGCGACCGCCGTTCATCGCCGTGTGCAGGTCCTGCGACAGCGCCTGCAGCCGCTGCGCACGGTCGCCGGCCGTGCTGGGGGCGGCCAGGTCGTCGACGATGTCGTCGGCCAGCCGGGCGAATCCGTACAGCGCGTGCACGGCCGGGCGCCGCGAGCCGGGCAGCAGCCGGGTGGCGAGGAAGTACGTCTTGCCGTGGCGGGCGTTCAGGCGGCGGCACCGGTCGAAGGCCGCCCGCAGCGCGGGATCGGTGATGGCCGCGGCGTCGAGTTCGCGTCGTGTCATGCGGGGCTGCCCTTCGTCACGGCGGGAGGGGTGGCCGCGACCCGGGGGCGGGCGGCGGGCGGACCGGTGATGCGCAGGGCGGCGAGGCGGCCGGAGATCAGGACGGTGGGCACGCCGACGCCCGGGGTGGTGCCGCAGCCGGCCAGGACGGCGTTGGTGGTGCCGCGCACCAGGTTGCGGGGGCGGAAGGGGCCGGTCTGCGGGAAGGTGTGGGCGACGGAGAAGGGAGTGCCCGCCGCGTGGCCCTGCGCGGCCCAGTCCGCGGGGGTGACGAGGATTTCGCTGTCGACGGCGTCCGCGAAACCGGTCAGGCCCCGGCGTTCCAGCTCGCGCAGCACCGAGTCCCGGTAGCGGGGGCCGAGGTCGGCCCAGGACGCGGCGGAAGGGCCGACGGAGGTGTTGGGGCAGGGCGCGAGGATGAAGTGGGTGTGCTTGCCGGGCGGCGCGAGCTGCGGATCGGTCGCGGTGGGCCGGGTGATGAGCAGCGAGGGATCGCTCATCGTCCGCCCGCTGTCGGTGAGCTCGCGAAAGGTCTGCTTCCACGCGCCACCGAAGGAGATCGTGTGGTGGGCCAGTTCGGGCCAGGTGCGGTCGGTGCCGGCGTGCAGTACGACGGCCGACGGCGAGTGCCGCAGCGCCAGCGGCCGGCGCGGGCGCGCCCCGAGCAGCTGGTAGGCGACGGGCAGGTCGGGTGTCAGGACGACCGCGTCGCAGGCGATGCGCTGCCGGTCGGTGATCACGGCGGTGATCCGCTCCCCGGTGCGCTCCAGCCGGGTGACGCTCTGCCCGTAGGCCAAGGTGGCGCCGGCGTCCGCGGCGGCGGCCGACATCGCGCTGGGAACCGCGTGCATGCCGCCTTCGGGGAAATACACCCCGGCCACGGTGTCCATGTAGGCGATGACGGCGTACGCGGCCAGCGCACGGGCCGGCGGGACCCCGGCGTACAGGGCCTGGAAGGTGAAGACCCGCTGCAGCCGCTCGTCCGTGATGAACTGGCCGATCTTCGGCTGCAGCCGGCCGAACCCGCCCAGGGCCGCGAGCCGGGCCAGGTCCGGGTGGAGCAGCGCGAGGGGCGAGTCGAAGTTGGTGTCGATGAAGCGGCCCATCTGCGCCCGGTACAGATCGTGCAGCCACTGGCGCAGCCGCCGGTAGCCGGCCACCTCCCCGCCCCCGGCGAACCGGGCGACCTCCGCCTCCATGGCGGCGGCGTCGGTGTGCACGTCGAGGCTGCTGCCGTCCGCGAACCGGGCGTGGTAGGCGGGGTGCAGGGGGTGCAGCGTCAGCCGGTCGGACATCGTCCGGCCGACCGCGGCGAAGGCTTCCTCCAGCAGGTGCGGCATGGTCAGCACGGTGGGGCCGGTGTCGAAGCGGTAGCCGTCCTTCTCGATGCGTCCCGCCCGCCCGCCGGGCAGGGGATCGCGTTCGACCAGGGTCACGCGGCGGCCCGCGCCGAGCAGGTGCAGCGCGGCGGACAGGCCCGACAGGCCGGCGCCGACGACCACGACGTGGTCCGTCGGCCCGGTGACCGTCCGCATCAGCGTCCCCCGGGGAGGTCGGCGGCCGTGCCCGCAGCGGCGGGCTGCCGGGGCGGTGTCGCGACCCGGCGCAGCAGCTCGGCGAGGCGCTGGGCGGCCGGGCCCTGCAGGCCGGCGGTGACGAGGTGGCGTTCCGACGCCCGCACCAGATGCTCGATGCGCCGTTCGACCTGCGCCGGAGCCCCCGTGGAGCGCAGGGCTTCACGGGCCGCGGCCAGCGCCGGCCCGGTCAGGTCGGCGCTGCCGCGGCAGGCCCGCAGACGCTCGATGACAGCGGTGGCGCCGGTGGCGCGGGCCCGCGCGTCGGCCAGGGCCAGCAGGTACGTCGCCTTGCCGGAGCGCAGATCGTCTCCGGAGGGCTTGCCGGTCACCTCGGGGTCGCCGAACACCCCCAGCAGGTCGTCGCGCAGTTGGAAGGCGATCCCGGCGCACCGTCCGGCGGCGGCCAGCGCCCGGGAGGTGGCGTCGTCGGCTCCGGCCAGCGCCGCCCCCAGCGCCAGGGGCCGCTCCACGGTGTAGCGGGCCGTCTTCAGGCAGACGGTCTTGATGGCCTGGGCGGCCGATCGGGAGCCGGTCGCCTGGCCGTGCAGGTCCAGGTACTGCCCGGCCACCATCTCGGTGCGCATCGTGCGCCAGATCCGCAGGATCTCCGCGCGGACCGTCGGCCGCAGGTCGACCCCGGCGACCAGGTCGTCCGCCCAGGACAGCGCCAGGTCGCCGGCCAGGACCGCGGCGGACTGCGCGAACGGTGCTTGGCCGGCTTCGCGGGCACCCTCGGGGTACTGCGCGGCGATCTGCGCGTGGAAGGAGGGCCGGCCGCGCCGGACCGCCGACTGGTCCATGACGTCGTCGTGCACCAGGGCGCAGGTCTGGATGAGTTCGAGCGCGACCGCCACCCGCAGCGCCCCCGCCACGTGGGCGTCCGTACCACCGCACGCCCGCAGGGCCCACCACAGGAACCGGGGCCGGATGCGCGAGCCGCCGCTCAGGGTGTAGGTGGCGAGCCGCTCCGCGACATCGGTGGCGAAGACGGCGTCGAGGGACCGGCTGAACGTCACGAGCTCGGCGCAGCACAGCGCCAGTTCGCGGTTGACCGCACCTGTCACGTCCCCGTCGACGGCGGCGGCCGCGCCGGCCGGCAGCGGGGAGGGCGGGGAGGGCGGGGAAGGCGGGGCGTTCTGCCGCTGGGGGGTGGCGATGACAGCTCGCACAACCGACTCCGCGTGCATTCGGTCCTCCGGTCGTGACATGGCGTGTGCCGCCGGTTCGCGTGCTCCGGGCGGACGGATGCACCCGGCAGCGTTCCCTGGTCCCCGCCCGCTATGCGTCCCCCGCCGGGCGGCCGGCGTAGACCGCGCGCCCGCCGATCCACCCGATGGGCGCATCCCGCGTGCGGCGGTCAGGTGAGGGCGCCGCCCGCGACCCGCACGCTCAGCGGGACAGCCCCTAGGCGATGCCGCAGGCCAGTCAAGCGAGTTACGGGCGCCCGCG
>NZ_JBEYJD010000096.1:0-16187 GCF_040636125.1 Streptomyces sp. NPDC006733 | reverse complement strand
CGGACGGCTGGAGATCGCCGCCGTCAACGGCCCCCGGTCCACCGTCGTCGCCGGCGAGCCCGCCGCACTCGACGCCTTCCACACCGCGCTGACCGGCGAGGGTGTCCGCGCCCGCAAGGTCCCCGTCGACTACGCCTCCCACACCAGCCACGTCGAACGCATCGAGGCCGACCTCGCCCGCGTCCTGGCCTCGCTGACCCCGCAGGCGCCCCTCATCCCGATGTACTCCACGCTCAACGGCGAGTGGCTCGACGGCAGCACCCCCCTCGACGCGGGCTACTGGTACCGCAACCTGCGCCACACGGTGCAGTTCGCCCGGTCCACGGCGGCGCTGGCCGCCCAGGACCACCGCGTCTTCGTCGAGGTGAGCACGCACCCGGTGCTCACCACCGCCCTCCAGGACATCCTGGAGGACGAGGAGACGGCCGCGCCGGTCGTCACGGGCACGCTGCGCCGGGACGACGGCGACCTCGACCGCTTCCTCGGCTCGCTCGCCAACCTCCAGGTCCGCGGGGTTCCGGTCGACTGGACGCCGGCGCCGTCCACCGGCCCGCACCGGTCGGTGGACCTGCCGACCTACGCCTTCCAGCGGCAGCGCTACTGGCTGGCCGAGACCGGCAGCAGCGGCAACGTCAACGCGGCCGGTCTCGACTCCTCCGAGCACCCGCTGCTCAGCGCCGTGGTCGAACTCCCGGGCTCCGGCGGGGTGCTGGCCACCAGCCGGATCTCCCTCGCCACGCACCCGTGGCTCGCCGACCACACCGTCGAGGGCGTGGCGCTGCTCCCCGGCACGGCGCTGATCGAACTGGCGCTGCGGGCCGGCGACAAGGCCGGTACGGACGTGGTGGACGAACTCGTCCTGGAGGCACCGCTGGTCCTGCCGCAGCTGACCGCGGTCCGCATCCAGGTGGCCATCGGCGGGGCGGACGCCGCCGGCCGCCGCAGCGTGACCATCCACTCGCGCCAGGACCACGCCGACCCGGACGCGTCCTGGACCCGGCACGCCACCGGCTTCCTCACCACCGGGTCGGCCGCGCGGCCCGGCGGCGACCTCGCCGTCTGGCCGCCGCAGGACGCCCAGACCGTGGACGTGGGCGAGCTCTACGACCGCCGGGCGGGCGCCGGGCAGGAGTTCGGGCCGGTCTTCCAGGGACTGCGCAAGGTCTGGCGGCGCGGGGACGAGACCTTCGCCGAGGTCGCGCTCCCGGAGGACACCCCGGACGCGGCGGCGTTCGGGCTGCACCCCGCCCTGCTGGACGCGGCGCTGCACGCCGCCGACTTCGGGGCGCTCACCGCGGTCGAGGCCGGGCAGCTCCTGCTGCCGTCCGTCTGGAAGGGCGTGGCCCTGCACGCCACCGGCGCGGAACAGCTCCGGATCCGCATCGCGCCGACCGGCGACGGCACCGTCACCGTCGACGCCGCCGACAGCACCGGCACGGCGGTGGCGACCGTCCGGTCCCTGACGTTCCGCGCCTTCGACACCGGCCGGCTCGCCCCCGGGAGCGGCGACCACCACGACGTGCTCTTCCGGGTCGCCTGGCAGCCGCTGCCGCTCGCTGCGGGGGCCGGCGGCCCGCAGTGGCCGACCCTGGATCTCACCGGCGCCACGGACGACGTGCACGACCGGGCCGCGCACGCCCTGGCGGCCGTGCAGCGGTGGCTCACCGGCACGGAACAGGAGGACACCCGGCTGGTGGTCCTGACCCGGGACGCCGTCACCGATCCGGCGGCGGCGGGCGTGTGGGGGCTGGTCCGCACCGCGCAGGCCGAGCACCCGGACCGGATCGTCCTCGTGGACGTCGACGGCACGGAGGCCAGCCGCGGCGCGCTGCTGCCGGCTCTCGCGACCGGCGAGCCGCAACTCGCCCTGCGCAACGGCATCGCGTCGGTGCCGCGGCTCGTCCGGTCCGAAGGCGAGCCGGCGGAGGACGGCCGGGCGCTCGACCCCGAGGGCACCGTGCTGATCACCGGCGGCACCGGCACCCTCGGCGCACTGGCCGCCCGCCACCTCGTCACCACCCACGGCATCCGCCACCTGCTGCTGACCAGCAGGCGCGGCCCCGACGCGAACGGCGCCACCGAACTCACCGCCGAACTGAAGGCACTCGGAGCGCAGGTCACCATCGCCGCCTGCGACGCCGCCGACCGCGACGCCCTCGCCACAACCCTGGCCGGCATACCCGTCGAACACCCGCTCACCGCGATCATCCACACCGCGGGCGTCCTCGACGACGGCATCATCACCGCCCTCACCCCGGAGCGGATCGGCACCGTCCTCCGCCCGAAGATCGACGCCGCCCGCAACCTCCACGACCTCACCCAGCACGCCGACCTCGCCGCCTTCGTCCTCTACTCCTCCGCCGCCGGCACCCTCGGCAACCCCGGACAGGCCAACTACGCCGCCGCCAACGCCGCCCTCGACGCCCTCGCCCACCAACTCCGCACCACCGGCACCCCCGCCACCTCCCTCGCCTGGGGCTACTGGTCCGACGTCAGCGGGATGACCACCCACCTCGACGAGACGGCCCTGCTGCGGCACCGCCGCGACGGCATGCTGGGGCTCTCCGCCGACGACGGCATGCGCCTGCTCGACGCGGGGCTGCGGTCCTCCGGGGCCGCGTACGTGGCCGCCAACCTGGACCTCGCCGGGCTGCGCGTGCGGGCGGCGACCGAACCGGTGCTCCCGCTGCTGCGGAGCCTGGTCCGTCCGGCCCGGCGCACCGCCCGGGCGGGCGGGCGCCCGTCCGGCGGCAACTCGCTGGCCGAGCGGTTGACCGGGCTGCCCGCCGCCGAGCAGAGCCGGCTCCTGCTGGACCTGGTGCGCTCCGAGGCGGCGTCCGTACTGGGGCACGCCAACCCCGAGCGGATCCAGCCGGACCGGGCGTTCAAGGAGGTCGGGTTCGACTCGCTCACCGCCGTCGAACTGCGCAACCGGGTCAGCACCCGCAGCGGACTGCGGCTGCCGACCACCCTGGTCTTCGACTACCCGACACCGACGGTGCTCGCCCGCCACCTGGCCGCGGAGCTGATCGGCGAGCAGCCGGAGGCGGTGCCGGCCGCGGTGGCCGCCACCGGTGCGGACACGGCGGAGGATCCGATCGCGATCGTGGCGATCGGCTGCCGGTTCCCCGGCGGCGCCGACAGCGCCGAGGAGCTGTGGCGGCTGGTCGCGGAGGGCGTCGACGTCATCGGCGACTTCCCCGCCGACCGCGGCTGGGACCTGGAGGGGATCTACGACCCGGACCCGGAGCGCCGGGGCAGGTCGTACGCCCGCAACGGCGCCTTCCTGGACACCGCGACGGAGTTCGACGCCGGGTTCTTCGGGATCTCGCCCCGTGAGGCCGACGCGATGGACCCGCAGCAGCGGCTGCTGCTGGAGACCTCATGGGAGACGTTCGAGCGGGCCGGCATCGACCCGGCCGCGCTGCGCGGCGGCAACGTCGGCGTGTACGTCGGGGTCAACGACCGCGACTACGCGATGCGGTTGCAGCAGGACAACGGGGACTCCGAGGGCTACCGCCTCACCGGAACCTCCGGGAGCGTCGCCTCCGGCCGGATCTCCTACGTCTTCGGCCTCGAAGGGCCGGCCCTCACCATCGACACGGCCTGCTCGTCCTCGCTGGTCGCCCTGCACCTCGCCGCGCAGTCGCTGCGCAACGGCGAGACGGACATGGCGCTGGCGGGCGGGGTGGCCGTGATGAGCACCCCCGACGCGTTCGTGGAGTTCTCCCGGCAGCGCGGGCTGTCGGCCGACGGACGCTGCAAGGCGTTCGCCGACGCGGCGGACGGCACCGGCTGGGCCGAGGGCATCGGTCTGCTGCTGGTCGAGCGGCTCTCGGACGCCCGGCGGCTCGGCCACCCCGTGCTGGCCGTCGTCCGCGGCTCCGCCGTCAACCAGGACGGCGCCTCCAACGGACTCACCGCCCCCAACGGCCCCTCCCAGCAGCGCGTCATCCGCGCGGCACTGAAGAACGCCGGGCTGGCCGCAGGTGACATCGACGCCGTGGAGGCGCACGGCACCGGCACCAGCCTCGGCGACCCCATCGAGGCACAGGCGCTGCTCGCCACGTACGGCCAGGACCGCGACGGCGGACAGCCGCTCTGGCTCGGCTCGTTGAAGTCCAACATCGGCCACACCCAGGGAGCGGCGGGCGTCGCGAGCGTGATCAAGATGGTGGAGGCCATCCGGCACGGCGTCCTCCCCAGGACGCTGCACATCGACCGGCCGTCGCCCAAGATCGACTGGTCGGCGGGCGCGGTGGAGCTGCTCACCGAGGCCCGGGACTGGCCGGCGCGGGACGGCAGGCCGCGCCGGGCGGGCGTCTCCTCGTTCGGGGTCAGCGGCACCAACGCGCACGTCATCATCGAGCAGGCCCCGGCGCCGGACGGCGACGGGGACCAGGCCGGTCCCGCCGGGACCGCGTCCGCTCCGCCGGTCCTGCCGTTCGCGCTGTCGGCCAAGAGCCCGGACGCCCTGCGCGGCCAGGCCCGGCGGCTCGCCGCCCGGGTGGCGGCCGGAACCGGCGACGACCTCGCCGATGTGGCGTACTCGCTGGTCACGAGCCGCGCGGTGCTGGACCGGCGGGCCGTGGTGCTGGCGGGCGACCGCGAGGAGTTGCTGACGGGCCTCGAAGCACTCGCCACGGGCTCGGCCCCCGGCTCCGTGATCACCGGAGAGCCGGCCGGCGGCAGGACCGCCTTCCTCTTCTCGGGACAGGGCAGCCAGCAGCCCGGCATGGGACGCGAGCTGTACGCCGCCTTCCCGGCGTACGCGCGGTCGTTCGACGCGGCCTGCGAGGCGCTGGACCGGGAGCTGGCCGGGCACGTGGACCATCCCCTGCGCGACGTGGTCTTCGCCGCCGCCGACTCGGAGGAGTCCGCGCTGCTGCACCGGACCGTCTACACCCAGGCCGCGCTGTTCGCCGTCGAGGTCTCGCTGTTCCGGCTGGTGGAGTCGTGGGGCGTCCGCCCCGACCACCTCGCGGGACACTCCATCGGCGAGCTGGCCGCCGCCCATGTGGCGGGAGTCCTGTCGCTGCCCGACGCCGCGACCCTGGTCGCGGCCCGCGGCCGGATGATGCAGGCGCTCCCCGAGGGCGGCGCGATGGTGGCCGTCCAGGCCACCGAGGCCGACCTGGCACCGCTGCTCACCGAGACCGAGTGGGTCGGGATCGCCGCGGTCAACGGGCCCACGTCGGTGGTGATCTCCGGCGAGGAGGACGTGGTCCTGCGGATCACCAGCGCCTGCCGCAGCCTCGGCTGGAAGACGAAGCGGCTGCGCGTCAGCCACGCCTTCCACTCACCGCGGATGGACGGCATGCTCGACGCGTTCCGCGAGGTCGCGGCGGAGCTGACCTTCCAGGCACCGCGCATCCCGATCGTCTCGACGCTGACCGGCCGGCCGGTCACGGCGGAGGAACTCGCCTCCCCCGACTACTGGACCGAGCACGTGCGCCGGCCGGTGCGCTTCCTGGACGCGGTGCGCGCCCTGCGGGAGCAGGACGTCAGCACCTTCCTGGAACTCGGCCCGGACGCCGTCCTGACGGCGATGGCCCAGGAGTCGCTGGACGGCGCCGAGGCGCTGTGCGTCCCGGCCCTGCGCCGCGAACGCCCGGAGACCGCGACCCTGCTGGCGGCGGTCGCCGGACTGCACGTGCGCGGCACCGCCGTCGCGTGGCCCGCGCTCTTCGACGGCACGGCCGCCGCACGGGTGGACCTGCCCACGTACGCCTTCCAGCGCGAGCGCCACTGGGCGACGGCAGGCACCGGCGCGGCGGACGCCGACTCCCTCGGGCTGCGCGCCACCGGCCACCCGCTGCTGAGCGTGCTGACCGAACTGCCGGACACGGACGGCCTGGTGGGCACCGGGCGGCTCTCGCTGCGGACCCACCCGTGGCTGGCCGACCACGCCAAGTCGGGCGTGGTGCTGGTACCGGGCACGGCCCTGGTCGAACTGGCGGTGCGCGCCGGCGACGAGGCCGGGACCGGGGTGCTGGACGAACTCGTCCTCGAAGCGCCGCTGGTCGTGCCCGAGCGCGGCGGAGTCCAGCTCCGCGTCCAGGTACTGGAATCGGACGGCACCGGCCGGCGGGCCGTGAGCGTCTACTCGCGCCCCGACGGGGCGGAGAGCCTGGCACCGTGGACCCGGCACGCCGCCGGATCCCTGACGAAGGAGGGCCCGCGACCCGCAGCCGGCATGGCAACCTGGCCGCCGGAGGGCGCCGAGGCGGTCGACGTGGGCGGCTTCTACGACCGCCGGGCGGCGGACGGACACGAGTTCGGCCCGGTCTTCCAGGGGCTGCACCGGGTCTGGCGGCGCGGCGAGGAGATCTTCGCCGAGGTCGCCCTCCCCGAGGAGGCCGCCCAGGACGCGGCCGCGTTCGGGCTGCACCCCGCCCTGCTCGACGCCGCGCTGCACGCCACCAGCTTCGGGGCGGTCACCGCGACCGACCCCGGGCACCTGCTCCTCCCCTTCGCCTGGAAGGGAGTGGCCCTGCACGCCGCCGGCGCCACCCGACTGCGGATCCGCATCACACCGGCCGGCGAGAACACCGTCGCGGTGACGGCGGCCGACAGCACCGGCGCACCCGTCGCGACCGTCGAGGCGCTCACCTTCCGCGCCGTCGACACCAGCTCGCTCGGTGCCGGCGACGACGCCAACCGCGACGCCCTGTTCCGCGTCGAGTGGCAGCCGCTGCCGCTCGACGGGGCCGGGCCCGACCAGCCCTGGCCCGTCCTCGATCTCAGCACCGGCTCCGGCGACCTGCGCGAGCTGACCGCCCGGGCCCTGGGCGGGGTTCAGGAGTGGCTGACCGGCACCGGCGCCGAAGGGGCCCGGCTGGTGGTCCTGACCCGGGACGCCGTCACCGATCCGGCGGCGGCGGGCGTGTGGGGGCTGGTCCGCACCGCGCAGGCCGAGCACCCGGACCGGATCGTCCTCGTGGACGTCGACGGCACCGACGCCAGCCGCGGCGCGCTGCTGCCGGCCCTCGCGACCGGCGAGCCGCAACTCGCCCTGCGCAACGGCATCGCGACGGTCCCCCGGCTGGTCCGCACCACCGGCGAGCCGGCGGAGGACGGCCGGGCGCTCGACCCCGAGGGCACCGTGCTGATCACCGGCGGCACCGGCACCCTCGGCGCACTGGCCGCCCGCCACCTCGTCACCACCCACGGCATCCGCCACCTGCTGCTGACCAGCAGGCGCGGCCCCGACGCGAACGGCGCCACCGAACTCACCGCCGAACTGAAGGCACTCGGAGCGCAGGTCACCATCGCCGCCTGCGACGCCGCCGACCGCGACGCCCTCGCCACAACCCTGGCCGGCATATCCGCCGAACACCCGCTCACCGCGATCATCCACACCGCGGGCGTCCTCGACGACGGCATCATCACCGCCCTCACCCCCGACCGGCTCGCCGGTGTGCTCCGCCCCAAGATCGACGCCGCCCGCAACCTCCACGACCTCACCCAGCACGCCGACCTGACGGCCTTCGTCCTCTACTCCTCCGCCGCCGGGACCCTCGGCAACCCCGGACAGGCCAACTACGCCGCCGCCAACGCCGCACTCGACGCCCTCGCCCACCAACTCCGCACCACCGGCACCCCCGCCACCTCCCTCGCCTGGGGCCTGTGGGACGAGGCCAGCGGGATGACCGGCACGCTCGGCGCCGCCGATCTGCAGCGGGGCAGGCGCACCGGGATCACCGGAATGTCGACGGAGTCGGCGCTCGCGCTGCTCGACGTCGGACTGCGGTCCGCGGACGCGGCGCTGGTGACCGCGCGGCTGGACCTGGCGGCCCTGCGGGCGCCATCCGACCCGGACTCCGTACCGCCGCTGCTGCGCTCCCTGGTGCGCACACCGCGCAAGGCCGCCCGTGCCGCCGCCGTGACCGAACAGACGCTGGCCGACCGGCTCAAGGCGCTGCCCGAGGCCGAGCGGGAGCGGACGCTGCTCGACCTGGTGCGCTCCGAGGCCGCCGCGGTGCTCGGGCACGCGACGGCCAAGGCCGTCGGGGCCCAGCACGCCTTCAAGGACCTGGGGTTCGACTCCCTGGCCTCCGTGGTGCTGCGCAACCGGCTCGCGACGGTCAGCGGGGTGCGGCTCCCGGCCACGCTGGTCTTCGACCACCCCACCCCCGCCGCGCTCGCCGAGTACCTGCGGCACGAGCTCGACTGCGACGGCCCCGCGACACCGCCGTCGGTGTCGGCGGAGCTGGACCAACTGGAGGCGGCACTCGCCGACCTCGCCCCGGACGGGACGGTACGCGCCGAGGTGGCCGTCCGGCTGCGGGCGCTGACCGCGAAGGTCGAGGCCCGCGCCGGCGCCGCCGGACCCGGCGAGGCCGTCGGTGCCGACGTCGACCTCGACTCGGCGACCGACGACGAGATCTTCCAGCTCATGGACGGCGAACTCGGTCTGTCCTGAACCACCCCCGGACCATCAACCGACGCCTTGAGAGGGAAGACCCGGTATGTCGAATGACGAGAAGCTCCGCGAGTACCTGAAGCGGGCACTGGTCGACTTGAAGCAGGCCAACAAGCGGCTGCGGGACGTCGAGGCCGCGAAGTCCGAGCCGATCGCGATCGTGGGAATGGGCTGCCGGCTGCCGGGCGGGGTCTCCTCGCCCGAGGAGCTGTGGCAGCTGGTGGAGCAGGGCGGCGACGCCGTCTCCGGCTTCCCCGAGGACCGGGACTGGGACCTCGAGCGGCTCTTCGACCCCGACCCGGACCGGCGCGGCACGTCGTACGTCAGCGAGGGCGGGTTCCTGCGGGACGCGACCCGGTTCGACGCCGCGTTCTTCGGCATCAACTCGCGTGAGGCGCTGTCGATGAACCCCCAGCAGCGGCTGCTGCTGGAGACCTCGTGGGAGACGTTCGAGCGGGCCGGCATCGACCCGACGTCGCTGCGCGGCGGCAAGGTCGGCGTCTACTCCGGTGTGATGTACCACGACTACGCCACGGACATGGAGCAGGCTCCGGCCGAGGTGGAGGGGTATCTGAGCACCGGCACCGCCGCCAGCGTCGCGTCCGGGCGGGTGTCGTACACGCTCGGCCTCGAAGGGCCGGCCGTCACCCTGGACACGGCGTGCTCGTCGTCCCTGGTGGCGCTGCACCTGGCGGTGCGGGCGCTGCGCGACGGCGAGATCGACATGGCGCTGGCGGGCGGGGCCGCGGTCATGAGCACCCCCGGGGTGTTCGTGGAGTTCTCCCGGCAGCGCGGCCTGGCGACCGACGGGCGCTGCAAGGCGTTCGCGGCGGGCGCCGACGGCACCGGCTGGGCGGAGGGCGTCGGGCTGCTGCTCGTGGAGCGGCTCTCCGACGCGCAGCGCCTCGGCCACCCGGTGCTGGCCGTGGTGCGGGGCACCGCCGTCAACCAGGACGGCGCCTCGAACGGCCTCACCGCCCCCAACGGCCCCTCCCAGCAGCGCGTCATCCGCGCGGCGCTGAAGAACGCCGGGCTGGGAGCCTTTGAGGTCGACGCCGTCGAGGGGCACGGCACCGGCACGACGCTGGGCGACCCCATCGAGGCGCAGGCGCTGCTGGCCACCTACGGCCAGGACCGCGACGGCGGACAGCCGCTGTGGCTCGGCTCGTTGAAGTCCAACATCGGCCACACGCAGGCCGCGGCGGGCGCCGCGGGCGTCATCAAGATGGTCCAGGCGATGCGGCACGGCGTGCTGCCCAGGACGCTGCACGTGGACGCGCCCTCGCCGAAGGTGGAGTGGTCCGAGGGCGCGGTGGAGCTGCTCACCGAGGCGCGCGACTGGCCGGAGACCGGCCGCCCGCGCCGGGCCGCCGTCTCCGCCTTCGGCGTCAGCGGCACCAACGCCCACGTCATCATCGAGCAGGCACCCCCCGCCGAGACTGCCGCACGCGCGGACCGCGACCCGGCGGGTCCGGTGGCCCTGACGCTGTCGGCCCGGTCCTCCGACGCGCTGCGCGCCCAGGCCGGCCGGCTGCTCGACCTCCTCGAAGCCGACCCCGAGGAGCACACCCGGCTCGACGACATCGCGTACGCGCTGGTCACCTCCCGTGCGGCGCTCGACCGGCGCGCGGTGGTCACCGCCGCCGACCGGGCGCAGGCGGTGGCGGGCCTGAAGGCGCTGAGCGCCGGTGAGCCCGCGTCCAACGTGGTGACCGGCACCGCCGACGCCGACGGCAGGACCGTCTTCGTCTTCCCCGGCCAGGGCTCCCAGTGGGTGGGCATGGGTGCGCGGCTTCTCGACTCCTCGGCGCTGTTCGCCGAGTCGGTGGCGGCCTGCGAGCGGGCGCTCGCGCCCTACGTCGACTGGTCGCTGACCGAGGTGCTCCGGCAGGCGGAGGGCGCGCCGACCCTGGACCGGGTCGACGTCCTGCAGCCCGCGTCGTTCGCGATGATGGTCTCGCTGGCCGCGCTCTGGCGCGCGCACGGCATCACCCCCGACGCCGTACTCGGCCACTCGCAGGGCGAGATCGCCGCGGCCCACGTCGCCGGGGCGCTCACCCTGGAGGACGCGGCCAAGGTCGTCGCCCTGCGCAGCCAGGCCATCGCGGCGGGGCTCGCCGGGCACGGCGGCATGATGTCGATACCGCTCCCGCTGGACGAGGTCACCCGGCGACTGGCCCCCTACGCGGCACGGCTGGAGGTCGCCGCGGTCAACGGCCCCGGCTCCACCGTCGTCGCCGGGGAGCCGAAGGCGCTGGACGAGCTGCACGCCGCCCTCACCGCGGACGGGGTGCGCGCCCGCAGGATCGCCGTCGACTACGCCTCCCACACCAGCCACGTCGAGCGCATCGAGGGCGACCTGGCCCGGGTGCTCGCCGGCATCACCCCGCGAACGCCCGCCGTCCCGATGTTCTCCACCCTCGAGGGCACCTGGCTGGACGACTCCACGCCCGTCGACGCCGGGTACTGGTACCGCAACCTGCGGCAGCCGGTGCGCTTCGCCGAGGCCGTGGAGTCCCTCGCGGCCGACGGCCACCGCACCTTCGTGGAGGTCAGCACCCACCCCGTGCTCACCACCTCGGTCCAGGACGTGCTGGAGGCCGTCCTGGAGGCGGAGGACGGCGAGGGATCGCTGGTCACCGGCACGCTGCGGCGTGACGACGGCGACCTGCCGCGCTTCCTCACCTCGCTGGCGAGCCTGCACGTGAACGGCGCCCGGGTCGACTGGGAACCGCTCTTCGGCGGGGTCGACCACGAGCACGTGGACCTGCCCACCTACGCGTTCCAGCGGCAGCGGTTCTGGCTGAAGGAGACCGGCGGCAGCGGCAATGTGGGCGCGGCCGGGCTGGACCCCGCCGGGCACCCGCTGCTGAGCGCGGTCGCCGTGCTCCCCGACTCCGGCGGGGTGCTGGCCACCGGCCGGCTCTCGCTGACGACCCACGCCTGGCTGGCCGACCACGCCGTCGAAGGCGTCGTGCTGGTGCCGGGCACGGCGCTGGTGGAGCTGGCTGTCCAGGCCGGCGACCGGGCGGGGACCGGGGTGCTGGACGAACTGGTCCTCGCGGCTCCGCTGACCCTGCCGGACTCCGGCGCCGTCCGCGTCCAGGTGGCCGTCGGCGCGGCGGACGAGGCGGGCCGCCGGGGCGTGACCGTCCACTCCCGCCCGGACCACGCGGACCCGGACGCGTCCTGGACCCGGCACGCCACCGGCTTCCTGACCCCGGCGGCGCGCCCCGCGACGGGTGATCTCACGCTCTGGCCGCCGCGGGGCGCCGAGGCCGTGGCGCTGGACGACTTCTACGACCGCCGGTTCGCCGCCGGCTACGGCTACGGGCCGGTCTTCCAGGGCCTGCGCAAGGTGTGGCGGCGCGGCACGGAGGTCTTCGCCGAGGTCGCCCTGCCCGAGGGGGCGGCCAAGGACGCCGCCGCGTTCGGGCTGCACCCCGCCCTGCTCGACGCCGCCCTGCACGCGGGCTCGTTCGCCGGCGGCGAGGAGGCCGCCGGGCAGACCGTGCTGCCGTTCGCCTGGGAGGGGGTGGCGCTGCACGCCGCGGGCGCCTCCGCCCTGCGGGTGCGCATCGCGCCGCACGCGTCCGACGGCATCACGCTGGAGGCGGCGGACCCGAACGGCGCCCCGGTGCTCTCCGTCGGCTCGCTCGTGTTCCGGCCGGTCGCGGCCGAAGGACTGGGCGGGGCCGCGGACCTCGTCCGGGACGCGCTGTTCCGGCTGGAGTGGGCGCCCCTGGCGCTCGGCACGACGCCCGCCGCCGAGGCGGGACGCGACGGGCCGGTCCTCGACCTGACCGACGCCGACGACGACGTGCGGACGCGGACGGCCCGTGCGCTCGCCGCCGTGCAGGAGTGGCTGACCGGCACCGGACCGGAGGACGCGCGGCTGGTCGTGCTGACCCGCGACGCCGTCACCGACCCCGCGGCGGCCGCCGTCCAGGGCCTGGTCCGCTCCGCCCAGTCCGAACACCCGGACCGCGTCGTCCTGGTGGACCTCGACGGCTCCGCCGCGAGCCGCGACGCGCTCCCCCGGGCGCTGGCCTCCGGCGAGCCGCAGCTCAGCCTGCGCGACGGCGTCGCGTCCGTACCGCGGCTGGCGCGGACCGCCGGCGACAGCGGCGGCGCGGGGTGGACGGCCGACCCCGCCGGCACCGTACTGATCACCGGCGGCACCGGCGGGCTGGGCGGCATCCTCGCCCGGCACCTGGTCACCGCACACGGTGCGCGGCACCTGCTACTGACCAGCCGGCGCGGCCCCGACGCGAACGGCGCGACGGAACTCGGCGCCGAACTGACCGCGCTGGGCGCGCACGTCACCATCGCCGCCTGCGACGCCGCCGACCGCGACGCGCTCGCCGCGACGCTGGCCGGCATCCCGGCGGAGCACCCGCTCACCGCGGTCGTGCACACCGCGGGCGTCCTGGACGACGGCATCATCACCGCCCTCACCCCGGAGCGGGTCGGCACCGTCCTCCGCCCGAAGATCGACGCCGCGCTGAACCTCCACGACCTCACCCGGGGCGCCGACCTGGCGGCCTTCGTCCTCTACTCGTCGGCGGCCGGCACCCTCGGCAACCCCGGACAGGCCAACTACTCGGCCGCCAACGCCGCCCTCGACGCCCTCGCCCACCGGCGGCAGGCGCAGGGGCTGCCCGCCACGTCCCTGGCCTGGGGCCTGTGGGAGGACGCCAGCGGCATGACGGGCCACCTGGGCGACAGCGACCAGAGCCGGATGCGGCGCGGCGGCGCCTCGGCGCTGAGCGCCGCGGAGGGCATGGAGCTGTTCGACGCCGCGCTGCGCTCGGGCCTCGCGCACCTGGTGCCCAGCAAGATGAACTTCGCCGCGCTGCGCGCCGAGGCGGCGAGCGGCCGGCTGGCGCCCCCGCTCGGCGGGCTGGTCCGGGTGCCGCGCAAGGCGGCGCAGGCCGGGGCCGCGGAAGCGGAGTCCCCGGTCGCGCAGCTGGCCGGGCTGGGCGAGGCCGACCAGCTGCGGCTGCTGCTGTCCCTGGTGCGCGGGCACGCGGAGACCGTGCTGGGCGGCGCCGACCCCATCGGGGCGGACCACGCCTTCAAGGCGGTCGGCTTCGACTCGCTGACCGCGGTGGAGCTGCGCAACCGCCTCGCCAAGGCGACCGGCATCCGGCTCCCCGCCACGCTGGTCTTCGACTACCCGACGCCGGCGGCGCTCGCCCGCCACCTGCGGGACGAGCTCGTTCCGCGGGGCGGGGACGACGACCCGTCAGCCGCCCGCGAGGCGGACATCCGCCGGGCGCTGGCCCTCGTGCCGTTCAGCCGCTTCCGCGAGGCGGGCGTGCTGGACGCGCTCGTGCGGCTGGCGGACGTCCCCGACTCCCCCGCCGCCGCACCGCGGCAGCCGGCGACGGCGGACAGCGCGGAAGCGGAGCTGGACCTGCTCGTCGCCATGGACACCGACAGCCTCATCGCCCGCGCGCTGGGCACCGTCAGCAACTGATCAGTGATGGATCCGGTAGCCAACTGTGGAGGAACCGATGACCACGCCCGACGAAAAGCTCGTGGAGGCCCTGCGCGCCTCCCTCATCGAGAACGAACGGCTGAAGCAGGAGAGCAGACGGGCCAGCGCGGCGGCCAGTGAGCCGATCGCGATCGTGGGGATGGGCTGCCGGCTGCCGGGCGGGGTCTCCTCGCCCGAGGAGCTGTGGCAGCTGGTGGAGCAGGGCGTCGACGCCGTCTCCGGCTTCCCCGAGGACCGCGGCTGGAACCTGGCGGAGCTCTTCGACGACGACCCGGCCCACTCCGGCACCTCGTACGTCGACGAGGGCGGGTTCCTCTACGAGGCGGGCCAGTTCGACGCCGGCTTCTTCGGGATCTCGCCGCGCGAGGCGCTGGCCATGGACCCGCAGCAGCGCCTGCTGCTGGAGACGTCCTGGGAGACGTTCGAGCGGGCCGGCATCGACCCGACGTCGCTGCGCGGCGGCAAGGTCGGCGTCTACGCCGGCGCGATGTACCACGACTACGCGCCCGCCCTGGAGCTGTCGCCGAAGGAGCTCGAAGGCTTTCTGGGCACCGGCAACTCCGGCAGCGTCGCCTCCGGCCGCGTGTCGTACACCCTCGGGTTCGAGGGGCCGGCCATCACGGTCGACACGGCGTGCTCGTCCTCGCTGGTCGCCCTGCACCTCGCGGCGCAGGCGCTGCGCAGCGGCGAGATCGACATGGCGCTCGCCGGGGCGGTCGCGATCATGAGCTCGCCCGGCGTCTTCGTGGAGTTCTCCCGGCAGCGGGGGCTGGCCACCGACGGGCGCTGCAAGGCGTTCGCGGACGCGGCGGACGGCACCGGCTGGGGCGAGGGCATCGGCCTGCTGCTCGTCGAGCGGCTGTCGGACGCGCAGCGGCTGGGCCACCCGGTGCTGGCCGTCGTGCGGGGCACCGCCGTCAACCAGGACGGCGCCTCCAACGGCCTCACCGCCCCCAACGGCCCCTCCCAGCAGCGCGTGATCCGCGCGGCGCTGAAGAACGCCGGACTGGGCACCGGCGACGTCGACGCCGTCGAAGGGCACGGCACCGGCACCAGTCTCGGCGACCCCATCGAGGCGCAGGCGCTGCTGGCCACCTACGGCCAGGACCGCGACGGCGGACAGCCGCTGTGGCTCGGCTCGTTGAAGTCCAACATCGGCCACACGCAGGCCGCGGCGGGCGCCGCGGGCGTCATCAAGATGGTCCAGGCGATCCGGCACGGCGTGCTGCCCAGGACGCTGCACGTCGACCGGCCCTCGGGCACCGTCGACTGGACGGCGGGCGCCGTGGAGCTGCTGACCGAGGCGCGGGAGTGGCCGGAGACCGGGCGCCCGCGCCGGGCCGCCGTCTCCGCCTTCGGCGTCAGCGGCACCAACGCCCACGTCATCATCGAGCAGGCACCCCCCGCCGAGACCGCCTCGCGGGAGAGCGGCGCCGCCGCGACGCCGGTGCCGTGGCTGGTCTCCGGCCGGACGGCGGCCGCGCTGCGCGGTCAGGCGGACCGGCTGCTGACCGCCGCCCAGGGTCTGGACCCGGTGGACGTCGGGTACTCGCTGGCGTTCTCGCGGGCGATGCTGGAGCAGCGCGCGGTGGTCGTCCCCGGCGGCGACGCGGGCGACGACGAGTCCCTCGTCCAGGGCCTGAAGGCGCTGAGCCTGGGTGAGCCGGCAGCCAACGTCATCACCGGCACGGCGGACGCGGACGGCAAGACGGTCTTCGTCTTCCCCGGCCAGGGCTCGCAGTGGGTGGGCATGGGCGCCGAACTCCTGGACAGCTCGCCGGTGTTCGCGGACGCGATCGACCAGTGCGCCAAGGCGCTCGCCCCGTACGTCGACTGGTCGCTGACCGACGTCATCCGGCAGGCGGAGGGCGCGCCCACGCTGGACCGCGTCGACGTCGTCCAGCCCGTCTCGTTCGCGATGATGGTCTCGCTGGCCGCCCTGTGGCGCTCGCACGGCGTCATCCCCGACGCCGTCATCGGCCACTCCCAGGGGGAGATCGCCGCCGCCTGCGTCGCCGGGGCCCTCACCATCGAGGACGCCGCGAAGGTGGTCGCGCTGCGCAGCCAGGCCATCGGCGCGGGACTCGCGGGCCACGGCGGCATGATGTCGATCCCGCTGCCGCTCGACGAGGTCACCACCCGGATCGAGGAGTACGCCGGACGGCTGGAGATCGCCGCCGTCAACGGCCCCCGGTCCACCGTCGTCGCCGGCGAGCCCGCCGCACTCGACGCCTTCCACACCGCGCTGACCGGCGAGGG
>NZ_JBEYJD010000095.1:0-16192 GCF_040636125.1 Streptomyces sp. NPDC006733 | reverse complement strand
CACTCCAAGCCTTCGACATCACCTTCGACGGCCGGCTCACCGCCGGCCGCCGCTGAAGAAATCCGACTGAGTTCCACCGTTCCCTACACAGACCCGCCGCCGGCGGTCATCTCCATCAACTTCAGGGACGCCGCTCGCCGCAGGTGGCGTACGGTCGAGCTGTTGACCTGCTGCATGTGGTCGATGAGGTGAGCGAGGTGGTCGTCGAACCAGGCTTGCGGCAGCAGTTGAGGGACTTCCTCGGGGCTGAAGCAGCAGTCCCTCGAGGGGACTCGCAGGCGGCCGGGTCCGGGGCTGCTGCCACCGGCGTGGAAGATCTGGCGCCGCCTGACGAGGGAGCGGGTCAGGGGCGCGGATATTTCCGCGTCTCGGAGCATCGCGTAGGCGCGTTTGGGAGCACGTTCATAGGCCGTCTGTACGAGTGGCTGGACGCGTTCTCGGAGCGACGCGGACTTGTGAGTGCTGAGGAGGGTGTCGGCAGCGAGTAGGAGGGCTCCGCAGGCTGCCGGGTCCGTCGGGGCCGGCCACAGTTCCGGTATCCGCAGGTACTTGCTGGTGGTGGGCTTCGGGGTGTCCAGGGCCGCGGTGATCGGTGCGGCGTGGGCGTCGATGAGGGCGGCTGTCGCGGGTGTGGGCGCGAGATCGGCGCCGGCAGGCCAGCTGAGCTTGATCAACTGGGCTGCGAGGATGAGATCGGGGAAGGGACCGCCCGGCTCTCCGGCACCCGGTTCGGCTGGTTCGATGGAGCCTGGTGCGAGCCATCGGTCCAGGCGTTCCTGCAAGGTGATCATGCGAGCTCGCTCCTCCGTGGACAGGTGGCTTCCGCTGGTCTGCGGAGCCATGTCCAGCCGGGCCCGGCAGGCTTCCTGGTGGGCGACGCGTCCGGGGGCAGAGGACCCCTCCGGCATTGGGTTGCGGCACTGTAGGGGATGGAGGTCGTCGCGCTGTGGCTGCCGGATCAGGCTGCCTCGATTCTGGGTAGTGCCGCCGAGAACGTTTCCGCACTTGGGGCAGACCACTTCCAGTAGGCGGTGATGGAGGGGGCAGGCGAAGACGACTGGCAGGTGCCAGCTCAGCTTCCAGGGCCCCCCGTGGGCCGACTGGACGGCGCTGCGGTCACCGCTCAGGCACTCAGGGCAGTACCGGCTGCTGGCATTGAAGGCCCAGTACTCCCGCTGGGCGACCGTGTTGGTCTTGGAATCCACCTGAGCCTTCGCCAGCGCCGGGTAAGTGGCCGCATAACGGCGAAGAGTGAGGTCATTGACCTCTGGCCAGGACAGCCGCGTCGTGGCGGCGAAGGCGGCGGCGATGTCATCAGGCAGACCGATCAGGTGATAGGCCGGGGGCCGACGCTCGTACGCGGCCAGCCCGCACAAGCCGGCGATTCTGCCGGGGGATCGGCCCAGACGGTGTGCGAGCCGCAGGAAGAAGCCGGGCAGGGACTCCTCAGTGACGGCCAGTCGCGTGAACAGAGACCTCGACTCGTTCAACCGATGCGTCGCGGCCGTGATAGCACAAGTCTCGTTCAATGCGGAGGGCGACGAGGAGAGGTGCGAGGAGGTGGTGGAAGAGCTGCGAGATCTTATCTCCGGCATCGACGAGACCGCTCTCGTGCACAACGAGTTCTGGGAGACCTTTTGCGACGACGTGGCGATTCGGGACTATGCGGACTGGGATGCGTGATCTGGGACCGGTGCCCGGTCAGCCGTCCAGGATCAGGCCAGTGGCAGCGATGTAGCCGTCGACGAGGGCAGGTCGGTACTGGATCCCCTCGAGCCGACGTTTCACGGCTCTGGTGATATCATCGAGGTCCGCGGCGGCCAGGTTGCCCAGGTCGCGCTTGGCCAGCGCCCATCGAGCACTCGGAAAGCCTTACAGCCCGGTATCCTCAGCCTCCTGGCGTGGCCCGATCGCTGGCCGTGGAGTAGTGACTGTCGCGAGACGCCGGTGCATCCGCACCGGCCTCCGAATCCGTACGGCGGCGCTCATCGAGCCGTAACGGCGTATCTATCCTCGGATGCGGCCTCGGGCTGCCCGGGCTGCTTTGCTGTGCGAAGGATGTGGCCCGCGGGCCATACTTGGAGCCTGGGGCAAACGTGGGCAGGGGCAGGGGGTTCTGTTGCAGCCGAGTAGGGGTGAGGTAGCGGCCGTCGTGGGCTTCGGCGGGCAATACGGGTTGGCCGCTCGCGTGGTGCTTGCCAAACTCCCGACGCTGGAATGGATCCGAGTGGCGGATCCAGAGGCTGGTGTGGCTGATGATTTCCAATTCAAATCGGGGCTGCGACGCCACGCATTGCAGGTGAAGTGGTCACAGCCTGCCGGGTCGTTCACATGGGCTGACCTGACGAGCGGAGAAGGCGAAAAGCCGGGCTTGCTCACACAACTCGCGGCCGCATGGGTGCGGTTGCGGACGGCCTCACCCGAGCCCCTGACCGTCCACCTATGCACGAACAATCATGCGTCGAAGACGCAAGCGAAAGGCGCGAGCCCGATTGCTCGCGCCAGGACCACCGGCCCCCGCAGCCTGGCGACATTCGTGGCGCGCTCTTTTGACCCGGTAAGGCTTGAGATCGCGCGAGGAACGGCGCAGTGGGAGGATCTGGCCATCCTCCCGGAAGTTGTCGACTGGGCGCCGGTCTGGGAGGCGCTTCGCACCCTCGTGAAGCTGACCGACGACGATTTCGTTGCCTTCGTCGGTGATCTGGAACTGAGGTTCGGTCTCGTGCTCGGCGATCCGCTGTTGCGTCCTGATCACGAACCGGTTGACGGTGAGGTCGCGCATCTGGCGCACACGCTTGAGGAAATCGTGCGGGACCCAGCGCAGCCGGTGGAGTTGAGCCGTGACCAGTTGATGGAGCGCCTGGGCTGGCAGGACCGGTTGCGGTACCGCCACCCCCACCAGTTCCCGGTCCCGACGGTGTACACCACGAACGAGGTGGCCCGCCAGGCTCTGGAGGGACGGCTGCAGCATCTGTCGGGCGGCTACCTGGCCCTTGTCGGCCCAGCCGGCTCAGGCAAGTCAACCCTGCTGGCCAGCCTGAAGATACAAGGACACGTGGCGCGCTACTACGCCTTCGTGCCCGACGCACCCGACCCGCTCAGCAGTAGGGGAGAAGCGGACAGCTTCCTGCACGACGTCTCGCTTGATCTGCAGGAAAGCGGTCTGTATCGCCGGGGGATCGGTAACGACCTGCGCACCCAGCGCCTCGTGCTGAGCGACCAGCTTGACCAGGCTGGCCAACGGTGGAGGACACGCGGCGAGCGGACCATCGTTGTGGTGGACGGACTCGATCACATCCCGCGAGAGCAGAACCCGACGCGTTCCCTGCTGGAAGAGCTTCCCAACCCGGCGGCGCTGCCCGATGGAGTTTTCATAATCCTCGGCACCCAGACCACGAGCATTCTTCCGTCCATGGTGCGAACAGCTTTGGAGCAGGAGGACCGTATTGCGCTCCTGCCACCGCTGGCCGCTGAGGAAATCGAGTACCTTACCAAGGCTGCCGGCCATGGAAGCTGGCTGTATTCCGGTCAGATGATGAAGGTCGTCGACGCCAGTGAAGGGCATCCCCTCGCTCTCACCTATCTCTTGCAGGAGCTCAGCGCGCTGGAAGCCAGTGAGCCCGACGAAGGGGTGCGACGTCAACTGGCCAACGGCCTACTCGCAGACGCATCAGGCTACGGTGGCGATGTCGCCGCGCGCTATCGCGGATACTTCCAGGCTGTGCAGGAAGATCAGCAAGTTCTCGACTTGCTGGGGATGGTCGCACGCCTGCGCGTACCGGTGAACCTGCAGTGGCTCTCGACCTGGGCGGACCAGCGTGCCGTTTCCGCTTTTGCCGACGAAGCTGCGACGTTTTTCCACACGGCCGGTGATGACTGGCGCTTCATCCATCACAGCTTCCGGCGCTTTCTCGCAGACGCCACGGCTCACGTCGCCGGCATGGCCGAGGAGGCACGCGAACGCGGCTTCCATAGGCAACTTGCGGACGTGTGCGCCAGCTCCGGGCCTGAATGGAGCCTGTATCAAGACGAAGCAGCGGCGCACCTCTTCTTGGCCGGTCAGTACGACCGCGTTCTGGCCCTTGCTGCGCCGCAGAAGCTGCGCCAGTCCCTGATCGACTTGCGGCCCCTGGCCACGGTTAGAGATCACGCACTGCTGGCGCTTCGCTCCGCCAGCCTGCTGGACGATTCGCAGGCCTTCGTGCACACGCTGGTGTTCCTCAGCGAACTACGGCTGCGCGAAATGGTCTTGGAGAGGGAGCCGCTCGCGGAAGCGGTGCACACTTTTGACTCACGACTGGCCCTGGACCACATCGCCCGAGGCGGACGACTGCGGATCACGCGGAAGGCGGCCCTTGCCCATGCCGTGACTTTTGCCAACCGCGGCAACGTGGATGCGGTCCAGAGAATCCTGCATGCCTGCGGTGGCCTGGCCGGAATCGCAGGCGAGGAAGACCCGTCGCCGGAGGCCGTCGCCGATTGGGCCGAAGCGACATGTAACCTCTCCGGTCTCGACGCGGTGCTGGCCGCACTCGACCACCAACTTCCCCACCCTCCAGACAACGCGGATGAGCTGGCGCTCAGCACCGAACGACCTGAAGAGCCCGCAGGCGTCGAGGAGGCGGAATCCTCGCGGCGGGCGCTGCTCCGCGATCAGCAGGAGCGCGAGGCGAGCACGATCAGCTGTCGCAGCTTCGCTCATGCCCGTTGCTTCGATCTCCTCGTTGAGACCCGTGACGAGGTGGCTCTCGACGCCTTGACGGCCGTGATCGATGCCGAAGCCACACCCAGTTGGCGCGCACGAGCACGCTACATGCGGGCCCAAGCCGCCTCAGAAGACCAAGCGCAAACCGATCTCCTGCGATGGGTGCGCGAAATCATCGCCATCAACGCGGAGGAAGGGGATGCAGACGAGGCGGACGATGAGGAGCTGCCGGCCAACGGCTCCGCCCCTGCTGTACACCTCAGCATCCGGATCGCCGCCGCCGAACTGCTCGTCCGAAATGCTTTCAACAGCGCGCCCGAAATCGATGAACTCGTGCCCCCTGGCACGGCCGTTGCCTGGCCAACCACCGTGTCCGGGCAGGAAGGCCTGGAACCCTTCCGGACACTGATCGGGCTCAACAGACTCCGGTACGTCCACCCCGATTCGACACAGCCAGACCCCATGCCGACCTCGGACTGGACATCGCGGGAAGCTGGCAACGAGCGTTTCCGGCGAGCACTGCGTGTCTTGGCCCAGTTGGAGGGCCAGCGACTTGCTGCCTCCGCCGGTCTCGGAGACCCGCCCGATGTGCCGGCCCAGGCGGATCCCATCATCCGCCTTCTCGAAGTCCCCTCCGAGGACACCCGTGACTGGACAGGCTGGTACATCGTTCGCGACGCTGCCCTGGGTCTCTTCGGCAGAGTAGTGGACCTCGCGGCCAAACAACACGGCAGCGCTGGCCTGCAACGCCTGCTCTCGCGATTCGACACCGCCTGGGCGAGCGAAGATCGGGCCGGCTACTGGGCACCCCAGCGCCAACAAGCGGTCATTGAAGCCGCCCTCAAAGCTCACGCCGACGCCACTTCGTGGGCCGTGGAACAACTCCAACGGCTCGATGCTCTGATCGACGACTGGTCATCCGACCCACACGACCGGGTGTCACTGTGGCTGGCACAAGCGCGAGTCTGGGCGCTCGCTGGCGATGAACAGGCAGCCCGCCACGCGACTCGCTGCGCTGTCGACACTTCCCTCGGTATCGATGCCAGCGATCATGACCGGCAATTGGTCGAGTGGTTCGACTGGCTGGTCACCGCCGCAGATGAAGGAGACATGTCTCCCACGCAGTTCACCGCGACGGTCCTCACATACGCCTCTCGTATCTCCGCTGCCGACGCAGGCCATCACGCCTCAGGCGCAGCGGAGAAACTCATCGCCTCAACCTTTCCCCGTGATCCCTCTCTGGCCTGCGACTTGGCTGAGTGGCTGTGCGCCGTTGGAACGCTCGCCGAAACCGACGCCGTCCAAGCCGTGGTGCTGGCCGCGTGCCACCACCCAGATATTCCGGTCCCGGACAGCACGGCCGTCGCGGTCCATCTGCTGTTCCCGATCACGCCCGAGCCGACTGAGGAAATCGCCAAAGCCGTACACGCTCGCAGGACGGAGAGCTCTGGAGGCGACGCCGTGTCGGCCCTGGAGCGAGCCCAGCAGCTCTGGGCCGGCGAGGAATTGAACCGCGACGCAGCCGAACAGACAGTTGGCCGAGAGGCCATCGAAGAGGCGTCTGCAGATACTGCAGACGCTCCACCGCCCGTCCAGACCTTGGGCAGCCTGCTCACCGTTCTTCGAACCGCACCAACAGCAGCAACCTCCCCGCCGGAGGGCTGGGATCTAGCCGTTGAGCATGCAACCGCCACCATTACGTCCACGACTCCGGCTCAGGCCCGTGCTCTGCTGGAACAGGCCGGGCGGCTGCGCCTGTCAGGATCAGCCCTGGGCAGACTCGCGGCACTGGCTGCACAATCGGGCGAATCCGGCGCAGCCGCAGACGCCCTCAAAGACGCGCTCAGCCGTACTCCGGCGTCTGGATGGCTGCGCCACTACGACGGGGGAACCCGGCTGGCCGTCCTCCACACCGCCCTCCGCTACCGGCACCCCGCCCTCGTGCAACTCGCCCGACAAGACCTCGCCAACGCCTTCCTCACCGGCTCCCTGTCCGCGCAGTTGTCGCCCGACGACATCCGAGACATCACCCAACTGGTCACAGAACCCGGAACCGTCGCCCGAGCTTGGCCCGACGTTGAGGCCTACCTCGATGAGGTAGCGCCCGCTGCTACCGACGCCACGGACATCCCCGCTGCTCCAGCAGCAGCCATCTCAGCTGTCGAGGCGCTGGCACGATGGGTCGGGCTGTATCTCGGCCACCCGGTCCGCTCTCTCGATTTCGGCGCACGACGTGCCCTTCAGTTGCTGGGCACCCGCCACCAGCACGTGATCCAGACCATCCTCGCCGCAAATATCTCGCGAGGAGGATGGGCATGTGAAGCTGCCCTGCTCACCTTGATCACCACGCCCAACGACGAACGGGCAGACCATGTGTCCGCCGAACTCGTTGCCGCGCTGGAGGCCGCTGCCACTGGGGCCGACGGCATCTCCCGAGACGTCGCCCGCCGTTTCGCCCGGCAGCACGGCATTGAGCTGGAGATTCCGCCGCGCCGAGCCCGTCCTGCCGCATACGGCCTGGCCCTTCCTGCTCTTCCCGAACGCACAGTTCCAGAAGAGGACCGGCACGGTACCCCGCACCTGGACGCTCACAATCCACGTCACATGCTCGGCCCGTTCGACCTTGCTCTTCAGATGCTCTCCGAGGCATCCGGGCTGGAAGACTCGGCGGTACTCCACCGGGCCGCCCAGATTGCCAGGTCCAACGCCGATCGCTGGACTGCGGGAGGTCACCACGCTCTCGCACAGCGCCTCACCTCGCGCCATCAGCGCCACAGTTATCGCCCGTGGGCGTATATGGCTGGCCGCCGAGCTCTTGGAACCGTCCTGGGTGAGCTGCTTGACTCCGACACGCTAGGGGACGCTCCAGCACTTCCCGCGTACTCCTTCGGCTTGATCGACGAGCAGATGGTCACCGTTGGACCCCAGCCACTCCCCAGATGGATGCCGCCGATCTGGAGACCGGAAGGGACCTCCTCCTACGACGTCGATAACTGGTGCGCCGAAGCAGGGCCAGCTGTGGATGAGTACGCGCGCGCATACGCTGCGGCCAGACCGTACGTACTGGCTGAACGCGGTCAGTGGTGCAGCTTGGAATGGGGAAGGCCGGAAGAGGAACGCAGAGTCCACACGACGCACGGCAACGCGCTCGGTGCTGCCTTCTATCTTCCCAAGCGTCGGGCCTGGGAAGCATTCCATGCCGAATTCGCCCGGTACCCGGCCGGTCGAAGTCTTGACTGGGCGGACAAGGAGCTAGTTGTCCACGGTTACGAAGACTGGACGGACGCTCAACACAGAGACTGGCTCGCGCTCCATCCAGCCGTCGGCGCCGAACTTGGATGGAAGCATGACCCATGCGAACTCTTCACATGGAGGGGAGAGGACGGCCACTGGCGTGCACGCACGGTGCTTCTGGTCCGAGGAAATCTCAGCCACCAACCACCACGGCATGCGACCTGCACCGTGACCTGGCAGGTTCAACTGAGCGAAACCGGCTACGCCGAACTCAACACGGCATTTCCGAAACTGAAGCGAACCCTGACAACGACCCGAACTCTGCCTGCCAGCAGACGGAAGCGCCGCCGAGAAGAGACTGAGACAAGCCGAAAGGAACTGGCCGCAGACGTCATCTAGGTGGATTGCCCTTTATCTTCTATCTCCTCGCCAGGTGGGTGTCGTCGGGTCTGCTGCACGATCGGGTGACGTCTGATCTGGCTTGCCCTGTGGGGCGGGTGGGAAGGATGTCGCTGTGCCCAAGCCTTATCCGGAAGAGTTCCGCGAGGATGTCGTGCGGGTCGCGAGGAACCGCGGCCCGGGTGTGACGGTCGAGCAGGTGGCCGTCGACTTCGGAGTCCACGCGATGACGCTGTTCAAGTGGATGCACCGGGCGGACATCGACGAGGGGACCAAGCCCGGAGTGACCGGCCAGGAGAGCGCGGAACTTCGGGAAGCGCGCCGGCGGATCAAGCTGCTGGAGCAGGAGAACGAGGTCCTGCGCCGGGCTGCGGCCTATCTGTCGCAGGCGAATCTGCCGGGAAAAGGATCTACCCGCTCGTGAAGGAGCTGGCCGTCGGCGGCGTTCCCGTCACGGTCACGTGCCGGGTCCTGAAGCTCGCCAGACAGCCCTACTACCGCTGGCTCGACAAGCCGGTGACCGACGCCTCGATCGAGCAGGCGTATCGCGCGAACGCGTTGTTCGACGCCCACCGCGAGGACCCCGAGTTCGGCTACCGCTTCCTGGCCGACGAAGCCCGTTCCGTGGGAGCCGGCATGGCGGACCGGACCGCGTGGCGGATCTGCCGGGACAACCGCTGGTGGAGCGTGTTTGGCAAGAAGCGCGGCAAGGGCACGAAGACTGGACCACCAGTGCACGACGACCTCGTCCGCCGCGACTTTACCGCCGACCGGCCGAACCAGCTCTGGCTCACCGACATCACCGAACATCCCACGGCTGAAGGGAAGCTGTATCTCTGCGCGGTCAAGGACGTCTTCAGCAAGCGGATCGTGGGCTACTCCATCGACTCGCGGATGAAGTCCCGCCTGGCCGTCGCAGCCCTGGACAACGCGGTGGCCCGACGCGACCACGTCGCCGGATGCGTTCTGCACAGTGATCGCGGGTCGCAATTCCGGTCACCGACGCCGCAGGCAAGCCACACTCGGCCGGCTCACCCCCGTCGAGTACGAGACCGTCATGACCACACCGGCCCTCCAAGCCGCGTGACCAAACCTGTCACCCAACCCTGCACCAGACCCCCCACGTCGCCGCCGGCACCGGGGTCATCGGTCCTGGCGCGCCGACCGGGACTCCGGGCTGGCTCAGCCCCGAGTACCACCGGGACGCCACAGCAGGTTGCACGGAGATCTTCGCCTGGGGTGTGCTGTACGCCTTCACGGCAACCGGCTGCCACTCCTTCAGCCCCGGCGTTCGTACTGGTCGGTGGGGCGATGACTCCTCGCCGACCACCGTGCTTCGGGTTGTGCGTCCGAAAGTCAGTGGTCACCTCTATCGTCGGGAAGAGTAGTTGTCAGAAGGCTTCCGGGGGAAGAGTGACCGACGGACAGAAGCGAGCAGGGCGGTCCACGGGGCGCGTCGGTTCGGCCAGGCGCAAGCGGGTCGTAGCGACGGCGGTCGTGGAGGCTGAGGGGTGTCTCGCCGACCTGAAGCGCGGTCGCCGTGCCGCTCGCGAACTCAAAGAAGTCACCGAACAGATGCTCTCGCCTGAGTACAAGGGGCGCGTGCTGGTCGAACTCCTTCAGAACGCCCACGACGCGAACCGCGCCCGGCACGGCGATGGCCGCGTAGAGATTGTCCTCGACGAGGACGAGGGCGAACACGGCGTCCTCTACGTGGCGAACGGCGGAAGGCCTCTCGGGTACAAGAACTTCGAGGCGTTGTGCAGCATCGGCCTGTCGAGCAAGCGACCCGACGAGGGTATCGGCCACAAGGGGGTCGGCTTCAAGAGCGTGCTTCAGCTCACCTCCGCCCCAGAGATGTACAGCGTCACGAGCTCCGCGTCCAAGGCCTTCGACGGGTTCTGCTTCCGCTTCGCCCGGGACGACGACTTCGACTGGTTGGCGGACCAGGTCGCGCCCGGCCACCCGGAGGCTGCCGACCAACTGCGCGCGAACCTGTCATCGTTGAAGGTTCCAGTGCCGGTGGACGACGCCCCGGCTGCGCTGGCTCCCTTCCGCCGACGGGGAATGGTGACCGTGGTCCGGCTCCCGCTGCGGTCCGCCGAGGCCAGGCTGGAAGCGGTACGCCAGCTGCGGGAACTGACCGATGACGGGGCGCCGTTCGAACTCTTCCTGGACCGCCTCGGCAAAGTGACCGTCACGCACCGGGTGGGCGGCCGGGGGCGCCCCAGCGTGTACACACGCAAGGTGGACACCCTTTTCACCTCTCGTGACCTGAAGATCCAGCAGATCACGCTGCGCCGTCGCATCCGCCTGATCATGGTGACGGCCGCAGTGGACAGCGAGCGCGCACGCGAAGCCATCGCCGCCGGCCTGGGATCCGGACCGCTGAAGGACGGCTGGCAGGCACTAGGAAACTCGGCCGTGGTCAGCGTGGCGGTACCCGCGGGCGACCCTCTGGAGCGCGGCAGGCTCTACACGTTCCTGCCCATGGGAACACAACGGATTTGCCCGGTGCGCGGGTTCGTCAACGCGCCATTCCACACGGACGTGAGCCGACGCACCATGGCGGAGTCCACGCAATGGAATGACCTGCTGCTCGACACCGCGGCCGAGGCCTGCGCACGGGCGACCGCATTGGTCGACGAAGGATGCGTCGTGCTGCCCGCAGGCACCCTCATCGACCTGATGTGCTGGGAACACGACCAGGTTCGGCGCCTGGAGCTGGCCTTCAAGGTACAGGACCGTGAGTTCGACGCCGTTCCGTTCATGCCGGTACTGCACCCCGCGGGCACCCGCACTGCGTACCGCTGCGGCTACTTGTGGCGCGGCCCCGACCAGGCTCGCGTGTTGACACCGCAGGCGGTGGCTGCCGCTGGGGTCAAGCACGTCATCGACCCACAACTCCATCCCCGGCGCGCCGAGCGGCTGGCGGCGCTGGGTACGGCCCGTGGACTGGGTCTCGTCCCGCCTGTCAGCGTGCTCGCCGACTGGGCGGAGAGCGTAGCCTCGGCCCTCGCCCAGGGGCAGTTCGACGCTGGCAAGTGGGCGGACTACTACCACGACCTCTCCGTCTGCTTCGCTCGCACTGGCGAGGAACTGAAGGGGAGGAAAATCGTCCTCACGGTCGACGGGAAGCGGGCTCCGGCTGGCGATCCCGGGTTGTTCTTCCGCCGTTCGGACGGCCCGTCGGCCGCGCTGCCACCTGGACTCGCGAAGAGCATCTCCTTCGTCCACACGGAGATCGCTTGGGCGGGACGGAAGACCAGCCGGCGCTCCCGCGGTCGTACCTGGCTGGAGGAACAGGGGCTGGTACGGGACTACAGCCCGAAAGCCCTGCTGGAAGTGCTGGGCGACGCCATGCGCAAGGTCCGTGAGGACGACGAGGCTCTGCGCGAGCACCTCCTGTTCGCCTGCGCCCTGTGGGCGTCCTCCGTGGACCGGTACGGCAAGCGGCCGGTGATCAAGGGGCTGTTGGTGCCGGGCCGCAAGACCTGGGTGCCCGTTACGGAGGCCATGTTTGGAGATGGTTGGACAGGCGGCCACGGCGGGATCGACCGGGCACTGGTCCGCTTCTTCGACCGTACCGAAGCTGTCTCCCGTGACCTTGTCGCCGCCGCCGATCGGGTCGTCCGCCCCGCCCACGACATCTGCGCCGGCACCCGCACCGACGCGCAGACTCTGCGGCGCTTCCTCGAACACCAGGGTGTCCGCCACGGCCTGCTACCGACCTACGTGGCAACGTCCCAGGCGGTGAAGGGGCAGCATCTCAACCGTCCGTCCAGCTTTCCCGGACTGTGGGCCCTGAACCTGGACCCGGATGAGCGGACCCAATGGCAGTCGACGGCCCAGCGCTGGCCCAAGCGCCGCGACGATCTCTACCTGACCGTCGAGTACCGCCCGACCCGCAAGAGGGTGGCCGTTCTTCCCGGCCAGCGGGAATACGCCGCGTTCGACGAGGAGAGTCGTCGGCTCTACGCCGAACTGATTGTCCACGGCCTGGACACCTGGGACGCTGAGGCACTTGAGTTCCGCTTCGCGGGCGGCTCGGATCAGAAGGGCACACCGTGGCCCACCCCGCTGGCGTCCTTCCTGTTCCGAGTCCCGTGGATTCCCCAGACGGGTGACGACGAAGACACCCCAGCTTTCACCACGGCCAGCCAGGCGTGGTGGTGGGCCTCGGGGGAGGCGCCGCCCGCCTTCCTCACCGTCGCCTCCGCCGCGCTGCGCAGACGGCAGTCGGACCGCGTGCTCAAACGCCTGGAGCTGCTCGGCGTACGTCGCTGGAACGATGCCAAGACCGCCGCGGACCGGCTCCGCCACCTGCCCGCCCTACTCCGCCGTGTGCCCCGGCTACGGCAGGGACGCCTTGGGCATCTGCTGCGGCGGGACTACGAACAGGCCTGGGCGGACCTCCTTCCTCCGGACGGGTTCGGCGGCGTGTGGCGGTCCGGGGTCCTCCCCGAACTCCTTGTGAGCCGGGCCGGGACACTGGATGTGCTGGCAGCCGATTCTGAGCCGGAGCCGGTCTACGTGGCCGACATCCGCGGCACCCAGCAGCGGAGGCTGCTCGACGAGGCACCCCTGCTGCTCCTGCCGGTCGACGACAGAGCTCTGGGCCAGCGCGTTCACGAGCACCTGGAGGCGCAGGGCCGTTTCGTGATCCGGCCGACGAGCGAGGCGGAACTCGACGTGCGGGTCGACCAGCTGCCGATCGCCGACGCACCCCGAGTACCGCTGTTTGCCCTGGCCGGGCCCTGGCTGGAGACCCTCATGGTCGCGCTTGTCGAGTTCGACGAGGAGCGGTCCTCCCGCGCCACGGTCCCCGCGGCGCGCCGCGTCAGGCAACGGCTTCGATCCTGTGGCGTCGTCGTGGCGCGGACCGCAGTCACCCATATCGCCGGGCACGCCCTCGACGCCTCCGGCGATGACCGCTCTCTCCTCCACGACGATCCGGACGAACCCCGGCTCGTCGTGGTGTGCGCAGGGCAGCGCTCCGGCTGGCATGTGCTGGAGGTGGCCGCGACCGCCCTGAGTACCCTGATCGGCGCCCCCTACCTGAGCACGGCGGTACAGCTGGCGTTCATCGCACTGAACCGGCTGGACCGGACCGTCGCGGACGTCGCCGAGGCGGACATTGCCTCCGTGCTCGCCATCCCGCAACAGCGCCTGGAGGCGGTGCTCGCCGACCGTGCCTCGATCCGCTCCGGCAGCGCCCGACTCGTCCCCCTTCTCGCCTGCGTTAATCTCGCCCTCGCCGAGGAACTGCAACGCGGACAGGAGACCTTGCACGATCGCGGCGAACTCCACGACTGGCTGGTCGCCCGGCTCGATGTCGACCGGGCCGACCAGTTGCTGGGACTCGTGGAGGAGGCCGACTGGCAGCGGATGCTGTCCGCACTGGGAGTGCCCCTGGCTGAGGCCAACCAGGCTTGGCAGACACTGGGTCTGCTGACCGTCGACAACGCGGAGACCCACCAACGCCAGTTCCAGGCCTGGTTGCAGCTGAACCGGGCCCGAATGGCCGACCGCGTCCGTGACGCCTACGTGGCCACGCACAAGGGGGGCGCCCCTCTCACGGAGTACGTTCGGATGCGCTCGCTCCCCGGACTGGAGCCGGACCCCCGGTGGGGACTCGAGCACTGGGACCTTCCTGCTGACCTCCTCGACGCCCACGCCGAGGAATGGACGGTCACGCACCTGCCCCCGACACCGGCCCGGCAGCACCACCCGCGCACGGTGGCCGAGATCCACGAGGACTGCGTCGACACCATCCACGCGCGCCTTCCCCGCCTGCGTGTCCGCATCGAAGCCTGGCTGAACCGTCAGGGCCGTGAGATTCCCTCCCTGCCGTCGGCCACCGAGGTCGCGTCGGCGATGGACGCCGAGGGCCTGCTCGACTTCGAGCCGATCGGCACCCGCACGCTCATCGCCTGGCTCCAGACCCACGGTCACTGGCCCGCGGATATGCCCGCCACGGACCGGGCGGCCGACCTCGGTCTGCGCGAACCCGCACCCCTCCCGCCGAGCCCGCCCGTCGGTAGCGCCTCACTCCCTGCCGCGCCGTTGGGCCCGTCACTTCTTCTGAATGGCCGTGCCCTTCCGATCAGCCCCGACCACCTGCGCGACCTTGCCCGACAGGTCGCCGCCGACCTCACCCCCGACCAACTCGCTGCCTCCCCACAGCCCGGGACACCATCGGCACCCGCCCTCCCGAGACAACGAACCACCTCCGCGGTCGCCGGTCGTGGCGGGGGATACCAGGTCGTCCCCCGGGACCCCCAGAGGGACAGGGCCGTCGGACTCGCCGGAGAGGTGGCCGTGGCCGCCTGGCTGGAGCGGCAGTACGGCGTCCCCCGCGAAGAATCCTGGAAGTCCGGGCTACGCCAGCACGTCCTCGCCGACGGCTCGGGCGATGACAGCCTCGGTTACGACTTCCTGATCCACGACGGCGATCGCACCCTCCTGTACGAGGTGAAGGCCTCGACCGGGGACCGGGGCGAGTTCGAACTCGGCGAGTCCGAAGTCGAACGGGCCAGTCACCTACGCCCGGACGAGACCTACACCATCGTCTACGTCACCCACGTCCTCGACAACACCCACCGACGCATAACGCCCCTCCCTAACCCGTTCAGCGCTCCCGGCCTCGCCGGCTACCGCCTCGTCGGCACGGCCATGCGTCTGCGGTTCGAACTACCGCCGGGGTGACCGGAACCTTCCCCGTAGGCAAACGAGGTCGAACTGCGCCCATGCCAGCACATGCCTGTCGACAACGGGTAGGGACCGCGAGCCTTGAGAGCTGCCAGCCCGCTCGCGATTCCAGACCCTGTCTGGAGAAGGCTTCTGGCCCCGCTATGGTGACAAACGCCTCATAACCTGTGCTGTACCAAAGTGTCAACTATTTTGCTGATCCTGCGACTCCGGCCACTGAAGCTACTTGGCATCAGTGCAGGTCGTGAACGTGGCCTGGTGCCAACTAGCGAGCCCGGTCACACAAGGCCTACTCCTCCCGCGCCAACCGCGCCTACCTGCGCAAACGCGGTATCAAGGCGGTCATCCCGGAGAAGAAGGACCAGGCTGCCAACCGCCAGCGACGAGGCCGCCTGGGCGGCCGGGCCATCAGCCACAACGCGGAGCTCTACAAGGAACGCAACACCGTCGAGCATCTGATCAACCGCATGAAGGACTGGCGTGGCATCGCCACACGCTGCGACAAGACACCCCAGAGCTACCTCGCCGGCCTCGAACTCCGCGCCTCGATGATCTGGATCGACGACCTCTTACGCACAACCGATTGATCACGACATCACACAGGCCCTAGAGCCGGGCTCCGGTGTCGGCACGTGCATCGGCATGGCGCCCGAGGGCGCGGAGATGACCGGAGTCGAGCTGGACTCGGTGACGGCCGCGATCTGCCAGGCCCTCTACCCGCAGGCCCGGATCCTCAACGAAGAATTCCAAGACTCTCGGATCAAGACCGGTGAGTACGACGCCACGGTTGCCCTGCAGCAGCTGGAGATCGGCGAATGGACGCGCTACGGCCTGACGCCGATCACCCCGCCGCCGTGGTCGGCAAGCACCACGGACACTTGGCACCGCGACTACGCGAGCGCACCGGTACGCCTGAGTATCACGGCCAAGTCCGCGAGCGGTCAGTGGGCACGTGCCGTTGGAAGTCCCCGTCACCATCGAGGGCGCCTCCTGACGGACAAGCGGCCGGCAACAACAGCCCGGTACCCGGCCATCTGATCTCGAGGTGCTAGTGCTGAATTCCTTATATGCAGTAGACATATCGTCTGCGGAGGTGTCGGGTGGGTGGTGTGGGACGGCCCCAGATCCAGGGTCCGGCGCGGG
>NZ_JBEYJD010000094.1:0-17455 GCF_040636125.1 Streptomyces sp. NPDC006733 | reverse complement strand
GTACCGCAGCGACATCATCGACGGATGCCTCACCGGCACCCGCCTCCGACCAGCCACGATCCCGCCATGACGACTTTACGCTTGGAAGGTCAGTAGGCGGCCCGTACTCCGGATCTGGCGTACCAAGCTCCCCACCAGATCGATGACGATCCGCGCGATCACCCATCATGGGGGCTCCGGATATCGCACTCGCGTTCCAGGCATATCTTCACCTCCCTTGCGACTCCGTAGTCCTGTCCAGCTTCTGCGGGCAAGTGAGAGAAGCGGCCGTCGGGAAGGGGCGCAGATGCATGGAGCTGCTAGGCCAAGACGTCGATGCGCCCAGCACACGCTTTCAGGATGGCATACAGGTTCTCGTCCACCTCATCCCTGGTAAGGAGCGGCAGCCCGAACAGGCGGTAGCCGCTGTCTACGGTGGTACAGAGGTCCAGTACCGGCCCGCTCTCCCCGCGCACGCCCGGCGCGACCGCCTCGGTACTTGGAGATTCCCTCGCCGACCGGTTGTGCTGTCGGGGTGGGTCTCAGTCGTCGGATGCTTCGATTGTGCCGGGGAAGCGGGTGGTGGGGTCGAGTTGGCCTAGCGCCCAGCGGAGCAGGTCTTTGTCGATGTTCAGGTTCGGGTCGTCCTCCAGGGCGTCTTGGAGGACGACGGTGAGGTTGGCCCAGGCGCGGAAGCAGCCGTGGCAGGCCCGGTCGTCGATCCAGAGCAGGAGGGAGTCGTGGGTGTCCCGCCACAGGGGGTGATAGCTGGGGATGATGTTCAGGACTTCCGACGGTGTCAGCGGGCTGAATTGCTGCCACTTGTGAATGCGGTTGTGCAACGGCTCGCAGTGGAGGATCTTCTGGCGGGTGTTGGCGCTGCCCACGAGGATGACTGACAGGTTCCTGGTGGTCTTGGAGTTGGTGTCCCAGATATCTCTGACGTATTCCAGTGCGGTGCGGCCGAGGTGCTGTACCTCGTCGAACAGCAATAGGTGGTAGCTCGCGGCCAGGGCCTTCTTGATCTGTTCGTCGCACAGGTGGGGGGTATTGGTGGGGGCTTGGCCGGGCAGGTCCAGCGCGCTCCACAGGGCCGCCCGGATCTCGGGCATGTGGGGGGTTTCGGCGAATTGCAGGACCAGGGTGGTATCGGCGGCGAGTTTACGGCAGGCGGCGTTGACGGCGAAGGTCTTCCCCAGGCCAACGCGGCCATGGACGCAGGCCATGGCCGCGCGGGCCATGGCTCGCTGGATGAGAGCTTCGGTTGCGCGGACGGCGTCGGTGGCTACCGGCGCGGCGCCTTCGAGGCCGATGAAGTGGTCTTTGTCGGCGGCCGGCAGGCGACCGCCGCGCAGGGGGGCTTGCGCGGTGTCGTTCACTCGTTGTCCTCGCTCGTGGAGTGATCACGGCCGGTGCTGTCGGTGGGTTCAGGGCGTGGTCGGGGTACCGCCCAGCCGTCGGTGGGCGCGGGCAGCGGGACGAAGGAGGGCGGTGCGTCGGTTACCGGTCCGGTGCCGCCGAGTTCGCGTAGTTGCTGCTCAGCCTGGGCTGGGGTGAGGGGGTCCAGCCGGAGCAGGGAGGCGGGCTGGCTGGTCGCGGCGTAGCGGACCTTTCGGTCCCGTTCGGCTTTCTTCAGGCGCTTGCGGAGGTCATTGGCCTGGCGGGTGCGGCCGCGGTCGAGGGAGCGCCGTTGGGCGGGAGTCAGTCCGGTGGTGCAGAAGGCTGCGCCCAGGTGGGTGCCGGTTTGCGGGTCATACAGTTCCACGCGGTGGTCGTGGTGGGGCATGTAGCGCAAGTGGACCCGCTCCCCCGCCCTTCCCGACATCCACTCCTCGACGTAGGTGCGGCCTCGCCAGTGGACCCCGTCGTTGTTGATCTTCACGGGTTTTCCGCGGCGTTCCAAGGTAAAGGTGTGGACGTCTTCGGGGTTGATGATGGTCAGGGGGGTGATGTCCGCGGCCCAGGCCTGGGCAGGGGTCTTGCCGTCCAAGGCGTGCAGGGCGTGTTCGGTGTTCCAGCGGCGTGCCCAGTCAAGGACCCGGATGACGAAGTCCTCGTAGTGCAGCAGTTGCTGGTTGGGGTCGACGGGTTTGTTGCCGGCGAGGGTCGGGGCGTGGGCGTAGCCGGGCATGTCGGCGAACAGTGTCTTCTTGACGGCTCCGTTGATGGCTTCGACAGTGGGTTTCAGGTCGGGACGGCGCGGTGGCAGGACGATGAGTTCGGTGCCCAGGGCCGAGACGGCCTCGTCGACGGTCTTGCACAGGAAGTCTTTGCCGCCGTCGACGCGCAGCCGTTCGGGTCGTCCGCCCAAGGGCCCGTGCTCGGAGGTGGTCAGCAGGGCGTCGCGTAGGGCGACGAGGATGCTTTCGCGGCTGGGGGTTTGCGGAGTGATACACAGGCCGCAGATGCCGTCGGTGGCGCTGTCCACGAACCAGGTGATCCAGGGTTTGCGGATGTGGCCGTCGACGAGGACTTTGACGCTGGCCTCGACGTGGTCGGTCTCCCAGGCGTAGTTGCGGTGGTGGCGTTCGCGTTTACCGAAGACATCGAAGGCGCGGCGGGTGCTCTCGCCTTTGCGCAGTCCGGCTCGCTGGCCGGGGTTGAGGTGGCGGTGGGCGGCGCGGTGGAAGGTGGCGAGGGAGGGGATTTTGGGTTGGGCGGGGTCGCGGG
This sequence comes from Streptomyces sp. NPDC006733, assembly GCF_040636125.1. Taxonomy (NCBI): domain Bacteria; kingdom Bacillati; phylum Actinomycetota; class Actinomycetes; order Kitasatosporales; family Streptomycetaceae; genus Streptomyces; species Streptomyces sp. NPDC006733. The sequence continues at coordinate 14,806 of NZ_JBEYJD010000094.1, read as the reverse complement.
CTGCGGTGTCGGCCGGTTTTTGTGCCTTGGCCTGTTTCTCTGCGGCGGTCAGTTCCTGGTGGGCGGCGCTGACGTTGCCGCGGTTGCGGGCGATGACGTCCAGCATGTGGGGGGTGAGTTGGAAGTGGGGGCGGCCGGCGGGGGTGTAGGTGCCGCCGTTGGTGCGGGCGTTGTCGACCCAGCGGCGCACGGTGCGGGGGTGGACGCCATGGGCGTGGGCGACCGCTTGGATTCGGCCTGGTGTGACCTTTTGCTGGGCTGCGTCGGCCAGGAGCAGGCGGATGGCCAGGGCGCGCAGTTGGGTGAGGTCGGGGGGCGGCGGGGGTGGAGGCGGCGGCTTCATCAGGGGCCAGGTTCTCTCGGGGGTTCTCTCTAGGTGCAGGCTCAGACGGGGGCGAGGGTGAGCAGGCCTGCGCCGTAGGGCTTGCCTTTGCCGATGCCGTCGTGCAGGGCGGTGGCCAAGACGGCCGGGTCGGTGATGGTCGCGGTGCCGTCGAACTGGGTGAGCCGGTAGTGCGGGGCGGGCCGTTGGGAGGTGGGGAACGCGCGCGGTGTGGCCTGGATCGGTTCGGTCAGTTGCAGGCCAACTGCTGGGGCCCGGCGCTGCCACCATGCGAGCGCCTGGTGGTCCTTGAGGTAGATGAGGGTGCCGCGGGGGCGGCGCCCGGTGGATGGGTCAGGGGGTGTGCTGGGCCGGTAGGCGGTGGGGGCTGCGGTGATGCGGTAGTACACCTGCAGACCGGGGACGAGGGCGGACAGCATTGGGGTCAGGTCGCGGGTGTCGGCGGTGCCGTAGCCGGCGGGCAGGGCGGCCAGGTCCGGGGGTCCGGCGGTCTGTACGAGCAGGACGGGATCGGTTCCGGTCTCGAGGCGGAACAGCAGGCCGCCGGTTTTGCGGGGGGTGGGCCCGGTGGGGTCGGCCAGCAGCCGCATGAGGGTCTTGTGCAGGCCGGAGCGGTCGGCGAGGTCGGCGCGGGCCAGGCGGTGGCCACGGTTGACGGCGATGCGGGTCAAGATCGCGGACATGGGGTTCCTTGCAGGATGTAGTCGGTGAGTGTCTCGATGGGGCGCGGCCCGGCGTACAGGGCCGCGGATAGGTGTTCGGTGGTGCGCCACAGGGGGCGCAGCAGGTGGGTGCGGGAGGTGTTGGTGAAGTCGGCCGGTTGGCTGGGGCTCTCGCGTTCGGGCAGGTCGCCGGGGGTCTGGGGGTGTTCGTGGAGGAAGGTGACCTGCACGTGCTCGGCGGTGGGAGCGCTGGCCAGGGTCAGCGGGACCCTTTCGCGCAGCGCGGTCACCGGGTCGGGGGTGTCGGTGTGGATCAGGAGGGGTTCGTCGGGCAGGCAGGCGCGGCGTCCCAGGTAGGGCGAGAACACGGGTTCGGTCAGGGTCGCGGCGATGTGCGCGAGCAGCGGTGGGGGGCCTTGGACGGCGACGGTGAACACGGCGTCGGTCAGGTAGTCGCGGTAGGTGACCTGGGTGGATTTGCTCTGGGCGCGGTATTCGCCGGCGGCGGTGCGCAGGCCTTGTTTGTGGGGGCGGCCGCCGCCGGCGGTGTGGAAGTCGCGGTAGAGGGTGCCGGGGCGGTCGAGGCGGAAGGTGAAGACCATGTCCTGGTGGGCGGGTGCCCCGGGCAGGTCGTCGTAGGGGGTGAGGGCGTCTTCGCGGGTGCGGCCCTGGGCGGCGGCGAACATGCCGATCAGGGCGGAGCGGGTGGGGTGGGGTGCGGTATCGCGGTGGGGGAAGGTGGCGTTCTCGCCCCAGGCTTGGATGAGGCCGGCCATGCGCAGGACCAGTCCGCGGCTCACGCCCCGCTCTCCGCCGGTTCGGTGCCTGCACGGGGTGATGTGGACAGTGCGGCGGTCGCGGCTTGGGCGGCGAGGTCCTCGAAGCCGGGGTGGTGGGTGCCGAGCTGGTCCAGGGGGTGGTTCGCGGCGGTGGCGTGGCCGTGGGCGATGCGGCGCCGGGTGCCGACCAGGCGGTCGATGGTGGCGGCGTAGTCGACCAGCGCCTGGCGGGCGGGCAGGAGGTGGCCCTGGCTGCGCGCGGTGACGGGCTGCTCGAACGCGGCGCCGTAGGAGATCGGCCGGCGGTCGCGGACGACGTAGTGGACCAGGTCCGGCACGGTGTGGTGGGCGGTGGAGTTCTGCTTGCCTTTCGGCATGGTCATGGCGAAGGCGAAGACGAACAGGTCGATCAGCTTGGCCGCGGCGGCAGTGTCCCCGTCGAGGTTGCCGATCAGTGCGGTGACGTTGACGGTCGCGAAGCGGTAGAAGACGCCGGCGGTCAAAAACGCGGTCTGCATGTGGGCGCTTCCGCGCTCGTGGGGACGGGGCCAGTCCTCGCCGGCGGTGAAGAAGTCCGGTTGCAGGTGGGCCTTGTGGACGGTGAACGCCGGCGCCACTTGCACGGCGCCTTCCACATGACCGGTGGGGATCTCGGCGAGCATCCGACCGAACAGGTTGATGGTGGCGGTGCGCCGGGTGAGTTCGGCGGCGATCTGGCGGGCGGGCAGCACGGGCGGGGCGGCCCTACCGGTCTGCGCCTGCTCGGCCAGTGCCGCCTCCAGCTCCCCGCGGTGCGCGGCACAAATCTCCACCAGTCGGCCGGCCGTGTCGGCGGGCAGGAAGAGCATGGCCTGGGTGCGGTGCCCTTCCTCGGGGTTGGTCTTGAGCCCGTCGGTCTTGGCGCTGCGGGGGATCTGGGCGGCGGTGAAATGTGCCAAATCTTCCGGCCAGCCCAGGTCGCGCAAAGTGTCGGCGACGGCCAGGGGGATCATGCGGGTGCGGGCAGCGGCCTCACCGAGCTCCTCTTCGAGCTCCAGGCGGATCGGGCGTTTCCACGCCTGGGAGGAGACCATGCCGCGGTCGGCGTCCCCCAGTCTGATCATTTTGGGTTGGCCGCTCTCCCCGCGGTTCATGTTGGAGGCGGTGACGGGATGCAGGGCGTGCAGGTCTAAGAAGCGGGAGCCGATGGTCACGAGGGTCCGTTCGTGGGCGGGGTCAGGGTCAGGTAGAACGCGTCGAGCCAGCGGGTGCTGACCTCGTCGGCGTCGAAGGTGCGCGCGGCCAGGTCGTCCAGGAGGACCGGCCAGTCCAGTTCCAGCCCGCAGGCCAGCAGCCGGTCGGTCAGGGACGGCAGCAGATACTGGTGCAGGTGGTCATCGCCGACGGCCACCAGCACATGTAGGAGGTCGTCGGTGCGGTCCTCGTTGAAGCCGCCCCGTCGTACCGCGCGCGCCAAGGTCGTGCCGAGGTTGGGGCGTCGGCGCCACAGCGCCGCGGTGTAGCGGTCCAGCTCCCCGGGGCTGGCAGTGGTGTGAGCCGTCGGTGGCGTCGCTACCGGTGGCGGTGGTGTCGTTGCCGGGGAGGGCGGCCCGGCGCCGGGTGGGGGTGCTGCGGACGCCTCGCCGGTGCCGCCGGTGGCCGACGGCTGGCCGGGTGCGGCGGGCGGGTACGGGCGGGTGCGTGCTTCCTGGAGCGGATCGACCAGGGCGATGAGGGACGCGGTGGTGTAGTGGGCGCGGCGCTGGCTGTGCCCGGCGGTGCGCACCGTGAGGTAGCGGTGCATCCGGGTGCATTCCTTGACAGGCCGTCCTCGGCCGTCTTTCAGGTCCCGTCGCACACCGGGGTCAGTACACAGGTGCAGGATGCTGGTGGTGAAGTCCTCGTAGTGGCGGCGGTAGTCCGCAGCGGTGGGCATCAGCGGTCCGTTCCTTCGGTCCGGGCGCGTGGGGGGCGGCGCAGTTGGGCGACGGCTGCGGCCACGGCGCGGGCGGCGTGGCGGTAGCGGATGCGGTCGCTGCGGGTGACGGTGCGCAGGGCGTTTTCCGCGGCGGTGACGAATGCGGCCCGCGCCGGGGTGTCCAGGTCGTGAAGCAGACGCCAGAAGGTCTGTTCGGCCAGCGGCCAGTACGCCGCCAGGGCGGGCGTTGCCCACGGATTCTTGGTCTTCTTCCCCGGATCCCGGGCGGGTGCGGTACCACCGGTGCCGGGACCGTCGATGGTGTCTTTCCACGCTTGTCCGGTAAGGAACGACAGCCGTGTGGCGCAGTCTTCTGCCGCAGCGACGCACTGAGCGATCCGCTCGGCGCGCTGCGGGTCGTGTTCCTGAGCCCAGGTAAGGATCGGTGGGGTGATCGCGGTGTACCAGTGGCGGTTGTTGACCTTGCCGTCCTGGTCGAAGCCGTGCACGCGCACCCGCATGTTCGCGCGGACATCCGGCGGAAGGTCGTTGAGGGTGTCGAAGATCTGCGGGCGGCGGAACGCTCGGTGCTCGTCGGGGGCGAGCAGCAGGGCGTCCAGTTCCCGCCACCAGGCCCGGTCGGCGTCTGCGCGGCGCGGAAACGGGGGCAGCGCGGTCTTCTTCTTGGTGGCGGTACGCATGACCAGGTAGGGGTCCGTTGCGCTCAGCGCGGGCTGTTTGGTGGACCACGTCAGGTAGACGTCGCTGACATAGGTGCCGTCGGTGCTGGGCACGAGTAGCAGGGCATGGCGGGAGCGGCCGGTCAGCAGCCGCCCGGGCCAGGTCACCGGCGCAAGTGGCGCATCGGGGGCCGGCGGTGCGTTTCCCTCCCACGGGCAGGTGTCAGGCGCGTCCCATGGTTCGCCGGTGAGGTGGGGCACCTGGGCCAGAAGCGTCTCGTGCAGGGTGCGGCCCAGGGGGTGGAAGGAGACCGTGGAACGCAGTGGTCCGGCGCGGCCGCCGTTTGAGTCGGGTTTGCGGGAGCCGACGGTGCGCGGTGTGGTGGCACCGGACGCCCCGTAATAGTGGTGGATGAGCAGGTGCTGCAGAGCCACCGGCGTCGGCACCGGCAAGGGTTCCAGATCGTGGTGCGGGCTCAGCCAGGCCAAGTTGTTGCCGGACGGGCGGCCGAAGACCAGCCGGTTGATGCCTGAGGGGGCCGGGCACTGGGAGGCCAGCATGGGGTCCTGCAGGAACGGTCGGTTCGGGTCGAAGACCTCAAAGCAGTGCGCGGGATCGTCGAAGTAGGCGTTGACTGCGTCCTGGTTAAACCGGCCGAGGGCGAACAGGGCCGCGCGGGCGGTGACCCATTGCTCGGCGGTTAACTCCGGGTCGTCCAAGGCGGTGATGCGGGCGGTGATCGCCGCGCAGATCCGCAGCAGCGCGGATGCCGCCGGTGCGGTCGGTATGGCCAGGTCGTCGAGGGTATGGGCGGTCAGGAACATTTCACGCAAGCCCACTTGGCAGTAAGCGGTACCGGAGCGGACGTCGATCCAGCCGTCGTCGGCGGCACTGAAACCGGCACGGGCAGGAGAAGGTGCGGAAGAGGTCATGGGTGGTTGTCTCCTGCGAAGGACACAGCGAAGCGGTGGCACGGGCGGATGGCAAAACGAGGGGCGGCGGCAGGTTTCACTTCCGGCAGTTCCGGTTCGAGGTCGGCTTAGGACCGGTCGACCTGGACCGGCGGGCACACCAGGAACGTGCGCCCGCCGCGGACGGCTGCGGGTAGAGAAATGGAGCAAGGTTGTCCGGACCTGGCAGGTGCCGAGAGCCCCCGGGGCTCGAACAACCAGGCAGGAGGCACGTCCCCTAGGCGGTGGCATGGGACTGGGGAGCTGACACGCTGCCAAGTGTGCTTGTGGCACGGCGGTGCGCCCCTAACCGGACCGTTCGGCCGTCCGGGTGATCCGAGCCAATCACAGGGTCACGATCCATGTCCAACTCGCGCGAAACGTACGATAATCCGCTCTATGGGACGTGTGGAGCTTCGGGAATTCCGGTGCAGCTGGCGCAGCTCCCGCCGCGGTCAGCGGGTCTGGTGGTGAACCAAACCGAGCTCATCGTCCATGCGCAGAACGTGCCGTCCGAAGCGCTCGGCATGGCCGGGATCGCCAGCGGCTGCGGGCAGCAGGACCAGGTCGGCGAGCAGCGGGTCCTGCTGCCAGCTGGCCGGAGGGCGGTGCTGCAGGCTGCGGCGCGCCACCCAGGCGGTCGGCACCGGCACCGTGTGCGCGAGGATCCGCAGGATGTGGCCCGGTTGGAGGTGGGTCTGGTCGGGCAGCGGTTGCCGGCCGGCGCGGTCCAGGGCCAGTTGCCCGCCGAGGGTGAAGTAGCAGGGCAGCAGCCGCCGCGGCAAGGTCCCCAGGCGGGTGACCGCGTCGGCCGCCGTCAGGTACTGGCGGTGCAGATCGGCCAGGGACGAGATCCGTGCCGCAGGAGGGATCAGGTGCACCGCGCTGAGGTGTTCGTGTGCCGTGGTGCGCTGCAGGTGGCCTGCCAGTAGTCGCCGCAGGGCCGTGGTCTGCTCAGAGAACGCGGAATGGTCGCCGTGGACCTGCTCGACCAGTTCCTGCACCCCGCCGGGCAGGTCCAGGTACAGGTCGCTGCCGCGTGCCTCCAGCAGGGCGGCGGTGGCATGCAGGACAAAGCCCGGCTCGGCGGTGCCCCACTCGCGGGGCACCGCGGTCGCTCCCGATTGGCCCAGTGGCTGCAGCACGGTCAACTGCGGCACATGGTCCTGCCGCCACCACGAGGGGCGGCGGTGGCCGGCAGATTTCCAGGCCAGGTGGAAACGGGCCAGCCGTCCCGCGCGCTGCAACAGCCGGGCCATCGAGGCCAGGTCGCTGACCATCACATCGACATCCACGTCCAAGCTGGTGTCCAGCAGGCTCGTGGTGACCACGACCAAGCGGCCCGGACGCACACCTGCCGGTCCCAACACTCGGCGCAGGAACCCGGTGCGCTCCTCACGGACGAACCCGGGGAACCGTGCGTGCAGCAGCACCAGTTCCTCCCGCCGGCCAGGCCAGGTGCGCTGCAGGTAGCGGTAGGTGTCCTGCGCGACAGCGACCGTCGCGCAGGACACCGCTGCGCAGCCGCCGTCGTGGATGACCTGACTGATCGCCCCGGCGACGGCCGCCAGCCGCTCGCCCTCCCCCACCACCCGGTCTACGGAGCCCAGGGGCTGGTTGATGACACCGCGCATCGCGATGCGCACCGGCCGGCTGCCGGCCAGCACATGGCGGGCGCGAGCCGCGGGCTGCATGCGGTGGGCGGTGCCCGTCTCGGCGTCGGCGAACAGCCAGCCCGGATACGACGGCGCGAAGTCCTCCTCCTGGGTTACGGCGGGTGGCCGGCGGCCCGCCGCCCGGGCCGCCCCCGACAGATAAGCGGTGACCAGGGCGCTGCTGGTCGAGGCGGGCATCGTCGCCGACAGCAGTACCACCGGGGTGCGTAGCGCCCCCAGCCAGTCCAGCAGCCGCAGCAGCTGCAGCTGGCTGAACGGCGTCAGCGCGTGGGCCTCGTCGACCACCACGGTCTTGCCCGACAGGGCCAGCAGCCGCAGCGCGCTCCACTGCACCGGCAGGGCCGCCATCTGCGCCTGGTCGACGGTCGCGGCAGCGAACTGTGCCAGCAACGCCACATCGTGCCCGGCCAAGAACCCCTGCGGCGCGGTCACCGCCCGGCCGCCGCGCCTGCTGTCCAGCCCGCCACCGGGGCCGTCGCCGGAAGGCAGCACGGTGTTGCCGTCTCCCCCGGGTCCCGCGGACCCCGCGGAGGTGGGTGCAGCGCCAGTCACCGCCGGGGATCCGCTGTAGGCGGCGTTGAGCCAGGTGGCGCTGTGAACCAGCGTGACCGGCGCCCGCTCCGGCTGATGCGCGCGCACGTAGCGATCCAACATCTGCCAGGCCGCATCCGCCGTGGCGGTCGTCGGCATCAGCCATACCACTCCAGAGGCACCGCACCGCTGGCTATTGATCCGGGCGGCTTCTAGCCCCGCCACGCTCTTGCCCGACCCAGTACCGTCGGTGATCACCGTGATACCCGCGCCCCGCTCAGCCACCAATCCCGGCAGGTGCTCCATCAAGGACGCCTGCAGCGCGTTGGGCTCGTCCGCCGGGCGATGCGCGATAGAGAACGGCACTGGCTCCAGTTCCACCCGCTCAAGGGCCGTCTGCTCGAGCAGTTCGACGGCCCGTGCCCGGGCGCTGGCGAAATGCTCGGCGGCACCGAACGCGGGCATGTGCGCCTCACCCGCCCAGTACTGGCGCTGCCCCGACAGTCTCCCCGCAAGGGTCCCCACTCCGGTGATCAGCAGCGCCGCCGGCACTGTAATCGTTTGCGGGGCCGCCCCCGCCCGGGTGAGGTACCGCACCAGCGCCGCGTACCGGGACCGCAACTCCTGCCATGCCACTCCCCCGGCCGCCACCGCAACCCGCCGAGCCTCACCGGCACCCATGACATCAAACTGCAGGAACCGGCCCCCCATGCCGCCGACGCACTGCGCACCCCGCACCGCGGCACTGCCATTGCCGCCACCACCACCAAACCCGAAGCCCTCCAGCACACCGCGCGTAACGTGCATGGAGGACCGGTCCACCTGCACGGGGGCATGCGCAACGCCGCCCGCGTCGGCCACCAAACCCTCCTCCAGCCGCACCCACCCGCCGTACTCACGCCGCTGAAAACCCGGGACCAGCTTGCCCAACTCCCGCAACCCCGCCAGCAACGCCGTCCCCGACCGCGCCTGCTCCAACCCCACGCGCAGACCATCAGCGATCACGGCACGCTGCGAACCACTCAGGAACCGATCCCACAGCACCCCCGCGACCGCCGCATCATCCAGCAACCGAAACAACAGCGGATAAGCCGTCCAGGTCGACGCATCGAACTCCGCGTAGGGACCCAGATCGATCCCTCCAAGCCGGGCATCCTCAACAATGGTCACTCATAAATCCGTTCAGCAGCCAGACTCCTCACCAGCATGCCAAGCGCACCACATCACCCCGACTGCACTCAAACCGGCCCCACACGACCCCCAACCCCACTACAATCTCGACCAGTCGACACCAACCCACCTCGCACACGCAGGGATGACACGCCGACCTCGCCGCGGCCCTCGACCAGCTCCTGCTCGCCCCCCGCACGTGCAGGGATGAGTTGAAATGCACCCCCTGCTCGCGCCGGGATGAAACAAGCTGATAGACGTGGTCCCGACGAATCCAAGGTGTCGCCCTGCACCCGCAGGGAGAACGCCCCCGCACGGGGCGTCGTCGCCGTGACAAATCCGCCCCTGTTTGGCACAAGAAGCACAATTTCACCGAGGGAGATCGCGCATGGACAAAAGGGATTCCCAAGTCCTGCTAACGTCCCAGCTCGGAAAGCCTCCACCCCGCTCGCGCAGGGATGACACGTCGGCGGGGATCCGCTGGTTGTCATGGATCGCCTCCACCCCGCACGCGCAGGGATGACACGGCCCGGGTCACGTCCTCGGTGAACGCGGCATCCTCCACCCCGCACACGCAGGGACGACACGTCCTTCTGTCTCACCGGCCCCGCACCCCTCCCCGCATACGCAGGGATGACACGCGGGGGTCGCTGGTATCCGCGGCGCCAGCTCTCTTCACCCTGCACGCGCAGGGATGAAACGCCGACACTCCCGGGCGACGTCAAGGACCTGGCCTTCACTCTGCACGCGCAGGGATGACGCGCATGGCACCAGTCGCCTCCCCGCGCGGCAGCCTTCGCCCTGCACGCGCAGGAATGACGCGGCCGTATACCGACCCAACGTCTCGCTGATCACCTTTGCCCCGCACGCGCAGGGATGACACGCCTTGCGCTGCCGTCCTGGACGACGCTCGGATCCTTACCCTGCAGTCAGACGCAGCCGGTCACGCGCGAAGATTGGCAGTAGCGCCAGCATCAAGCTCCCGTGGTCGTGGTTTGTCCGGCCGCGTCCGCCTGTGGTGGCGACTGGCAGTAAGTCAGGGAGAAGCTGCTGCGGGTGAAGGCGTTGCCGCTGCCCGTCCCCAGCCGCATCAGCGCATCTACCGTCTCGGTGGTCAGCACTTCGAAGCGGTCCGGCACAACGTCCGAGTAGTACGCGCGGGCGAGAGCCCACAGGGTGTTCATCTCTGTGATGACCAGGCCGGTCAGCCACATGGAGTCCTTGGCGCTGAGCCAGCGCGTGGTCAGCCGCCACGTCTTGACGTTGTCGTCGGCCGCGTGGACTTCCAAGAAGCTCATGCTCTGGCCGCTCGCTCCGAACGATGCTCCGGACTGATCGTTGGTGATTGATACCGATGAGGGGCCAGCCAGGACGGCCAGGCCATGCTTGGCGGCGTTGTAGAGCGTCTTGTCATCAAGTACCCGCCGCGCCACGAAGCGCAGGAACCGCTCAAGGTCATGAACCTGCTGGGACCACGCCGGGTCATCACCGTCGGGAACCTTGGCCAGGAAGACTCGGCCGATCTGCTCTTTAGGAATGGGCTTCTCGCACAGATCCCTCACCCGGTTCATGAACGCAGCGGGTAGCCTCATCCGGGCGCACTCCAGCCATGGGCATGGAGGCAGCTCAGCATGAGCGAAGAACAGCCGCAGCAACGCTTCGGACGCATGATGAAGCAGCGTTTCAGCCTCAGTAGTGATGAACCCGGCGTGCGCGCGCTCGGCATCGTCAGTCGGCTCGGACACCGGGACATCGACCCGGATGTCCTCGAAGGTGAAGCCGTCTGCCAATAGCTGATTGATCTCGTCCGTCTTGCCAGCAGCCAACATGAGCAAGTGGAAGCGCCTGCGGAAGTAGTCGGCCGGGTCTCCGGCGTAGAAACTCTGGTTCATGGTCGGGAACTGCTCGACTGCCAGGCCCTCATCGGGTGACGGCTTACCCGGCTGCTTCTTACTCACTGCGAACTCCCGACTGCTATTTGGCTGTTGTCCACCACGGTGCGGGGAGACTCGCAGCAGGCGGCACGACCATACACCGGCCATCGTCAGCAGGCGTCTCGGTTTTCACCCATCGGGGTTGAGCTGCATCTAGCAGACGGTGCAGTGGGATCGCATGCAGACGCCCCTACCCCGCACACGCAAGGTTGGCAACGCGCCGGCAGAGGCGGAACTGCAGCCGGCAAGAGATGATCGCCACTGCCATCCCCTATGGAACCGCGACAATCGGCGATCTGCGTCGCCATGCACGTCAGTACACCCTCGACAGCGATTACCGCCACGTCTAAGCCACCCGCCCACCCTAAAACAAGACCGAGACGCCTCACCAATGCCAACACCCTCGCCAAGCCACCCGCCCCACAGGCAGCGAGAACAACATAGGGTAAGGGGAATCCCAAACCCTGCTAACATCCCAGCTCGGAAGGCCTCCACCCCGCATGCGCAGGGATGACACGGTGGCCATCCAGACCCCGCCCGTCCGATCGGGCTCTCCCCGCATGCGCAGGGATGACACCTACAACAGCACACCGCCGAACCTCAAGAACAGCTCCACCCTGCACGCGCAGGGATGACGCAGGCCGATGGACGTGGTCGCGGTGAATCCAGGGTGCCGCCCTGCACGCGCAGGGATGACACGCACGGGACGTCGCCCTTGAGGCCCTCGCCGCACTCCACCCCGCGCACGCAGGGATGACACCGCAAGCATGGTGGCGACCCTCATCGTCCTCGACTCTTGCCCCGCACGCGCAGGGACGGCTCGATCATCACGGATCTACAGCTGGACCTGTAGCGCTCCGTCCCTACACACCCAGGAATAGCTCCCTTCGACGTGGTGGCACGGATCTCGGACTATCCCGCTTAGCGCACCTACAATTCAGTTCGCGATCAACCGCCGATCCGCGATACCCTCATAAAGGAAGAATGCCCAGGTCAGAGCGCCAACCTTATTGGGAATCTCACTGGCTTGTCCTGCGGTTTCTCACTTGATGTCACGTCAGATTGTCATTGGCTGCCATAGCCAGCTAGACCCAGAAGACAGAGGGCCACAGTTCAAGAAGCCGCGCTGACCGGCTACATGCGCGACACCAGGATGACAAATTAGTTGGACGCCGAAGTGAGAGTCAGCAGTGTGGGGGGCGTGTGAGCTTGACGCCTTGCCGCCGCGGCCGTGCGCCGGGCGGAAGTGGCTGCTGTCCTGCACGGACGCGGGTGCGGGTACGGTCAACTCGGTACACGGCGGGCACGGCGCCAGGCGTTTCGCCAATGGCGCCATAGGTCTTTGCCGTTGACACCGACGGCCAGCGCCACGACGACGATGAACGCCAGCCCGAAGATCCAGGAGAGGGAGAACCCGGCGAGGATCGCCATCCCCGCGAAGCTCACTCCGCTGTACAGCGCGACCAAGCGTTCGGCCAGTTCGGTGTACCGACTGTGCCCCTCGATCAGCAACTGGCTCCCGAAGCTCAGTACGAACCAGCCGCCGATCAGGATCAGTGTGAGATAGAGGAGTGTCCACCACAGCCATGGTTCGTACAGTTCTTCCCACCGATGGTGCACGCTCTCCTGCCAAGCCCACACCTCGCCCTGCGAGTCGGCGACGACGACCTCCGATCTGTACCGCTCACTCCAGTTCGGCGAGATCGTGAACGCCGGCTCCGAGGCCCCGTCGAGATACACGTCCAGTATGGACTCGCCCCACCCTCCCTTCAGCGTGACGATTCTTGTGATGGCGGCGGTCCGCGTCGGCAGGCACTGCTCGACACCACGCTCGGCGATACACGCCGACACGACCCGTTGCTGGTGTTCGCGGTGGTGCGCCGGCCCGATGCGCCAAGCGCCCAGACCCACGAGGACCAACCCGAACACGATGCCGGTGACACACCATGAACTGCTGTCGTCTCGCCGGCGCATTCCGCAAGTAGAACAGCGAAAGGCGGAACCGTACAGGTAGCAGCAGATCCGCTGTTCCTGACCCTCCGTCGCACTGCGGACCGGGAGCCCACCGAGCCGCGCCGGGCGGTAACGGATCCGTGGAACTGTTCATGATCCCTGTCCCTGGGGCCGGCGTGGGCCGGCGCTGTGGCAAGACAACTGTCGCCCGGCCCGCCACGGCGCGGCGGCCGAACGGCGAACCCGGCGCTCACCGCCGCCGACGCCGCCGGCGCGGTCCGCTGCCCCGACCCGGCAGGGGCAGCGGTGGCGGACTCGGGGGCTCCGGGGGCTCCGGGGGCTCCGGGTCGGGGCCGAAGGCGCGAAAGAGCGCGGGAAGATCCTGCGCGCCGGCCTTGTCCACGGCCTTGCTGTGCAACCGGTAGCGCAACACGGTGCGCAGCACCGGAAGCACCAGCACCGCCAGACACGAGACCAGCGCGGGCCAGCCCAGCGTGCTGCCCATCGCGGTGAGCGTGCCGGCGGTAGCCGGTGCCGCCAGCAGCGACAGTGGGAGATTTGTGGTCATCGTGCGCCTGCCTCTCGACGGTCCGCCGGTTGCGTCCGCTGCCCACACCCTGCGGTTCCGGCAAGGGGTGCGGCAGAGGGAACGACCCGTTCCCGGGCAACCGGAAACACGGCACCCGCAGGCAACGCGGCTACGGATCGCCCGGACGCTGGGAGGCCGGACGCCGGGAGGGGCGCGCAGGCGACGCCGCTGCTGGCGCCCTGCACTGTCACCGGGTAGGCAGTCGGATGCGGTGCAGGGGTGGCATGGGGTTGCCGGGCGTGGTGCTTGCGGTGGAACACGGGGTCTCCCTGAAGTGGTCCCTGGCCCGCGGATTGCTGTGGGCCTGGTGTGCCGCATCGCGGTGAAGCGGCGGCACTTTGACCGTGCCTCTGATGAGATGGCCGCACACGATCGCACCGGACCTAGCCGGACAGGCCCGGACCAGACCGGACGACGGTCCGCGCACACGGTGACAACGGTGGGGGCCACAGGTGGAAGGCAGCAACACCGGCCCGCGCAGCGGGCCCGGCCGGGCCTGGGGGCCGCTGCGGGGCCGGTCGCAGGAGATCAACACGCTGGCCCGGATGCTGCGGGCCTGGGTGGACGAGGCGCACCTGGGCGTGGACGGGGTGCGGGACAAGCTGACGGCGGAGCACTTCGCGTCCGGCACGGTCCCCTCCCGGGCGACGGTGGCCTCCCGGCTGTCCGGCGCAGCATTGCAGTGGGAGTTCGTCGAGGCCGTCATCGACGTGTGCAGCAGCCACGTGACCGTCGCGCAGCGGCGTAGGGATCAAGCGCGGCAGGTGTGGGACCAAGCGCAACTGCACCCCACCCCGGTGCCCGACCCCGCCGGTCCGGCCGGCCAGAGGCAGGAGCTTGCCCGGGCCAGGCAGCGGATCGTGCAGCTGCAGGGTGATCTGGCGATCGCGCAGGAGGCCCGCGACAACAGCCGCAAAGCGCTGGCCGACACCACCAACCTGGTGTCCCTCTTATGGCTGGTCATCGGGCAGCTCCAGGTCCGCATCGACCAGCTGACCCGGCAGCGCGACAGCCTGCAGGCCCAGACCGCGGCCGACGCCCCGCGTCTGGCCCGCCTGCACAACGCCCTGCAGCAGACCCAACGGCGCCAGGACGCAGCCGAGCAGGAGAAGACCGCGGCCGAAGCCGGCCGCAGCGCCGCCAAGGACGTCGCGGCGGCAGCGGATGAGAAGTACCTGGCGCTGCAGGCGGAGGTCGAGCAGCTGCGCGGTACACCTGCGGCAGCGGACACCTCCCCGGCCGTCGTGGCCGGCGACGACGTAGGCGAGGCGTTCTTCGAAGACATCGACAGCGCCCTGGACAAAGCACGCGCCGTACGGGAACGGGCCGGACAACTCACCCACGACGCCCGGGCCGACCTGCAGGCCTTGGAGCGTGACGAGCAGGAGGGCCAGGCCTCGGAGCAGCGCCGGCGGGAGGGCGCGGGCCGGGACAAGGACCAAGGCCAGGGAGCGGATCGCGATGGGGTCCGGGATCACGACCCGGTCTCGGGTCTGCCCGCTGCGCCCGACCCCCTCCCCCCGCGGGATGACACCCCGCACCAGGGCTTAAATCCTCACACGCTCTCGCCTGGATCAGCATACGGCGCTCTGCCAATCCTTCATTTTTGCTGTGACAAGAATCAAGAAGGTGAATTTCCCC
>NZ_JBEYJD010000093.1:0-18140 GCF_040636125.1 Streptomyces sp. NPDC006733 | reverse complement strand
TGACCGGGATCGCCTCGGCGATGCTCGGCTCCGTCGACATCGTCGCCGATCCGGCCGGTCTGAAGGCGGACTTCCAGGCGATGATGGCCCCCGGCGCCGTTCCCGTCCGCGGTCCCCCGCGCCCGCCGCTACGCGGCGCCCCCGCTCGACGCCAGTACCTCGCCGCCGCCCACGCCCAGCTCCACCGGCAGATCCCTGCGGCACTTCACATCCAGCTTCCGGAAGATTCGGGTGAGGTGCTGTTCCACGGTGCTCGGGGTGATGAAGAGCTTCGCGGCGATCTCACGGTTGGTGTAGCCCCGCACGGCCAGCGCGGCGACCCGCCGCTCGGAGCCGGTCAGGGACGCGGACTCGGCGGCGGACTCCGCCACCGACGGGCTGTCGTCGGGCTCGTCGGGCAGCGAGAGCAGCGACTGGCTCAGCGAGGTGGCGCCGCACATGCCCGCCAGGTGGCGGGCCCTGCGCGAGTGCATCCGGGCCCGCCGGCTGTCGCCCACCTGGTAGTACGCGTCGCTGAGGTCCGCCAGCGCGCGCGTCTGCTCGTACTGGTCGCCGCACTCCTCGAACAGGTCGAGGGCCTCGGTCAGCATCTGCGGGCGGCGCTCGGCGGGGCTCGTGGCGGCCAGCAGCCGCAGCGCGGTGCCCCGGGCCTCGGACCCGGAGGTGCCGGGACGGCCCAGCTGGTCGTAGGCGAGCCGCCGGGCCTGCTCACGGTTGCCCAGCTTCAGCCAGGCCTCGGCGGCGCTGGTGCGCCACTGGCCGATGCCCGGCACGTCGATGCCCCAGCGGCGCATGAGCTCGCCGCAGGAGCGGAAGTCGGCGAGCGCGGCGTGGTAGTGCTCGGTCGCCAGGTGGTGGTGGCCGCGGGCCAGCAGGTAGTAGAGCCCGTACCGGCTCTGGAACATCGCCTTGGGCACCGACCGGGCCAGGTATCCGGCGGCCTCGTCGTAGTGGCCCAGCCGGGTGCTGGCCATGATCAGGCTGCTCAGCGGCAACCCGATCGCCACGCCCCAGGCGCCCGGCGTCAGGTGGTCGAGGGCCAGCTGCGCGTGGTCGACCGCGGCGGAGAGCTGGCCGAGCCGGACGGCCGCGTCCGCCCGCACCGCGGAGAGCAGCGCGAGCCGCGTCGGCGAGTACGGGGTGTGCGGCTCGCCCAGCAGCCGGTCGCACCAGGCCGCGACGGAGTCGGAGCGGCCCGCGGAGGTGAGCACCGACAGGGCGAGCAGCAGCGGCTCCTCGGCCCAGGCGTCGCCGTGCACCGCGTGGCCGTCGCGCAGGATCTGCTCGGCCTGCCCGGCCACCTCGTGGCCGCGGCCGGTCACCAGCGCACCGGCCAGCAGCGCCGTCGGACGGCACCACGGGTCCTGCTGCGGGGCGGGCGGCGCCTCGGCGGGGCGGGACCCGCCGGGCTGCGGCTGCCGGCGGCGGGCCAGCGTCGGGTGGGTCCAGGCCAGCCACAGCTCGGTGTCGTGCAGTTCGGCCGCCGCCTCGCTGTGCGGCTCCATGGCGGTGGTGCGCAGCTTCTCCAGCAGGTCGTCGGCGGCCTCCGCCCGCCCGTTCCACAGCAGTTGGCGGACCAGGGCGACGCTGTCGCGCCCGTCCAGCACGTCGGCGTGGGCGGCGGCGGTCAGCGACTCCAGGTGCCGGTCGGCCGCGGCGGGGTCGCCGCGCCAGCGCACCCGTACGAGCCGCGCCTCGATCGCCGCCCGCTCCGCGCTCTTCGGGACGCTCTGCCGGTGGGCGCTCTCCAGCGCCGCCACGGCCTGCTCCGTCCGGCCCGCGAGCAGGTTCTGCTCGGCCGCTTCCAGCAGCAGGCCCATGGCCCACGGCTGCGGGGCCCGGCCCGCCTCGACGAGGAGCCGGGCGACCTGGGTGGCGGGGCCGCCCTGCTCGTGGAGGAGTTCGGCGGCGCGGCCGTGCAGGTCCGCCCGCTCCGCCGGGGGCAGGTCGTCCACGATGCCGATGCGGGCGACCTCGCTGCGGAAGGTGCCCCCGCTCAGCAGCCCGGCCGCGGTCATCAGGCGCACGGCGTGCTCCGCCTGCTGCGGCTCGACCCCGGCCAGCCGGCCGGTGCGGTCGGGTGCGGCGGCCTCGCCGAGCACCGCGAGCGCCCGCGCGGTCCGCAGCAGCACCGAGTCGCCCCGGCGCAACTGCCGCAGCACGGCCCGGCCGTAGCCCTCCTTGCGGACGCCGCCGGAGAGGGCGTGGTCCTCGATGAGCGCCTGCAGCAGCGGCAGGTTGCCGCCGCTGCACAGGTGGAACTCCGGGGCGAGCCGCTCGGCGGTCGGTGTGTCGAAGTGCCCGGCCAGCAGTTCGGCGGTGCCCGCCTCGGAGAGCGGCGCCAGCGGGATCCGGCGGGCGTGCGGCTGGTCGAGGAGCTCGGCCCGGAAGGTCGGGTGGGACGGCTGCAGCTCCGGGTTGCCCGTCACGACGACGAGGATCCGGGCGGAGCCCAGCCGGCGGGTGAGGTAGAGGAGGCAGTCCAGGGACCGGGGGTCCGCGTGCTGGATGTCGTCGATGCCGATGAACAAGGTGGTGTCGTCGGCGAGTCGCAGGAGCAGCCGGACCAGGCCGTGGAGCAGCCGGGCCGTCTCGGGCCCGATGTGTTCGGGGTCGGTCCCGTCGGACGCGGTGGCGGAGCCGGCGCGCTGCAGCAGCGCGTCGGCCTCGGCGGCCACGGCGTCCGGAACGGTGGCGCTGCGGAAGAGCTGGCCCAGCACGCTGTAGGGGAGGGCTCGTTCGGCCCGGGAGCACGAGGCGTGCAGGACCGGCCCGCCGGCGAGCGCCGCGCGTTCCGCGACCCGGCGCAGGAGTTCCGTCCTCCCGCTCGCCGAGGGCCCGTCCAGAAGGACGACATGTCCTTTTCTTATCGCGCATTCCGTCAGTAGTCGGCTGAGTTCCTCAATGTGTTCTGCACGCTCGACCAGTTCCACTGGCCACCTCCCGTTGTATGCAGGTTTCCCATTCGAGCGACACAGCCGGCGAATCGGCTCGGCGCACTCCGCAATTGGCGGCAACTGGAAGCTAGCAACCCCTCAGGGGGTGAAGGTGTCCCTGCGCCCACTGCGCGGGAACCGTCCGCCCATCGCCTCGCGGGACACGGCCACGGCGGCCTCCCGGCACGTTCCGGGCAGTTTGCGGATCTTGTTCGGGCCTCCGCAACTCATTCCACCTGGTTCGTGGAGCTTACATCTATGCAGGTCAGCGAGTCGAGAGGAAAGAAGAGTCACAACTCGCCCACACACAGGTGCCGTTGCATTGACAAACGGGTCGATCGGTTTGTTTACTGTAGGGGGACGAGATGGTCGGTACGTGTCGGCCGGTCGCCCGACCACCCCGCCGCGTCGGGTCGTGCGGGGACGTGCGCACCATCAGGCCGTCGCGGACTGGAGTGAGTGAGTGTGCGATTTCATGTATTGGGCCCCCTGGAAGCATTCGCAGGAGACGCCGAAATCCCTTTGGGCGGCGTCAATCAGCGCAGCGCCCTCGGATTCCTTCTCCTGCACGCGAACACGGTCGTTCCCACCAGCAAGCTGGTGAGCGCACTGTGGGGTTACGACGTACCGGTGACGTCGCGGAAAATGATTCAGAACGCGATCTCCGGGCTGCGCAAACTCCTCGTCGAGTACGCGGGCCCCGGCGGCACGGCGTCCCTGGACACCTGCGCCCCCGGCTACCGGCTGCGCATCGACGAGGAGTGCCTGGACCTGACGCGCTTCCGCCGGCTGGAGCAGCAGGGCCGGGCCGAACTGGCGGCGGGCGACGCCGAGTCGGCGGTCCGCTCGCTGCGCGCGGCCCTGGCCGTGTGGCGCGGGCCCGTCCTGTCGGACCTGACGGAGACCGGTATCGCCTGGCCCGAGCTGGACGTGGTGCGCAACGCGCGGCTGGCCGTGTTCGAGGACTGCGTGCGCATCGAGCTGGACCTCGGCAGGCACCATGCGGTGCTCGGCGAGCTGGAGGCCATGGCGGCGGCGGAGCCGACGCGCGAGCGGCTGTGCGGGCTGCTGATGCTGGCGCTCTACCAGTGCAGTCGGCAGTACGACGCGCTGGCCGCGTACCAGCGCACCCGGGCGGCGCTGCTCAATCGCTTCGGGCTCGACCCCGGGCGGGAGCTGCAGCAGTTGGAGCGCTCGATCCTCAACCAGGACCGGTCGCTCGCGCCCGTCACCCGCCCGGAGCCGCAGTGGACCCGGACGATCCCGGCGCCGAGCGGACGCTGCACCGGGACGCGCACGGCGACGCACACCGCCCGCCGGGTACGGCCGCCGCGCCGCCACGGCCGCCCGTGAACCGGGCGATCCCCACGTACCCGGTGGACTCCGCGAACCCGCCGAACCCCGTGAACCCCGCGCTCCCCCGCGGTCAGGCGTTCGCCCCGGCTTCCCGGATCCCCCGCGCCAGCAGCACCGCGCCGTAGAGCGACGAGAGCCCGCCGAGCTTCGCCTCCGCGACCGGCACCCGCGGCCCGCCCGGCCGCTCCAGGCACTCCACCTGCCGGGCGACGGCCGGCACGAAGCCGGGGATCGCGGCGGCGAACCCGCCGCCGATGACGGCCAGTTCCGGGTGGGTCAGCTCGCTCAGGCCGACGACGGCCGACGCCAGCGCCTGCGCGCCCTCCCGCACCGCCTGCCGCGCCCACCCCTCCCCCGCCGCCAGGGCCGGCGCCAGCTCCGCGAACGGGACCTCACCGCCGCGCAGCTCGGCCGCCCGCCGCAGGATCGCCGGGCCCGAGGCCGCCGACTGGACGCAGCCCCTGCGCCCGCAGTCGCAGCGCCGCCCCTCCCGGTCGACGACCAGGTGGCCGATCTCGCAGGAGCCGCGCTCCGGGCCGGGGCACAGCCGCCCGTCGAGCACCAGGCCGCCGCCGACCCCGGTGCCGACCCCGAGGTAGACCAGGTCGCGGACGCCCGCCGCCCCGGCCTCCGCCAGCCCGGCGAGATCACCGTCGTCGGCGGTGCGCAGGTCCGCCGGGGGGAGGTCGGGGAGCAGTGCGCCGAGTTCCGCGTGCAGCGCCAGCCCCTCCCAGGACGGCCGGTTGGGCCAGGCCACCACGCGCCCGGTCCGGTCCAGCGTCGCGGGCATCGCCACCCCGACCGCGGTCAGCGGGCCCGGACGGCGCTCCCGCAGCCCGGCGATGCCCGCCGCGAGGGCGGCCAGGTCGCGCGCGGGGTCACCGGCGTCCGGCCACCGCAGGACCGCCTCCGCCGGCTCCCCCTCCTCCCCCGCGCCTTCGAGGCGCAGCGCGACCTTCGTACCGCCCACGTCGATGCCCAGATACATCGTGCTGCCCTCCAGAGAATCGGATACGGAAATTCTGGCAGCCTTTGCGGGTCAACCGACGGGATGTCGGCCGCGCATCGGAATGCAAGGGAGAGTTAGGGGGTTCCGGCTGTGGCGTACGGATCGTAGATTGGGGCCAAGCCTTCTTTCACAGGAGTTGGGGAATATGCAGCCAGCAAACGTGAACACCATCCTGCGTGGCGGGTCCATGGGCAGCAAGCCGGTCGGCGAGCGCCTTTTCCACGTCAAGGATCCGGCCGAGGACGTCCTGAAGATATTCCTCGGAAACCGCTACGAGCACTATTACCCGACCGTCGACGTGGAGGAACTGGACGGCCGTGCGCTGCACGTCTTCGACTGGAGTCACAACACGTACGTCGCGGAGTGAGCCACGGCGGCCGCGGAGCGTGGAGGGAGGGAGAACCGGACGGTTCTCCCTCCCTCCACGCGTGGGGCCCGCCCGTGCGGCGTCACCGCTTGTGGGGTTCCAGGACGGCCAGCAGCCGCTCGGTCACCGCCCGCTGGTGCTCCGCCAGGTAGAAGTGGCCGCCGCTGAAGACGTGCAGGGCGAAGGCGCCGGTGGTGTGCCCGGCCCAGGCCCGCGCCTCGTCGAGCGTCACCCGCGGATCGTCGTCGCCGACCAGCACCGTGACCGGGCAGCCGAGCATGGCATCGGGTGCGCAGCGGTAGGTCTCGACAGCCCGGTAGTCGTTGCGCAGCACGTCCAGCGTGAGCCGCAGGAGTTCCTCGTCGCGCAGCATCACCTCGTCGGTGCCGCCCAGCAGCCGGACCTCGGCGAGGATGGCCGCGTCGTCGAGCCGGTGCAGCCCTTCCCGCCGGTCCGTGCGCGGTGCGCGCCGGCCCGAGGCGATCAGCGCCGCCGGCGCGGCCCCGGCGTCCTCCAGCCGGCGGGCGACCTCGAAGGCGATGGTCGAGCCCATGCTGTGGCCGAAGAGGGCCAGCGGGCGGTCGGTCCAGGGCAGCAGCGCCTCGGTGACCTGGTCGGCGAGGGCGCCGATGTCCCGCACGGGCGCCTCGTGCCGGCGGTCCTGCCGGCCCGGGTACTGGACGGCGAGCATCTCGACCTCGGGGCCCAGCGCCGCGGACAGCGGGTGGAAGTAGGTGGCGGAGCCGCCCGCGTGGGGCAGCGCGACGAGCCGGACACGGCTGTCCGGCGCCGGGTGGTAGCGGCGGATCCAGGCCTGGCTACCGGTGACCGTGCCCTGCATGTGTCACTCCTGGGGGAAGAGGCCGGTGCGGAAGGGGGCGGTGCGGAAGAGAGTGGTGCGGAAAGGGGCGGTGCGGCGGGAACCCGTGCTGGAGGGGGCCGGGGGTCACTTGTCGGCGGTGTCGCTGACGAGCGCCAGCAGGGCGCGGGCGCCGAGGCGGTACCCCAGCGCCCCGAGCCCGACGACCACCCCGTCGGCGAGGGGCGCGATGACCGACTCGTGGCGGAACTGCTCGCGGGCCCAGACGTTCGACAGGTGCACCTCGATCCACGGGCGCGGGTAGTTGGCCAGCGCGTCGCGCAGGCTCCACCCCGCGATCATGAGGGCGCCGGGGTTCACGATGGCGCCGACCGTGTCGTAGCTCTCGTGGAGCGTGCGGACCAGGTCGCCCTCCGTGTCGCTCTGGAAGGAGATGACCTTCCAGTCCCGGCCGGCCACTTCCTCCTGGATGGCCTCCTCGATGTCGAGCAGGCTGTCGGTTCCGTACACCTCGGGCTCACGCTGCCCCAGGATTCCCAGGTTGGGCCCGTTCAGCAGGAGTATCGCGCTCATGATTCACCTCGCGCAGCGGTTCGGGATTCACGGGCACGGGCTATGCCCCATTGACTTTGTATCAGGAAGCGGAGATCGAACGGGAATCCAGGAACCTACCGCCCGCAAGGTAAGGGGGAAAGAGGGGACCCGGTAGGGGATGGGAAGTGTCGTCTTCGCCGAGGTAGCGTGATATCTACCCGGATCGGAATTCTCCGGCGCCGTCGCGACACCGGAAGATTATCCCGCAGTGGCGGTGTATTTCCACCCCTTCAGGTCGCGTTATTCGTCGAAAGAAGGAACAGATCATCATGAATGATCGTGCGCAGAAGTTCTCGGACCTCCCTCAGTGGCCGCAGTTCGGCGACGAGGAGCGGACCGGGTTGGTACGCGCTCTGGACCAGGGCCAGTGGTGGCGCATGGGCGGCAGTGAAGTCGACTCCTTCGAGCGCGAGTTCGCCGAGCACCACGGCGCGGTGCGCGCGCTGGCCGTCACCAACGGCACCCACGCCCTCGAACTGGCGCTGCAGGTGGCCGGGGTCGGCCCCGGCACCGAGGTCATCGTCCCGGCCTTCACCTTCATCTCCTCGTCCCAGGCCGCGCAGCGGCTGGGCGCCGTCGCGGTCCCCGTCGACGTGGACCCCGACACGTACTGCATCGACGTGGCGGCCACGAAGGCGGCCCTCACGCCCAGGACCCGCGCCATCATGCCCGTCCACATGGCCGGGCACTTCGCCGACATGGACGCGCTGGCCAAGCTCTCCGCCGACTCCGGTGTGCCGCTGGTGCAGGACGCGGCGCACGCCCACGGGGCCCAGTGGCAGGGCCAGAAGGTCGGCGAGCTGGGCTCGATCGCGGCGTTCAGCTTCCAGAACGGCAAGCTGATGACCGCGGGCGAGGGCGGCGCGGTGCTCTTCCCGGACGAGGCCTCGTACCAGGAGGCGTTCCTGCGGCACAGCTGCGGGCGTTCGCGCACCGACCGCAAGTACTTCCACGAGACCTCGGGCTCCAACTTCCGGATGAACGAGTTCTCCGCCTCCGTCCTGCGCGCCCAGCTCGCGCGGCTGGACGGCCAGGTCGCCACCCGCGAGGAGCGCGCGCCTCTGCTGGCCCGGCTGCTGGCCGAGATCCCGGGCGTCGTGCCGCAGACCATGGACCCACGGTGCACCGTCAACCCGCACTACATGTCGATGTTCCGGATCCCCGGGATCGCCGAGGAGAAGCGCAACGAGCTCGTCGACCAGCTGGTCGCGCGCGGCCTGCCGGCCTTCATCGCCTTCCGGGCGATCTACCGCTCCGACGGCTTCTGGGAGACGGCCGCCCCCGCCGAGACCGTCGACGAGCTGGCCGCCCGGTGCCCCGTCACCGAGGCCATCAACGCCGACTGCGTCTGGCTGCACCACCGCACCCTGCTCGGCACCGAACAGCAGATGTACGAGATCGCCGCCGCGGTCGCCGACGTCGTCACCCGCGCATGACCGGCCGCGGGCCGACCGGGCCGGCAGGCGCCCCGGTCCGTACGGCCGTGGTGGGCCTGGGGTGGGCGGCGAAGTCGATCTGGCTGCCGCGGCTGCGCGAGCACCCGTCGTTCGCGGTGACCGCCGTGGTGGATCCGAGCCCGGCGGCGCGGGCCGAGGTGGCCCACGGCAGGACCGGCACCCGGCTGCTGGCCGACGTGGCGGAGCTGGACCGCGGCATGGTCGACCTCGCGGTCGTCGCCGTCCCCAACCACCTGCACAGTGCGGTCGCGTGCCGGCTCCTGCACATGGGCATCCCGGTCTTCCTGGAGAAGCCGGTGTGCCTCAACTCCGCGGAGGCGCAGCAGCTCGCGGTGGCGGAGGCGGCCGCCGACGGCGTCCTGCTGGCGGGCAGCGCGGCCCGCTACCGGGCGGACATCCAGGTGCTGCGGGAGGTGATCGCCAAGGACCTGGGACGGATCCGGCACGTGGAGCTGTCCTGGGTGCGGGCCCGCGGGGTGCCGAACGCGGGCGGCTGGTTCACCCAGCGGCAGTTCGCGGGCGGCGGCGCGCTGCTCGACCTGGGCTGGCACCTGCTCGACACCATCGGCCCCATCCTGGGCCCGGTCGGTTTCGACCAGGCCGTCGGCACGGTCTCCGACGACTTCGTCAACAACGACTCCTCGCGGGCCGCCTGGCGGCGCGACCAGCCGGCCGGCCGGCAGGAGGACGGCGACGTCGAGGACACCGCCCGCGGGTTCCTGGTGACCGAGGACGGGGTCTCGGTGGCGATCAGGGCGAGCTGGGCCTCGCACGAGGCGCACGACGTGACCCTGCTGCGGGTCGACGGCAGCGACGGCACCGCGACGCTGCGCTGCACCTTCGGATTCAGCCCCAACCGCAGGCACGGGTCGACCCTGACCCGCGTCCAGGACGGCATCACCACCGAGGTGGCGCTGCCCGACGAGGAGATCGGCACGGAGTACCTCCGGCAGCTCGACGACCTTCCCGCGCTGCTCGCCGATCCCGCGAGCAAGGGCAGGACCGTCGAGGAGGTCCGCCGCACCATCTCCGTCATCGAACGGATCTACCGCTCGGCCCACAAGGCCCGCGCCGATGCCCGCTCCGCGATCCGGACCGGACGTACGGACGCGTATCCCTCTCTACTCAACACGGGGAGCAGTCATGCAGCAGAACCCGACAGGTGACCCATGGACGTATCCCGCGCTGTTCGCGGGCCATCGCATACGGGCGGTGGTCTTCGACCTCGACGGGGTACTGGTCGACAGCTACGACGTCATGCGCCAGGCGTTCACGACCGCGTACGCGGAGGTCTGCGGTCCGGGCGAGGCGCCGTTCGCCGAGTACAACAAGCATCTGGGGCGCTTCTTCCCGGACATCATGCGGATCATGGACCTGCCGCTGGAGATGGAGGAGCCCTTCGTCCGCGAGAGCTACCGTCTCTCCGGGCAGGTGCGGCTCTTCGACGGCGTCGCCGAGCTGCTCTCCGAGCTGCGTGACCGCGGCATCAAGATGTCGGTCGCGACCGGCAAGAGCGGCCCCCGGGCCCGCGCCCTCCTGCAGCAGATGGGCGTCCTGCCCCTGTTCGAGCAGGTGATCGGATCCGACGAGGTGGCCCACCCCAAGCCCGCGCCGGACATGGTGGAACTGGCCCTGTCCCTGATGGGCACCCACCCCTCGGAGGCGGTGATGGTCGGCGACGCGGTGACCGACCTGGCCAGCGCCCACGGCGCCGGGGTGGCGGCGGTGGCCGCGATGTGGGCCGACACCGACGAGGCCGCCCTGCTGGCGGCCGGTCCCCAGGCCGTACTGCGCAGGCCCGCGGACCTGCTGGTGCTGTGCCCTGCCAGCGTGCCGGTGGGCTGATCCTCCCCGCACCCACGAACGCATGTTGGCCCGGACGCTGCAACGTCCGGGCCAATCCTTGCGTTCCGCGCCGAACGAACGGCGCGCCTACCGCCCGTGCCCCGCGCCGGTGCGCGGCATCGCCGCCAGGCAGCCGGTGACGACGGACTCGGGGACGTCCTGCACCAGTTCCACGCCGGCGGGGCCGTCGAGCACGAAGGCCAGCCCGCGGCTCGCCTTCTTGTCGCGCCGCATGGAGCGGACCAGGTCCGCCGGGTCGAGCCCGGCCGGCAGCGCGGTGGGCAGCCCGTAGCCCGCCACCACCTCCAGGTGCTCGGCGACGCGCCGCTCGCCGATCCGGCCGAGCGCCCCGGCGAGCCGGCCGGCGAAGACCGTGCCGATCGCCACCGCCTCGCCGTGCCGCAGGGCGAAGTCGGTGGCCGGCTCCAGCGCGTGGCCGAGCGTGTGGCCGTAGTTGAGGATGTGGCGCAGCCCGGTGTCCCGCTCGTCGGCGGCGACGACCGCCGCCTTGAGGGAGACGCTGGCCGCGATCTGCTCGTGCAGCGGGAGGCCGCGCAGGTCGCCGGCGCCGATGAAGTGGCAGCGCGCCAGCTCCCCGTAGCCGTTCACCCGCTCCGCGTCCGGCAGCGTCCGCAGCAGGTCGGTGTCGCACAGCACGGCCTTCGGCTGCCAGTACGCGCCGACCAGGTTCTTGCCCTCCGGCAGGTTCACCCCCGTCTTGCCGCCGATGCTCGCGTCCACCTGCGCCAGCAGCGAGGTGGGCAGGTGCACGACGGGGACGCCCCGGTGGAAGAGCGAGGCGGCCAGGCCGACGGTGTCGGTGGTGGTGCCGCCGCCGCAGGAGATGACGACGTCGCCGCGGGTGAGCCCGAACCGGGCGAACTCCCGGCACAGCTCGCCCACGGTCTCCAGGGTCTTGTCCTGCTCCCCGTCCCGCGCCGCGAGCCGCAGCGTGGGGACGCCCGGGTCCGGCACCGTGCCGGCGGGCCGGGCCGAGACCACGACCGCCCGCGCGGCACCGAGCCGCGCCACCACCACCGGCAGCAACTCGCGGACACCCGGGCCGATGTGGACGGTGTAGCCGCGGTCGCCGCCGAGATCCACCCGCACCTGCCGGTGCGGTGCCTTCGTCGCAGTCATCGTGTCTCCTGTCGGTCGGTCGTCGGGGCCGGCCCGGTCCTGGCCGGGTGGCAGGACCGGATGGCCGGTCCGGCTCACGCGGTCTGCAGCGCGGCGGCGGGTACGGCCAGCGGCAGCTGGTCGCGGCCCGAGGGGGTGAGCGACGCCCGCACCAGCCGGGCCGCGAGCGCCTCCGTGACGGCGGGGATGCCGAGCCGGCCGTGGGTCAGGTGGGCGTGGTCGAACAGGTGGTAGTTGACCGGCGCCCCCTCGGCGGCCCACTGGCCGGTGGTGACCCGGTGCAGCGTGACCAGGTAGCGGTACCAGCGGTCCGCGACCGGCGGCGGCATCGGCGGCGCCAGCACGGCGAACAGCGCCGCGGACTCCTCCAGTCCCGCCTGCTCCGACAGTTCCGTGCGCTGGTCCGGGGTCAGTTCCTCGGTCCACACCTGCCAGCACTGGAAGAGAAATGCCCGGCGTTCCCTTTCGGGGACGAGGGCGATCAGGTGGCGAATATGGAGAATGGCCAGGGCCAGCTGCTCGTCCGGCGTGTAGCCGCTGCCCCGCATCACCTCGAAGGCCAGGTCGCTCGACGCCGTCGAGAGTTCGTCGGTGAATTCGATGTCGCAGGCGTACGCGTGGTGCGGCGCCCGCTGCGGCAGGTGGGTGAATTCGATCGGCCGCCCGGCCGCCGCGTATTGCAGCTGTATTCGCTCCTCGATTTCCCGCAGTACGCGCGTGCCGCCGCCGAACCACAGGGCGAGGGCGGGCGCGCTCGGGTGGTCGACGCGGCGGAAGAACCACCGGCTGTCGGCATCCGTGCCTTGGAAGTCGCGTACCAGGTCAGGGAGTGTGGATGGCACTCCCGCGGTGACACCGCCGCGTCCGTCCGCCCTCGGGGGAGCGGGGATGCGGCAGAAGATCCAGCTGTACGTCATGACGGGTTCCCTCACTTCGTTCTTAGCCGTGATCCCGTGCGGAGAAGGCTGAATTTACTCTTTCTCGACCCGCTTCAACACCCCAGTATCCTTGACTGATCGGGGTATGTATGGATAGTAGACGGAGTAGCCGCACCCCCTCTCCCCGCACAGTCCTCCGAATTTATCGGCGGCTGAAGTCAGGGTTCTCTTAGGGGGGCTTCCAGGGGTTCCGATAATTCCTCGGTTGACGAGACTGAGTACTGCGAGATTCGCGTCGTCAGTCCGTATCGAGGGGTGTGTTGACATGCTGCGTACCGAGCTGATCCGACCGTTGCCGGAACTGCTCAAGGAGCATGCGAACCGTTTCGGGGACAAGATCGCCTTCAGCGACTCCCGCCGTGACGTCAGCTACACGGAGTTGGAGAAACGCACCGGCCGCATCGCCGGGCACCTGGCCGCCCTGCGCCTGCAGCCGGGCGACCGGGCGGTCATCTACCTCGGCAACTGCGTCGAGACGGTGGAGAGTTACCTGGCCATCACCAGGGCCTCCGCGATCGGCGTGCCGCTCAACCCGCGGTCCACCGACTCCGAGCTGGGCTACCTCCTCGACGACAGCGGCGCCCGGGTGGTCATCACCGACCCGGCGCACCTGGGCCAGCTCCGCGCGGTGCTCGGCGACCGCCGCACCGTGCGCATCGTCGTGACCGGCGGCACCGGCATCCCGGCGGACGCCCCCGCCGGCACCGTGGCGTTCGAGACGCTGGCCGGCACCGACCCGGCCGTACCGGCGCGGGACGACCTCGGTCTCGACGACCTCGCCTGGATGCTCTACACCTCCGGCACCACCGGCCGCCCCAAGGGCGTGCTCTCCACCCAGCGCAACGGCCTGTGGTCGGTCGCCGCCTGCTACGCCCCCATCCCCGGACTCACCTCCGAGGACCGCGTCCTGTGGCCGCTGCCGCTCTTCCACAGCCTGTCGCACATCGTGTGCGTGCTCGGCGTCACCGCGGTCGGCGCCTCCGCCCGCATCGTCGACGGCTTCTCCGCGGACGACGTCCTGCGGGCGCTGGAGGAGGAGCGCTCCACGTTCCTCGCCGGCGTGCCGACGATGTACCACTACCTGGTCAGAGCCGCCGCCCGGAAGGGCTTCCAGGCCCCCCAGCTGCGGATGTGCCTGGTCGGCGGCGCCGTCACCACGGCCGCGCTGCGCAACTCCTTCGAGAAGGCGTACGGCGCCCCGCTGCTCGACGCGTACGGCTCCACCGAGACCTGCGGCTCGATCACCATCAACTGGCCGACCGGCGCCCGGGTGGAGGGCTCCTGCGGGCTGCCCGTCCCCGGCGTCAACGTGCGGCTGGTCGACACCAGGACCGGGGTCGAGGTGACCACCGGCCAGGAGGGCGAGGTCTGGGTCAGCGGCCCCAACGTCATGGCGGGCTACCACAACAACCCGCTGGCGACCGCCGAGGCGCTGCAGGACGGCTGGTACCGCACCGGCGACCTGGCCCGGCGCGACGAGGCGGGCTACTTCACCATCACCGGCCGCATCAAGGAGCTCATCATCCGCGGCGGCGAGAACATCCACCCCGTGGAGGTCGAGGAGGTCCTGCGCACCGTGCCGGGCGTCGCCGACGCCGCGGTGGTCGGGACTCCGCACGACGTGCTCGGCGAGGTCCCCGTCGCGTTCCTCGTCCCCGGCCCCGAGGGGCTCGACCCCGAACTCCTCTACGCCGCCTGCCGGGAGAAGCTCGCGTACTTCAAGGTCCCCGAGGAGCTCTACGAGATCGCCCGGATACCGCGCACCCAGTCCGGCAAGATCACCCGGCACAAGCTGCTCGAGCAGCCGATGCGGCTGCGGGCCGCCAACAGCAGCCACTTCGAGTCGCTGCTGCGCGTCGACTGGGTCCCGCTGCCCTCCGTTCCCGAGCCCGGCGACCACCCCGCGCACTGGACCGTGACCGGCGCCGACGCCCCCGCGCTGACCGCCGCCCTCACGGCGCGGCTGCAAGCAGCCGGGGCGGCCGGCGAACCGGTGCCGGACGCCGTGGTCTTCCTCCCCGACGTCGCGCCGCCCGCCGCCGGCGGCCTCGCCGGCGCGGTGCAGCGCTCGGTCCGGGAACTCGCCGCGGCCGTCGACTCCTGGCTGGCCGACGGCCGGCTCGCCGACACCCGGCTGGCCGTCGCCACCCGCGGCGCGGTCGTCGCGGGCCACCGCGAGCACCTGCGGAACCTGGCCCACGCCCCGCTGTGGGGCCTGGTCCGCTCCCTGCAGGCCGCGCACCCCGACCGGATCGTCCTGCTCGACCTGGACGACACCCAGGAGTCGCGCGACGCGCTGCCGACGGCCCTGGCCGTCGCCCTGACCTCGGACGAGACCCAGCTGGCGGTGCGCGCGGGGATCCCGCTGCAGCCGCGGCTGGCGCGGGTGCCCAACACCACCGACCCCGCCACTCCCCCGGTCGTCGACCCCGAGCGCACCGTCGTCGTCACCGGCGCCGACAGCCCGCAGGGCGCCGCGCTCGCCCGCCACCTGGTCTCCGCGCACCACGCCCGCCACCTCCTGCTGATCAGCGCGCACGGCACGGCCGACTACGGCACGGCGGCGCTGCACGGCGAGCTGACGGCGCTGGGCGCGACCGTGACGCCCGCCGCCTGCGACCCGGCGGACCGGGCCGCGCTCGCGGACCTGCTGGACCGCACCGAGCGCCCGCTGGGCGCCGTGGTGCACGCGCACTCCTGGCAGGAGGCCGTCGCGCACCGCCCCGGCAGCCCGCTGGAGTCCGCGGTCGCGGCCCTGCTGAACCTGCACGAGACGACCCTCGCCCGCACCCCGGCCAGCTTCGTCCTGCACTCCTCGGCCGACGGCGTGCTGGGCGCGGCCGGCGACGGCGAGCGCGCGGCGTACACCGCGTTCGCCGACGCGCTGGCCCAGCACCGCGCCGACCGCGGCCTGCCCGCCCTCTCGCTGGCCTGGGGCCCGTGGGAGGGGACCGGCCCCGCGAACGGCGCGGACCCGGACGCCGCCGACCCGTCCGGCGGCGCCGGCCGCACCCCGGCCGCCGGGGTCGGCACCCTGGACGCCCGTACCGGGCTTGCCATGTTCGACGCCGCCCACCTGGCGGGCCGCGCCTTCCTGCTCCCGATGGCCCTGGACACCGCCCGCATCGCCACCGGCGAGGTCCCGCCGCTGCTGCGCGGCCTGATCGACACCACCCCCGCCTCCGCGGGCGCCGACGAACGGCGGGCCGACGCGCTGCGCAAGCGGCTGAGCCGGCTCTCCGACGCCGAGCAGTTCCGGCTGCTGCTCGACATGGTGCGCACCGAGGCGTCCCGGGTCAGGGAGCTGGGCGGGATCACCGCGGTCGGCGCCGAACGCGCCTTCAAGGACCTCGGGTTCACCTCCCTGCACGCGGTGGCCCTGCGCAACCGGCTGACCGAGGGCACCGGCCTGAAGCTGCCCGCCACCCTCGCCTTCGACTTCCCCCGGCCCAACGCCGTCGCGCAGCAGCTGCGCAACCTGCTGCTGGGCGTCGAGACCGCGCCCGAGGAGCTGCAGCCGGAGGTCGTGGGATCCGACGAACCGATCGCGATCATCGGGATGGCCTGCCGGCTGCCCGGCGGCGTCACCTCGCCCGAGGAGCTGTGGCACCTCGTCGAGCAGGGCGTCGACGCCGTCTCGGACTTCCCCGAGGACCGCGGCTGGAACCTCGGCGAGCTGTACGACCCGGACGGCGGCAGGCGCCGCACGTCCTACGTCCACGAGGGCGGCTTCCTCTACGACATGGCCGACTTCGACGCCGAGTTCTTCGGGATCTCGCCGCGCGAGGCCGTCGCGATGGACCCCCAGCAGCGGCTGCTGCTGGAGACCTCCTGGGAGACGTTCGAGCGGGCCGGCATCGACCCCGCCACCCTGCGCGGCGGCAACGTCGGGGTGTTCTCCGGCGTGATGTACCACGACTACGGCACCCATGTGGACCAGGCGCCGGAGGAGTTGGAGGGCTACCTCGCCACCGGGACCGCGGGCAGCGTCGCCTCCGGCCGCGTCTCGTACACCCTCGGCCTGGAGGGCCCCGCCCTCACCATCGACACCGCGTGCTCGTCCTCACTGGTCGCCATCCACCTCGCGGCGCAGTCGCTGCGCAACGGCGAGTGCGCGATGGCCCTGGCGGGCGGCGTGGCCCTGATGGCGCAGCCCACCTCCTTCGTCGAGTTCTCCCGGCAGCGGGCACTCGCCGCCGACGGCCGGTGCAAGGCGTTCGCCGAGGCGGCGGACGGCACCGGCTGGGCCGAGGGCGTCGGCCTGCTGCTCGTGGAGCGGCTCTCGGACGCGCAGCGGCTCGGCCACCCGGTGGTGGCGGTCATCCGCGGCTCCGCCATCAACCAGGACGGCGCCTCCAACGGCCTCACCGCCCCGAGCGGCCCCTCGCAGCAGCGGGTGATCCGGCAGGCACTGGCCAACGCGCACCTGTCGTCGGCCGATGTCGACTCGGTCGAGGGCCACGGCACCGGCACCACGCTCGGCGACCCCATCGAGGCGCAGGCGCTGCTCGCCACGTACGGCCAGGACCGCGACCCGGACCTGCCGCTGTGGCTGGGCTCGCTGAAGTCCAACATCGGGCACGCCCAGGCGGCGGCGGGCGTCGCCGGGATCATCAAGCAGGTCATGGCCATCCGGAACGGCGTGCTGCCCAAGACCCTGCACGTCGACCGGCCCTCCACCAAGGTCGACTGGTCGGCCGGCGCGGTGGAGCTGCTCACCGAGGCCCGGCCCTGGCCCGAGACCG
Source organism: Streptomyces sp. NPDC006733 (assembly GCF_040636125.1). Lineage (NCBI taxonomy): Bacteria > Bacillati > Actinomycetota > Actinomycetes > Kitasatosporales > Streptomycetaceae > Streptomyces > Streptomyces sp. NPDC006733. The sequence continues at coordinate 933 of NZ_JBEYJD010000093.1, read as the reverse complement.
ACCGCCCGCGCCGCGCCGCCGTCTCCGCCTTCGGCGTCAGCGGCACCAACGCCCACGTGATCATCGAGCAGGCGCCCGCCGTCGAGGAGGTCCCCCGCGAGCAGGCGGGCCCGGCGGGGCCGGTGGCCCTGCCGCTGTCCGCCCGCACCCCCGAGGCGCTCCGCGCCCAGGCAGAACGGCTGCTGGACCTGCTGGAGGCCGGTGGCGACGGCGACCGGGCCGAGCTGGACGACGTCGCCCACGCGCTGGCGAACTCCCGTGCCACGCTGGAGCAGCGGGCCGTGGTCGTCGCGACCGACCGCGTGCACGCGCTGGCGGGGCTCGAGGCGCTGAGCCTGGGTGAGCCGGCGGCCAACGTCATCACCGGCACCGCGGACGCGGACGGCAGGACCGTCTTCGTCTTCCCCGGCCAGGGCTCGCAGTGGGTGGGCATGGGAGCGCAGCTCCTCGACAGCTCCCCGGTGTTCGCCGAAGCCGTCGACCAGTGCGCCCAGGCCCTCGCCCCGCACGTCGACTGGTCCCTGACCGACGTCATCCGCCAGGTGGAGGGCGCGCCGACCCTCGCCCGGGTGGATGTCGTCCAGCCCGTCTCGTTCGCGATGATGGTCTCGCTGGCCGCGCTGTGGCGCTCGCACGGCGTCGTCCCCGACGCGGTGCTCGGCCACTCCCAGGGGGAGATCGCCGCCGCCTGCGTCGCCGGGGCGCTGTCGATGGAGGACGCGGCCCAGGTCGTCGCGCTGCGCAGCCAGGCCATCGCCGCCGGGCTCGCGGGCCACGGCGGGATGATGTCGATCCCGCTCCCCCTCGACGACACAACGGCACGGATCGAGGAGTACAGCGGACGGCTGGAGATCGCCGCCGTCAACGGCCCCCGGTCCACCGTCGTCGCCGGCGAGCCCGCCGCACTCGACGCCTTCCACACCGCGCTGACCG
>NZ_JBEYJD010000092.1:0-18454 GCF_040636125.1 Streptomyces sp. NPDC006733 | reverse complement strand
GGACCACCACGCCGATGATCAGGCCCATGACGTCCACGGCGAGCCCACGCTTGCGGCCGGGCGTCTTCTTGTTCGCGTCCAGTCCCGTCGTCTTCCTCGGCACCCCGGCCGCCACGCGGACGGACTGGGTGTCGATGATCACCAGGGACGGGTCCTCTCATCGTCTGAACCGCTCCCGCACCTGGCAGCGCAGAATCTCCTGGATCCGCTGGTCGAGGCTGTCCTGGCGCCACAGGGTGAAGTAGTAGAACACCGCCGACCAGGCCGGTAGATCGTGCGGCAGGAGCCGCCACTGACAGCCCGTCCGGTTCTGGTAGAGCAGCGCGTTCGGCACTTCACGCAGGTCACAGGAGCCCGGGTCCCCAGTTGCCGACCGAGCGACCCGCTCCTGTTTCCACGCGGTGATCAACGGTTAGATCAACGCCCACTGCTCGTCGGACAAGTCAGTTGAGTACGGCATTCTGTCCATGCCCGTGACCTCACCATGCTCACGACATGATGGTCAGCGCGAACAGTCCTACCCGTTGACCAGGATCGTCGAGCTCACCGCCGACCAGCTCCACCGCGATGCGGAGCACACCTACGTGACGATCCACCGGCACCCGGTCCTGTTGCCGCCGGCGCTCGCCCGCCTTATCGAGGACCTACTCCACCAGTGCGCTCCCGCGCACCGCAACGGACCCGGCACCTCGTGCCCGGCGCCAGTCCCGGCCTACCGCGCAACCCGGCCGGGCTGGCCGCGAAGCTGCACCAGCACGGCCTGCCTGTCCGCGCTGCCCGGAACACCGCCATGATGGAAGCCGTGGTGGACTTGCCCCCCATGGTGCTCGCCGACCTGCTCGGCATCGCGCCCCGCACAGCGGAGCGCTGGGCCGCCCTGGCCGGAGGCAGCTGGTCGCACTACCTGGCCGCACGCCCGGGACCCGCGCCTTTACCCGTTGGCGGCAGGATCACCGGGCGGCGGACAGATCGGTCGGCGCCATGTCGCCGCGCACCCGCAGCACCCGCGGCCGGTGGCGGAACCGGCCGAACTCGGTGGGGCCTTCCTGATCGGCCTCGATCTCCACCACCACGCTGGCCATCACCGGAAAGTAGGGCACCGGGGCGGCACCGGGCAGCCCGCCGACCGTGCCGGACAGCTCGACCACGCTCTCCCCGGCGGGGTGCAGCAACGGCAGAAGCTCGCGGCGGACCCCGGGGGTCAGCGGCAGACTCACCCCCACCGCCCGCATCCGGCCGTCGGGCCGGGGCAACCCCCGCGCCAGGCACTGAGTGTTCAGTGTCCGGCCGCTGACCCCGAGCACGACGGCCTCGCTGGTGTGCATCCGCCGCCACTTCAACCAGCCCGACTGGCGGCCGGCAATGTACGGCCGGTTCGGTTTCATCACCACGCCCTCAACGCCGCCCAAGGCGCCCACCCAGCGCAGCGCAGTGGCCAGGTCGCCGGTGGCGGGGACCGGCCGGATCAGAGCCGGGCCATCCGCCAGGACGTCAAGGAGTTGGCGCCGGCGCTCGTCATACCGGCGCGGCCTCCAGTCGGTGTCCCCCAGGGCCAGGAGATCGAGAACGGCCAGGTGGACGGTGAAGTCCTCCCCTCGCCGGGGACCGTGCCCGGAGCGGGACTGCAGCCGAGAGAACGCCATCTCCCCGCTGTCCAAGACCGCGACGAGCTCCGCGTCCAACACACACGTGGGCGGGGCCCGGGCCGCGCCGGCGACATCGGCGAACGGGCCGGTCAGCTCGGTGCCATGCCGACTCCACAGCCGGCCCTCGCGGGCCAAGACCTGGCAGCGCCAGCCGTCGAACTTCGGTTATGCGCTGTTGAACAGTCCGTGAGTACTGTCCAGACCCATGTCGATCACGGGCTGGCGGGTCCACTTCACTCGCCGAGATGCGCCTTGGCCTCGGGTGGCCACACCGCTGATGAAGGAGTTCAGCGAGCTGTTCGCGCGGCTGAACACGGACCTGGACGACCATGGCGTACCTGAGGGGCAGCCGTTCCTGATCGCTCCGGACGGCAGCTACGACGTCGCGTTGAACAGGTACTTCTCGGTGTGGCTGGCTCACTCACCGTGGAACACGCAGGCCGCCCATGCTCGTGATCTGCGGACGTTCTTCAACTTCCTGTGGTCGGCGCGGGGCGGGTGCGGTTGGCGGGCGGCGACGCCGGAGGACCGGGCCGCGTACTCGTGGTGGCGTCGGCGCGATGAAGCAGGGCCGCGGGTGCTGGATACCTCGTGGGACCGCGAGGTCGCGACGGTCAACCAGTTCTACCTGTGGGCCTTCGAGCAGGACCTCGTCCGGATGAACCCTATCCGGCATCGCGCGGCCAGCTCATCGTGGGCGGGTCCTGGTGGGGGGTCGACGCGACTGGTCCCGGCGGAGGCATCGAAGGTGGGGCCTCGTCGGGAGGTGCGGTGGCTTCCGCCTGCTTCGTACCGGCGGTGGAGGAACGTCGGGTTGTGCGGGTTCGACGCCGGTGAGCTGCCGCGGCCAGCGTTTCGTGGGCGGTGGGCGGCCAGGAACGCGGTGTTCGCGGACAGCCTGGTCCGTACGGGGCTGCGGCTCTCGGAGCAGTCGGCGCTGACGTTGTTCGAGCTGCCGGAGCTGCCTGCGCCCGGCTCCGGGATCGTCAACGCCCGGACGGTACTGCCGGACGCGATCTCCAAGGGCTGCTCGGGGCGGGCGGTGTACATGCCGGTATCGACGTTGCGGAATGTGTGGGAGTACATGGCGTGGGACCGGCGGGAGATGCTCGACTACGGGCGGTCCCGCGGCTTCTATATTCCGGGCCGCCGGTCGCTGATCGTGGAGGATCCGGCGCGGCCTGCCGTGCGGATCGGAGGACGTTGGGTTCCGGTGTCCCGGCTGGATGCGGCTGAGCGGCGGCGGCTGCTGGTGGCGGGGCCGGATGGGTGGGAGCCAGCGATGGTGTGGCTGAACCAGTGGGGGCTGCCGATGTCGGTGTCGGGCTGGAAGCAGGTCTTCGCCGATGCCAATGCCCGCTGCGGCGCGGCGGGCGTGGGGCTGAGGGCGACGCCGCACATGCTGCGGCACAGCTACGCGGTGGTCACGCTGGAGTTGCTGTGGCGGGGGCATCTGCAAGCGCTGGGGGAGATGAACGCGGCCCAGCGGCTGACGTATCAGCGGGTGTTCGGGGATCCGCTGAATTGGGTGCGGATCAGGCTCGGTCACCGGTCGGCGACGACCACGGCGATTTACCTGCACACGTTGCAGGAGCTGGAGATGCATACCCGGCTGGAGCTGGTGCCGGAGGGGGCGTGGGAGCCCGCAGGGTTCAGCCCGGAGGGCTGGCAGGAGAATACGGGTGTGGCCGCGTGAGCGAGGACTTTGGGCGGGCGGGCCGGGGCCGGACGGCTGCGGTGCCGGACGGTTTCTACGAGCGGCCGCCCTCGGTGGTGGTGCCGGGCCAGGGCGGCAGTCCGGTGGTGCGGTTCGTCGGTGAGGACGGACGCGAGCGGGACTTCCGGTTCGCCGAGCTGCCGCTGCCTGGGCTGCACGAGGATTTCGCGTTCGCGCTGGAGGCTCGGATCGGGTTCGGGGGCGGCCGGCGCACGCAGCGGGCTGCGACGGGGCAGTGGCAGACGATCCGCCGTTTCTTCACCGTGCTGGCCGCCTTGTCCGAGCCTCCCCGGCGGGTAGCGGATCTTCGAATGCGGCATGTGGAGCGGTACCGGATGTCGAGGTTGGAGACTTGCGAGTACCAGACGGCCGTGAGGCATGTCCAGGATCTCCTGCTGGTGCTCCGTGCCCTGCCCCGGCCGGAACGGCTGGAGGGGATGCTGTTGGACTTCATGGGGCAGCGCGGGCACGGGGTCGACGCCCAGCAGGGAGGGACGCCCGGGTATTCGGACCGGGAGTTCGCCGCCGTGATGGCCGCGGCCCGCTCCGATGTGGCTGCGATCCGGGATCGGCTCGCTGCCGGCGAAGCCCTGCTCACTCGATACCTGCGCGGCCCGGATGCTCTGGACGACTCGGAGCGGGATCGCGGCGCGGCGCTGGCGGAGCTGGCCCGCACGGGACGGCCGCGCGTGGACTACCAGGGGCTGGCGGTCGGGCTGTACGCGGAGGCAGGGCTGGAGCAGGCCCGTCAGCTGTTCGTCGTGGACAACGATCTGGCCCCGCTGATGATCTACGCGGCGGGGCTGAGCGGCCGCAATCCCGAGACGCTCAAGGAGCTGCCCTCCGAGCACCGGGTGCTGGAGGGCCGGGCGGTGGTGGTCACGTTGACGAAGCGGCGGAGGGGCAAGTCCAACTCACGGACGACCGTGCATTGGAGTACGGATGCGGATCCGGGCCGCCGGCTGCGGTCGGCGGGCGGCTTCTACCTGCTGCTGCACGAGATGATGGGCCGCAGTCGGGCCCTGTCCAAGACGGCGGGCCTGTGGTCGATCTGGGCGGGCAACGGTCGCGGACGGGTCAGCAACGCTGCGACCGGAGGGCACATCGGCCCCTTCGACTCCGAGCTGGCCCGCAAACTGCACCTCGGGCAGTGGGCTGCCCGCCACGGTCTGCGGGGCGATGATGGCCAGCCGCTGAACCTGCGGCTGACGCGGCTGCGCACGACGGTGGAGGTCCGCTCCGCGAAGCAGGTGGGCGGCCATCTACCGTCCACCCGGCTGACCAACACGGCCGAGACCTCTTTCACCCACTACCTGCGCAGGGACCCCTTCGTCAGGGAGTGGTCGGCCGAGATCCTCACCGAGGCGATCACCGACGCCCACGACCAGACCCTCGCGGTCCTCGCTCCGTCCCAGCGGGAGGGCGCCGAAAGCGCGCGGCAGCGGGCCGGGGCGGGCGAGCTGGACACCTTGGCCGCCTCGTGCCTGGACATCGAGCACCATCCCGATCACGGGGGCCGCTGCCGCGAGTCGTTCCTGACCTGTCTGAGCTGCCCGAACGCGATGGTGCTGGAGCGGCACCTGCCGATGCTTCTCGCCCTGGCGGAGTCGCTGCGGGCCGATCTGGAACGGCGGGACGCCGAGCAGTGGGTGCACCGCCACGGCCGGACGTGGCAGATCATCACCAGCGGCATCCTGCCCAAGTTCACCGCGGCCCAGCGCGCGAACGCGGCCCGACTCCAGCCGGCCGCGCTGCCGCTCGACCTTCTCGACGGCCCTCAGGAGATGCCATGACCACCCTCACGCTGCCCGTCGAGGCGTGGCGGCCCGTACCTGCGGGGACGCGGGTGCTGGCAGGCCGGCCGCTCCGCGAGGACGCCGTATTGGAGGACACCTCCGTCTTCGCCGACGACGTGTGGCTCCTGGACCCCGTCCTGCTGCGCGCAGACCGCCAGCCAGCCATCCTCAACTTCACCGGACTCCCCGCTCCCTATGTGGCGGTGGCGAAGCACCTGTTCCACTCCCTGCTCACCCAGGACACCCCGCCGGGCGAGACACCGATCACCATCTCCAGCATCCACACCTACTTCTCCTGCGCGCGCCGGTTCTTCCTCTGGGCCCACGACCGCACCGACTCGCTGGCGGACCTCACCGCGGAGGACCTCGCCACCTACCACCAGGTGGTGGTGGGACTGCGGCAGGCTCCGGGCAGCACGAAGCGCCACCGGCGGGCGGTGCGGATGCTGTGGGCCTATCGCACCCGGCTGCCGGTATCCCAGCGGCTGGTGTGCGATCCGGTCCGGCTTCCGACCTGGCAGGCGTGGACCCGTACCCAGACCCGCCAGGGCGGGGAAAATCTCACCGCCCGGATCCCTGAGCAGGTCATGGCGCCGCTGCTGACGTGGGCTTTGCGCTGGGTCGACGACTTCGCCGACGACGTGCTCGACGCCCGCGCCGTCCGCGCCGCTCTCGACGCGCGGCCGACGACGTGCACGGAGCCGCTTGAAGCCCTGGCCGTGTGCTGGCCGACTTCCGGGAACGCGGACTTCCCCTGCCCGCCGTACCGGGCGGGACGGGCAGACCGGAGGCGGCTAGGACGGCCAACGTCACGCATCTGGCCCGGATCGTCGGCTGCAGTCCCAAGCTCCTGCAGAGCAAGGGAACCGTGCGGCTGATCAAGGAGGCCGTTGCCGAGCTCGGCGTCGCCGAGGACAGCTACCTCGATCACCGCGTTCGGGGCCTGCTGGACGATCGCCCATGGCTGGCCGCGATCTCCTACGACGACGTCCCCCGCCACCTGGCGCTCCTCCAGACGGCCTGCTGGGTCGTGATCGCCTACCTCTCCGGCATGCGCGACTCCGAGATCAAGCACCTCAAGCCCGGATGCGTCACCACCCGCCAGGCCCCGGACGGCAACGTCTACCGGCATGAACTGACGAGCCTCGCCTTCAAGGGCGAGGCCGATCCCCGTGGCGTAACGGCTACGTGGATCGTCACCGCGCCCGTGGCCCGCGCGGTCGCACTCCTCGAACGCCTCCAAACCGACACCCAGGCGTTCCTGTTCGCCCCGGTCGGGGGCCGCAGTCTCACCGCCTCCCGGCTCCCCGCCCCCGGCCGGGTCGCCGCGAGCAGCACCACCGTCACCAAGCTGGGCAAGCTGACCGCCTGGATCAACGACTACTGCGCCACGAACCACCGCACCGACCGAATCCCAGATGTCAACGGCCGGGCACCGCACCTGACCACCCGGCAGTTCCGCCGCACCCTGGCCTGGTTCATCGCCCGCCACCCCGCCGGCGCGATCGCTGGCGCCCTACAGTTCCGTCACCAGCGGATCCAGATGTTCGAGGGCTATGCCGGAACCAGCGACTCAGGCTTCCGCGCCGAGGTCGAGGCGGAGGAAGCCCTCACCCGCGGCCAGCTCCTCGCCGACGCCGCCGCCGACCCTGACCGGCCACATCTCACCGGCCCCGCCAGCGCGGAAGCCGAACAACGCCTGGCCGCGTTCGCCCGCCACACCGTCTTCCAGGGCCAGGTCGTCACCGACGAAGCCCGCCTTCTGCGGATCATGAAACGCCACGACCCCGCCATCTACCCCGGCTCCTTCGTCACCTGCGTCTACAACCCCGACCGGGCCCTGTGCCGACCGCCCGCGAGCACGGCCGGGCAGCCCGAGCTCGCAGAGTGCCGGCCGCTCGCCTGCCGCAACACCGCCCTCACCCCGGAAAACCGCGACGCCCACGCCCGGCACGTCGCCGACCTCGACGTCGCCCTGGGACAAGGCGACGGCCTCGCCCCCTACATCCGCCACCGGCTCCAGCAGCAGCGCCAGGACTCCCACGACTTCCTCACCCGACACGCCCCGGAGCCGACGTGAAGCCCCCGATCCCCGACGCCGACACCGTCCGCACGGCGATGGACGTTGTCCTCGCTGAAGCGGCGGCCGCCGGGCGTCGCGCCACCGTCACCGCGGTCGAGCGGCGCCTCGGCATCACCCACGCCACCTTCTACCGCCACCACCAGGACCTCATCACCAGCTACTTCCAGCCCCTCGCGACGCCCGCCCGGCAGCCTGAAGAACCGCCCCCGGCCGCCGGCCAGCGGGCTCAGGGCAACCTGAGGCGGCTGCGGCAGGAGAACGCCGACCTACGCCAAACCCTGCACCTGTACGAAGAAGCCATCCGCAGTCTCACCCTCGAAAACAACGCTCTACGAACACAGGCCCGCGTCATCCCCCTTCCCGCCAGTGCCCCTCGCTCCAGCCACCAGCTCTGAGCGCGCGCTGGAGGGGGAAGCCGGTCACGGGATGGAGGCCTTGCGTGCAGGGGTCGTACGGGCCGCCCACCGGGCCCTCGTACAGGTCCGGTGGGCGGAAGGAAGAGGGCTGTTAGTCGGTGTCGAGGGCCTGGGCGAGGTCGGCGATCAGGTCGTCGGCGTCTTCGAGGCCGACGGACAGGCGGACCATGCTGTCGGCGATGCCGCGCTTGGCGCGCTCGGCCGGGTCCAGGCCGTGGTGGGTGGTGGTGATGGGCTGGGTGACCAGGGACTCGACTCCGCCGAGACTGGGCGCGATGGCGAACAGCCGCAGCCGGTCCACCACGGCAGCAGTCTGATCGGCGTCCGCGTCCAGGACGGCGCTGAGCATGCCGCCCCCGCCGCGCATCTGCGCGTCCACGATGCGCTTCTGCTCCCCGGTGGCCAGCCCCGGGTAGTGGACGCGGGCCACGCGCGGGTGCGTGGCGAGGAAAGCAGCGACCGCCTGTGCGGTGTCGTTCTGGGCGCGGACCCGGACGGGCAGGGAGCGGATGGAGCGGGCGAGGAGGAAGGCGGTCTCGGGGGCGATGACCTGGCCGAGGTTCTTGCGCCACCCCATCACGGGGGCAAGGTGTTCGGCGGGCCCGGTCAGGACGCCGGCGGTCAGGTCGGAGTGCCCGCCGAGGTACTTGGTCGCGGAGTGCACGACCAGGTCCGCACCGTGGGCGAGGGGGTTCTGGTTGACCGGGGTGGCGAAGGTGTTGTCCACCACCGTCAGCGCGCCGACCGTGCGGGCCTGGGCGGAGATGGCGGCGATGTCGAAGACGGTCAGGGTGGGGTTGGCCGGGGTCTCGAAGAACACGATCCGGGTCCGGCCGCTCAGCACCTCCGGCAGCCGGTCCACCTCGTCGGCGCGCAGGAACGTGGTGGTGATGCCGACCTGCGGCAGGTTGTCGCCGAGGAGTTCGAAGGTGCCGCCGTAGACCTCGCCGATGCACACGATGTGGTCGCCGGTGCGGCAGTGCGCGAGGAACGTGGCGGCTTCGGCGGCCATGCCGGAGGAGAACGCCAGGGCCTGCTCGGCGCCTTCGAGGTCGGCGAGCTTGGCCTCGGTGGAGCGGATGGTGGGGTTGAGGCCGTAGCGGGTGTAGAGGTTCCCGGACTTACGGCCTTCGACGACGTCGAGGAGGTCGGCGGTGGTGTCGAACGCGAACGTGGAGTGGTTGTAGAGCGGGGTGTGGATGGCCCCTTCGGCGTCGCGGTGTTCGCCGGCGTGGACACTGCGGGTGGACAGTCCGTGCGCGCTGTTCTCGGTCATGCCTCTCCTGCGGTTCGTCGGATCCTCTGGCTTCGGGCCGGTCGGCCCGGTCACTGCGCGGCAGCCGCCTGGGTGAGGGCCGCTGCCGCCGTCTCGATGTCCTCGGCCGTGGTCCAGCGGCCCAGGGACAACCGCAGCGCGCCGAGCGCGCGGTCCCGGTCGAGGCCCATGGCGGTGAGCACGGGGGAAGGGGTGTGGGTGCCGCTGTGGCAGGCCGATCCGGTCGAGGCCGCGATCTGGGCGACGGCGGCGAGGAGCTGATGGCCGAGGACACCGTCGACGCTGACGTTCAGGGTGTTCGGCAGGCGGTTCCTCTCCGGGCCGTTGAGGTGCACACGGCCAGGCAGGGCAGCCGTCAGCTGTTGGTGGAGGTCGTTGCGCAGGGCCGCGATGCGGGCCGGGGCGCCGTCGGCGAGCTCGCCGGCCGCGAGTTGCGCGGCGGTGCCGAGTGCGACGGCCAGGGCGACGTTCTCCGTGCCCGCACGCAGGCCGCGTTCCTGCCCGCCGCCGTAGACGACCGGCTCCAGCCGCACCCCGTCACGTACGAAGAGAGCTGCGGCGCCCTTCGGCGCGTACATCTTGTGCCCCACGACCGTCAGCAGGTCCACGCCCAGCTCGCCGACATCGAGGGGAATCTTTCCCACCGCCTGGGCGGCGTCGCAGTGGAACAGCGCCCCGCGCTCGTGGGCGAGGGCCGCGAGTTCCGTGATCGGCTGGAGGGCGCCGGTCTCGTTGTTCGCGGCCATCACCGACACCAGCACCGTGTCCTCGGTGAGCGCGGCGGCCAGCGCGGCCGGGGCGACGAGCCCGTCCCCGTCGACGGGCAGCACGGTCACCCGGGCGCCGTGCAGCCGCTCCAGGGCCCGGCACGTCTCCAGGACGGCGGGATGCTCGGTGGCCTGTGAGAGCACATGCGGGCGCGGTCGGCCCGAGGCCAGGACCACGCCGCGCAGGGCGAGCAGGTCGGCTTCGGATCCCGATCCGGTGAACACGATCTCACCGGGCCCAGCACCGAGCAGGTCGGCGACCTGGGCGCGTGCTGTGGCGAGCGCCCGTTGTGGCTCTTGGGAGTAGGGGTGGCTGCTGGAGGGGTTGCCGAAGAAGTCGCTCAGGTACGGCCACATCGCCGCGGTGACGCGCGGGTCGACCGGGGTGGTGGCGTTGTAGTCCAGGTAGACCGGCCCGTCAGCCAGTGCCGGATGCGGTGGGAGGTCGCCGCCCGGGCCGGTCACGTCAGGTCCGAGGCGTCGACGGGCAGCTCCGACAAGCGCCACTCCAGCATGCCGTCGTTGAGACGGATCGCGCGGCGGCCGAGGTCGGTCAGCAGGCGTACGGCGTCGTAGGCCAGGACGCAGTACTCGCCCCGGCAGTAGACGACGATCTCGGTGTCCTCGGGTAGCTCGTTGATCCGGTCGGCCAGCTCGTTGACGGGGATGGAGAGGGCGCCGGGGATGTGTCCGGCGAGGTACTCCTCCACCGGTCGCACGTCCAGGATCACGACATCGCCGGCCGCGACGCGGGCGCGCAGTTCCTCGTGGCTCATCTCGCCGGTGGTGTCCTCGCCGAGGTAGGCGTCGCGGGCGGCGGGGACGGCGGCCTGGTGGGCTTCGGCGACCTTGCGCAGCAGTGCGAACAGCTGGGCGACGTCGTCGCCGGCGAGCCGGTAATGGATGCGCACCCCTTCGCGGCGGGTGGCGACGAATCCGGCCTGCTTGAGGGTCTGCAGGTGCGCGGAGGCGGTGGTCAGGTTCAGGCCAGCAGCCTTGGCGAGGGCGTCGACGGTGCGCTCGCCCTGGGCGAGCAGGTCCAGCAGTTCCAGGCGCTTTCCGCTGGCCAGTGCTTTGCCGCTGGTGGCGAAGGCGTCGTAGAGGGCGGCCTTGGCGCCGCTTGTGGTGGCATCCCGCATTGCTTCCTCCAATAATCTATGGATTATTGTAACTGAAGGCTGGCAGCAATGGCTGCCCGCCAGGTTGTTCCGTTGGAAGGACACAGGATGGGCTTCGCCGACGACCACCTCATACCCCTGGTCGACCAGGGCCTGGGCAACAGTGCCTACCTCGTCGATCTCGGCGACGGCCGCGCGCTCGCGGTGGACGCCAGCCGCGACCTACGGGCCCTGAAGGCAGCGGCAGCCCGGCGCGATCTCACCGTCGCGTTCGCCGCCGACACCCATCTGCACGCCGACTTCCTCTCCGGCGCCGTCCAGCTCGCCCACGACGACGGAGCCGAAATCCTCGCCTCCGCCGCCGGCCGGCGGACCTTCGGCCACCGGGGCCTCGCAGACGGCGACGAGGTCGATCTCGGCGGCCTGACCCTGCGGGCCCTGGCCACCCCCGGCCACACCGACGAGCACCTCTCCTTCCTCCTCCACGACGGCGGCCGGGAACTGGGGGTGTTCACCGGCGGCTCGATGATCGTGAACTCCGCCGCCCGCACCGACCTCCTCGGCGCCGACCGCACCGAGGAACTCGCCCGCGCCCAGTACCGCTCCATCCAGCGCCTGATCACCCTGCCCGACGCCACCGCCGTCTGGCCCACCCACGGCGCCGGCTCCTTCTGCTCCGCCGTACGCGGAAACGAGCGCACCTCCACCATCGGCGGCCAGAAGCAGACCAACCCCCTGCTCGCCGCCGCGGACGAGGACGCCTTCGTCAAGCAGCTGGTGGCCGGCCTGGGCAGCTACCCCGACTACTTCGACCGCCTCGGCGAAGCCAACCGGCGCGGCCCCACCGTCCTGAGTGCCACCCCGCTGCTGCCCGCGCTCGAGGCCGGACAGGTCAAGGCGCTGCTCGCCGACGGCGCCCAGGTCGTCGACGTCCGCCCAGCGGCCGACTACGCCGCCGGCCACATCCCCGGCTCGCTGTCCATCCCGCTGCGCGGCCAGTTCGCCACCTGGCTCGGCTGGCTCCTGCCGGACACCGACCCGGTCGTCTTCGTCACCGGCGACGGACAGGACCTCGCCGAGATCGTGTGGCAGTCGTACAAGATCGGCTACGAGCGTCTGGCCGGACGACTCGCGGGCGGCATGGCCGCCTGGCTCGCCGACGGCAACCCGCAGACCACCACCGCCTTCCTCACCCCCGGCCACGCCGCAGGCCGCCCCTACGTCGATGTCCGCCAGGACGCGGAGTTCACCGCCGGCCACGTCCCCGACGCCCTGAACATCGAACTCGGCGCCCTCGCCGCAGCCGCCGCCGACGCCCCCGAGGGCGCGGTCGTCGCCTGCGCCCACGGCGAGCGCGGCATGACCGCCGCCAGCGTCCTGGAACGCGCCGGCCACACCGACATCGCCGTACTCGACGGGGGAGCCGCCGACTACGTCCAGGCCCACGGCCAGCAGCTCATCCAGGGAACCGGGGACACCAGCTCGTGAGCACCACACACCCCGCCCCGACGACCGACGCCCACGGCCGGCCTGTACGGCTCGGCCTGCGCGAGAACCGCCTGCAGTTCACCCTGCTGGTCATCGTCAACATCTGCGTCGGCGGCCTGGTCGGCCTGGAACGCACCACCGTCCCGCTGATCGGCTCCGAGACGTTCGGCCTGACCAGCGACCTGGCCGTCTTCTCCTTCATCATCGCCTTCGGCCTCACCAAGGCGTTCACCAACCTCGCCGCCGGCGCCCTGACCGCCCGCTTCCGCCGCAAGCAGCTCCTGGTGGCCGGCTGGCTGCTCGGCATCCCCGTCCCCTTTGCCCTGGCCTACGCGCCGTCCTGGGGCTGGATCGTCGCCGCCAACGTGCTGCTCGGCCTGAACCAGGGCCTGACCTGGTCGATGACCGTCAACATGAAGATCGACCTCGTCGGCCCCTCCCGCCGCGGCCTGGCCACCGGCCTGAACGAGGCCGCCGGCTACACCGCGGTCGGCGTCACCGCCCTGCTCACCGGCTACCTCGCCACCAGCTACGGCCTGCGCCCCGTCCCCGAACTCATCGGCGTCATCTTCGTCGTCGCGGGCCTCGCGCTGGCCCTGGTCGTCCGCGACACCGCCGCCCACGTCGCCCTGGAACTCGCCAACCACACCAAGCCGCTGCCCACCGGCGAGGACACCGGCCTCAAGGCCACCTTCACCCGCACCTCCTGGCGCAACCGCTCCCTGCGCGGCGCCAGCCAAGCCGGGCTGATCAACAACCTCAACGACGGCCTGACCTGGGGCGTCTTCCCCCTGCTCTTCACCGACCACGGCCTGGGACTTGCAGCCGTCGGCCTGATCAAGGGGCTGTACCCGATCCTGTGGGGGCTCGGGCAGATCCCCACCGGTCACCTCGCCGACCGCATCGGCCGCAAACCGCTGATCGTCTACGGCATGCTCGTCCAGTCCGTCGGCTTCATCCTCGCCCTCACCCTGCTGGAGCGCCCGCTGCTCGCGGGCGTCCTGTCGGCGGTCTTCCTCGGTCTCGGCACGGCCATGGTCTACCCGGCCCTCATCGCGTCCATCTCCGACCACGCCCACCCAGCATGGCGAGCCAACGCCCTCGGCACCTACCGCTTCTGGCGCGACATCGGCTACGCCGCCGGCGCCCTCGTGGCCGGTGTGCTCGCCGACTGGCTCGGCCTCAACGCCACCGTCATCGCCGCAGCCGTTCTCACCGCCGCCTCCGGCCTCCTCGCGGCCCACTGGATCACCGAACACAAACCGCGATAACCCCGCACCAACAGCAAAGTGCCATCACCACTCCGGGGGATGGCACCACACCTGTCGCACGAGATGGCGTGCACCATACCGACGCTGAGCTGCACTGACACACCACGCTGCACGTCGCGCCACACCGGTACGGTTCGCCGTCCGGCGCACGAGCCTCTGCGGCTGGTCCGGCCTGTCGGAGGAAGAGGGCGGGGTCAGCGGTGGGGTCAGCTGCTGAGAGCGGGCCGTCCGGCCATCGGGCAGCCGGACGACAAGGTGGCGGGGGCGTGTCGCCGTCCCGGTGAAGCCGGCAGCATCCGCGTCGATGGTCTCGGACCCGGTGGTCAGCGCGGCAAGGTCTGGGTGACGCGCCACAGGCGGCGGGGCAGGTCGCCCTCATCGAAGGCGTGCACCTCGTCTAGGTTCCAGCCGTCGGCGAGGGTGTCGACGAGGGAGCGGTCGAAGAAGTGGACGGCGAAGCCGCCGTGTTCGTAGATGTCGTCGCCGTGGGCGGTGCGGGTGCCATAGTGGGCGTCGCCGGTGTGACGGACGGTGTAGACGAAGGTGCCGCCCGGGCGCAGGACCCGGCGGATCTCGCCGACGAGGGCGCGGATCTCGTCGGTGGACAGGGCCATGCACAGCAGCATGTGCGCGAACACCGCGTCCGTGGAGGCGTCCGGCAGCCGGAGCGGCTCGCGGACGTCGTGCACGGCCGTGGTGACCTGCCCGGCGGTGCCCTGGGCGAGCGCGCCGCGGCGCAGTTGCTCCAGGCCGGTCGCTGAGAAGTCGGTGGCCTGCACGGTGAAGCCCTCGCGTGCGAAGTACAGGGCGTCGCGGCCGTGACCGGCGCCGAGTTCGAGGACGTCGCGGGCGCCGGCGGCCCGGAAGACGGTCGCGGCGTGGACGGCGGGGGCGGAGGGCTCCTCGCCGTACATGCCCGGATGGGCGGAGTACGTGCTCTGCCAGTGCGCCCGCTGGGCTTCGGCCAGGTCCTGCTCGTCGCCCGTCACGTTCTTCAGCCCTCTTCCTGCTGGTCAGTGGGCCGATCGTAGGCCCACCGGACTGATCATCATTATCCATGCTTCTGTGAATTCACGCTTCACTGTACTCTCAGGGGGTGCTGACCGTTGCCTCCGACATCGACGTGCTGGCCCGCTTCGGCCGCGCGCTCGCCGACCCGATCCGATGCCGCATTCTCCTCGCGCTGCGTCAGGCGCCGGCCTACCCCGCCGACCTCGCCGACGCGCTCGGCGTCTCGCGAACCCGCCTGTCCAACCACTTGGCCTGTCTGCGGGACTGCGGCCTCGTCGTCACCGTGCCCGACGGGCGCCGCACCCGCTACGAGCTCGCCGACCCTCGCCTCGGCCACGCCCTGGACCACCTGCTGGCCGCCGTGGTCGCAGTCGAGTCCGACCAGACCTGCCCGGACGCCGCCACGAAGGACTGCTGCTGAGATGACCGCGATATCCCTCGGGCCGTCCCCGGCCCGCCGCGACGCACTCGCCAAACGAATACGGCTGCTGGTCGCCGCCACGATCACCTACAACGTCATCGAGGCGGTCGTCGCGATCACCGCGGGCACGATCGCCTCCTCCACCGCGTTGATCGGCTTCGGGCTGGACTCCGTCATCGAGGTGTCCTCCGCCGCCGCGGTCGCCTGGCAGTTCTCCGCCCGCGACCACGCCGTGCGCGAAGCCCGGGAGAAGACCACCCTGCGGATCATCGCCGTCTCCTTCTTCGCCCTCGCCGCCTACGTCACCTTCGACGCCGTACGCGCCCTGACCGGCACCGGCGAGGCCGAGACCTCGATCCCCGGCATCATCATCGCCGCCCTCTCCCTGGCGATCATGCCGTTCCTCTCCGCCGCCCAGCGCCGCGCAGGACGCGAAATCGGATCCGCCTCCGCCGTCGCGGACTCCAAGCAGACCCTGCTGTGCACGTACCTCTCCGCCGTCCTCCTGGTCGGCCTGATCCTCAACGCCACCCTCGGCTGGTCCTGGGCCGACCCCATCGCAGCCCTGGTCATCGCCGCCATCGCCCTCAAGGAAGGCCGCGACGCCTGGCAGGGCAAAGGCTGCTGCGCACCCACCTCCCGCACCCCGGCCCCCGTCGGGGCGGCCGAGGCCGAGGCGGACGCGTGCGGCTGCAAGCCGGGCTGCACCTGCTGCTCGTGAACATCTCGTTGCCGAATCACGATCCCGCCACCCCCTCCGTCGATACTGACCGGGCGATCACGGAGCGGCGGGGGCAGCGGTGGAGTGGACGATCTGGGCCGGGTTCGCGGCCGGCCTGCTGATCTCGACGGTGACCGCGCCGGTCGGCGTGTCCGGGGCGGTCTTCCTCCTGCCGGTCCAGCTCAGCGTCCTCGGCGTGCCGAGCCCCGCCGTCACACCGACGAACCTGCTGTTCAATGTGGTAGCCGGGCCAGGCGCACTCTGGCGCTACCGCCGCGACGGCGCTCTGCGCGGCGGACTGGCCCGGCGCCTCGTCGCCTGGACACTGCCCGGCGTCCTTGCAGGCGCCGCCATCCGCGTCTTCGCCCTCCCCGGCCCCGACGTCTTCCGCATCCTGGTCGCCGCCTTTCTCCTCCCGCTCGGCGCGTGGCTGTGCCTGCGCACCCTGCGCCCCGCCCGGCGGCGGCCGGACACGGCCGAACCGTCGAGGCCCGCACTCGCCGCCCTGGCCCTCACGGTCGGAGTGATCGGCGGGATCTACGGCATCGGCGGCGGTTCCCTCCTCGGGCCCATCCTCGCCGCCCGCGGCATGCCCATGGCCCGCCTCGCACCGGCCACCCTCTCCGCGACCTTCACCACCTCCGTCGCCGGCGCCGCCGCGTACACGCTGCTGGCCCTGGCAAGCCCCGGACCCGTCTCGCCCAACTGGTGGCTGGGCCTGGCCTGCGGCCTGGGCGGGCTGATCGGCGGCTACCTCGGCGCACGCCTGCAACCGCACCTGCCCGAGACCGCGCTCCGGCTCCTGCTCGGCGCCCTCGCCGCCGCCCTCGGTGCGGTGTACGCCGTCCAGGCCCTGGCCTGATCCCGGTGCGGCCGGCTCAGTGGCCGCGCGGGGCGTACATGATGACCGCCATCCCGGCGAGGCAGACCAACGCGCCGATGACGTCGAAGCGGTCGGGCCGGTAGCCGTCGGCGACCATGCCCCACGCGATCGACCCAGCGACGAAGATCCCGCCGTACGCGGCGAGGATCCGGCCGAAGTTGTCGTCGGACTGGAAGGTGGCCACCACCCCGTACAGACCAAGCGCGATGACGCCGGCGCCGATCCAGATCCATCCCTTGTGCTCGCGGATGCCCTGCCAGACCAGCCAGGCACCCCCGATCTCGAACAGCGCGGCGACGGCGAACAGGGCGATGGAGCGGGCGACGAGCACGGCAGGAAGTCTCCGGAGCAGGGGAAGCGGGCGGGATAGGGAGGGCGCGGTCAGGCGGCCGGGCCGAACAGATCGGTCAGCAGCCCGACTCCGTCGGCCGGCGCGCGGACCTCCAAGTGCAGGCGCGGGCCGTCGAGGTGAAGCCGGAAGTCGAAGAACGGACAGCACTGCTGCTCGGCCGATGCCAGCTCCGCCACCCGCGCCGTCCGCTCGACGGGCATGGTCAGCCGCAGCCCGTCAGGCACCGCGGTCCGCACGGCGCCATCGACCGCCTCGCGCCACTGGGCGGTCCGCTCGTGCAGGCCCTCGCCGGTCAGGGAGCAGGCCACCGGCGCCGTCCGCCACCCCTCCGCCTCGGCCTCGGCGGACTGGCGGCTGGGCGCCAGCACCACGTCCACCGGCCGCGTGCTGGCAGCGGGCGGAACCGACGAGGCGAGGAAGCCGCACTCGGGATCGCAGGGGCTCGCGCGATCGGGCAGCGCGTCCAGGTGCTCCAGGGCCGTGTGCAGGGATGCGGTGAACGCGGCCAGCTCGGCGGCCCTGGACTCGGCTTCGGCCAGGCGGGCGGCGATCCGGGGCCGCAGATCCGCTTTCACGTCCCGGCAGGCACCGGCCTCCCAGACTCCGAGCAGTTCGCCGATCTCCTCCAGCGGCAGTCCCAGATGCTTGGCCGCGCCGATGAACGCCAGCCGCTCGACCGCGTCCTCGCCGTACAGCCGGTAGCCAGCCGGGCTCCGGTCGGCGGGCAGTAGTCCGGCACCCTCGTAGAAGCGCAGGGTCGTCGCCGGCACGCCGGAGCGTTCAGCGAGCTGGGAGATTCGCATCGTGCTCACATCACCGACGGTAGACCTTCGACCCAAGTCGAAGGTCAAGCTGGAAGCCGCGCGCTTCCGTGTGGTGTGCCGGTGTCCAGCCAGAGCTTCAGCAACATCGGTTCCAGCTACGACTGCCGACCCCCATCGAGAAAGTAGGTGGACCATGGACAGCTTCAAACCCTGTCCATAACTTCGGCTCCAGACTCAAATCCGGGCCGCCGCGGGCTTCGTCGACAGGACGACACAGCGCCAGCGGGAGCGGCAGAGAAAGGGACAGCATGGCGTAGCTGTACCCGGCGCCCGGGACGTCGCTGGCAGGACGACGGGCGTTCACCCGCCCGGCGCTGTGGCAGTCGGGGCCTCTGCGGCAGCGACGGGCCGGCCCGCTGCGCTCCTGGCCTGGGCCAGCCCTCTGTGGAAGCCCGGAGCCGTGACCCTCACCAGCCCGGCCGGAGAAAACCTGACCAGGACTCCCGCCGAGTGGACGGACATGGTCAAAGAGTCCGACAGCAACGTGCGGGCGGCGGCGGACGTGCGCGGGGTCGAGGTGGCCGCGGTGCGGGTGCAGGCCTCGTCCGGGCGCAGGCTCAGCGCGAGGGGGGTCTGTACCGTGAGCGGTGTAACTCCTGAGCTGGAAGCGACAGTTGATGACTGACGTGACGGTTGACATTGAGGCCGGGGAGGCCGCTGTGGG